>JBGVKN010000089.1:0-26043 GCA_045123795.1 Faecousia sp. | reverse complement strand
TCCATGGGCATCGCTATTGTCGACTAATTGATAATTGCTGTCCGGGCTTAGATCCCGGAAATGTGGGAGGATTATTCCGCATCACCACTATATAGGAGGATTTAACAAAGTGTTTAGAGGCAAAAAGTATCAGGAGAGCGCGAAGCTGATCGACCGCTCTGTTCAGTATGATCCCAACGAGGCCCTGGATCTGGTTGTCAAGGGTTCCTCTGCTAAGTTCGACGAGACCGTCGAGCTGCACATCAAGCTGGGCGTTGACTCCCGTCACGCTGACCAGCAGGTCCGTGGCGCAGTCGTCCTGCCCAACGGCACCGGTAAGACTCGTCGCGTTCTGGTCTTCACCAAGGACGCTAAGGTTGACGAGGCCAAGGCTGCTGGCGCTGACTATGTCGGCGGCATGGAGCTGGTTGAGAAGATCACCAAGGAGAACTGGTTCGAGTTCGACGTGGTCGTTGCTTCTCCCGACATGATGGGTATCGTTGGCCGTCTGGGTAAGGTTCTGGGCCCCAAGGGTCTGATGCCCTCCCCCAAGGCTGGCACCGTCACCCCCAACGTTGGCGCTGCTGTCAAGGAGATCAAGGCCGGTAAGGTCGAGTACCGTCTGGACAAGACCAACATCATCCACTGCCCCATCGGCAAGGTGTCCTTCGGCACCGAGAAGCTGGCTGAGAACATGGACACCCTGATGAAGGCTGTCGTGAAGGCTAAGCCCGCCGCTGCTAAGGGTCAGTATATCCGCTCCTGCACCGTCGCTTCCACCATGGGCCCCGGTGTTAAGGTTTCCACCGTCAAGTACGGCAACTAATAACCGCGTAAAATATGCCCGGAAGCTTAAGCTTAAGCTTCCGGGCTATTTTTAATCATTATCGACCTCTTCAATGACACTCACAGCATACGCCACATAAATTTTATGTCCGCTCACCAGCATATCTGTTTCCTTGTTGTAATAATTGACCTTCACAAATGCGCCAGGTTTCAGTTCCTTGATCATATCGTCCAGCTTCATACCGTCTATTTCTCCATAAAGCTCAGTATCTTGATCAACTAAGAATTCAATTAAGTAATCCACATTTCCAGTGCCAGCCGGATCAAGATATACGATAAAGTCATTGTCGTGCTGTGCAACATGAACGATCTCACCTTTGTGCCACATGATGCTTGCATCGTGTATATTATCCCACTCTTTCTTCAACAGCTGTGCGCTGTCGTATGTTTCGCTGTACCATATGCCGAGAGGGATGAATATAAATAGAAGTAACACTCCTATGACCGCCCCTGCAATATAGAATCTTTTCATGCCCTTCCCCCCCGCAGTCATGGCATCGTAATATTAAAAGTAAAGCTTGTATCAGGTGTAGTGTTATAATAGAAAAATGCATAAGGAATGGTGCTGTCGTTATATGAATAGACCAGCGTTTGATATACCACAGAATTTCGATATTTATATACACCATTTACTGCCGCCCCAGAATTTGCCGTATCAATTTGAAACACTACAGCAATCCCTGGATCCGCAAGGTCAAAGTTTCTGTAGTTATACCCACCTAACTTTATATCAACGAACGCCCTATCTGTATTACATTCAGCACACACATCTCCCTTTAAATATTCATCTATAGCAGCTCCAAATATAGCATTAATTGTCGGTCCATCGATCCCCATAATTACCAGTGCATCCTCCATAAGCGTTTTAATAACAACATATGTTGCATCGGAACCGCTGAAAGCACTTTCATCTATGGAATCCATTTCTGCAATGTAAATTAAATTATTGGAAAATGCGTACTCCACCCACGACAATTCAATTCTTACATTTCTTAACATGGTGTATCTCGGCGAACTGCCTAACGGCAAAGTATTAACGTAATAGTCATATAATTTATCAGCATTAGTTGTAACAGATATTAAAATCTTTGCGGCGTCTTTGTAATAGTATGCTCTGCCTATATGCGCAGCCGAATTCACATCTTCTAAACCAGTCATCTGATTATATAGTGAAATCTGTGTACTGTACGGAATTAACGTATATCTACTATCAACCGCGGTTAACTCAGCCTCAGGCAGATTGACCAATACATCTCCAGCTACATCTACAGAAGTTGTGCTAGCTTCATGTGAATCCCCTCCCAAATCCTCAACAATATCCGGTGATACAAGCAAGGATCCGAAACTGAAGCATACCGGTGCGAACCAATCTCCATCTGTTATCGACTGTACCGAGACACTAATTTGAGCATCTTGCCTATTATCCATCCTTGAAAAACTTGCAATAACAGCGTACTCCACCTCATTTATGCTCTTGGTTCCATAAAGAGGCCCTTCCCATAAAACACCTCCCCAGGACAATTGATATTTATCCACCGTCCCTTCCAAGCAGAAATAGTAAGTAACAGTATCTACATTCATCTGAAAATCAAAAACTACATTTGACTTTCCTGAATTATTCGAAAGTATCTTTCGTTAAAATGTTAAGAAATTCATCACCCTGATAAGTATTTGCAGCGGCTACAGGTGAAATCATCAAACATAACATTATCATCACAAGAAGCAGAGCAATTTTCTTCATAAATTAATCTCCTTTCAAACATCAAATATAGCATAAACAAACTGCGCATAAGCCCCTAAGACTTATGCGCAGAAATCACTGGCCTTATACATTTCTCCATATCTGATTAAGGACAGAAATAAAAATTCCCCGCGTAAGCCTCCAGAGGATAATCCAAAGAACCTCATATCGTTTACCTCCGCCATCTGCTCAATTTAATTATACAAGCCCTGCCAAGAAGTATCAATTGGTAGTTTTACAGAAAATGTTAGTTCCATTTTATAACAAATTATAAAAACAAAAATAATCAAAAATAATGCTTGACAAATATTCGTATTTCTGCTATTATATCCAAGTTGCCAGAGACAGCAGGTGGCCCAAGGCCGTAAGTCCTGCCGAGGTGCGCTGAATATACTATTTCTGCGTGTCTTTCTGTCTATTGGCAGAAGGACATTTTTTATTTTCGGAGGTGAAAATTATGCCCAACGCAAAGGTTCTTGAGAGCAAGAAGGCAGTTGTTGAAAGCCTGACCGGCAAGATCCAGGAAGCTACTTCCGTCGTCTTCGTCGATTACAAGGGCATCACTGTCGCTCAGGACACCGAGCTGCGTAAGCAGTTCCGCGAGGCCGGCGTCGAGTACACCGTCGTTAAGAACACTCTGACCAATTTCGCTGCTAAGAATGCAGGTTATGACTTCAGCTCTGTTCTGAACGGTACCACCGCTATGGCTTCCACCACCGGCGACCCCATCGCCCCTGCTCGTATCGTCTGCGAGTTTGCCAAGAAGAACAAGCTGAAGACTCTGGCCATCAAGGGTGGCATTGTCGAAGGCAGCGTTCTGTCCGCCGCTGACCTGAATGGCTTCGGCGAACTGCCCAGCAAGAATGCCCTGGTGGCTTCCGTTCTGGGTACCTTCCTGGCTCCCATTTCCAGCCTGGCCTTCGTACTGGATCAGATCCGTATTCAGAAGGACGGCGGCGCTCCTGCAGAAGCTGCAGAAGCCTAATTCATTCGTAAACCAACCAAACACACAAATTTTACTAATTATTTAGGAGGATCATTACCATGGCTAGTGAAAAGATCACTGCTCTCGTTGAGGAAGTTAAGGGTCTGACCGTTCTGGAGCTGTCCGAGCTGGTTCACACTCTGGAGGAAGTTTTCGGCGTTTCCGCCGCTGCTGCTGCTGTTGCTGCTCCCGCTGCTGCCGCTGCTGCAGAGGTCGAGGAGAAGACCGAGTTCGACGTCATCCTGAAGTCCGCTGGCGCTTCCAAGCTGAACGTCATCAAGGTTGTCCGTGCCGCTACCGGCCTGGGCCTGAAAGACGCTAAGGATCTGGTCGACAACTGCCCCAAGACCCTGAAGGAAGGCATCTCCAAGGAAGACGCCGAGAAGCTGGCTGCCGAGCTGAAGGAAGCCGGTGCCGAGGCCGAAGTGAAGTAATTTACTTCTCACAAGCACATAAAACAGCCGCCGGCAACGGCGGCTGTTTTTCCATCTATCGCTTTAGGAGGCATTTATGGAAAAGGTTTATGAAGTCATTCAATCCATTGTCCCCGAAAATTTTGACGTTGCCAACTATTTGCAATTTCTTCTTGTGATGGTCGTCGGCGTCATAGTCGTCAGTCTTTTGGGCCGTTTCATTTTCGGCAAGCGTTCCACCCTGAACCACGCCGTTTCTTCTGCCATCGCCATTTTGTGCATTTACGTGGTGAATGTGGTGGTTTACAGCACCGGCGCTAAACTGGAGATCATTCTTTCCCCCCTCCCCTTCGTTAGCATTCAGGGAGATTACCTGATACTGTTCAATATTCTCGCCGCTGGCTTTAACAGCATTTGTGCTCATGTGCTGGATATGGTCATTTTGGCATTCCTGATGAACCTGCTGGACAGCTGGCTGCCCAAGGGAAAAAAGCTGCTGAGCTGGTACTTCTTCCGGTTCCTGTCCGTGGTACTTGCAATCTGTCTGCAGTATGTAGTGAACTTGCTGCTGGGTGTTATCGTCCCCGCCGGTTTCGCCGCTTACGCTCCTACCATTTTGCTGCTCATTCTGTTAGCTTCGCTGGCACTGGGCGCACTGAAGCTGCTTGTAGGCGGTGCGTTGGCCTTTGTCAGCCCACTGCTCGCTATTCTGTACACCTTCTTCTTCTCCACCATTGTTGGTAAGCAGTTGAGTAAAGCGATTTTGACTACTCTGCTTCTGACTGCACTGGTGTGTCTGCTGAATTATTTGCAGATCGGTGCTGTGTATATCGCCAGCGCCGCTCTGGCCGCATATTTACCCCTGCTCATCATTGTGCTGGTACTGTGGTATGTGGTCGGCCATCTGCTGTAAAATATTTTGAGGCTGCCGAAAGGCAGCCTCATTATTATTAGAATGTCGCAACATCCGGCTCCGCCGGGTCGGCAGGAACCACTGAAATCGCCGTCAGTACAGGGCCAAAATCACCCTTATACAAGGCGTGCTTTTCCGCACTGATCTTCGCCGTTACCTGTACCCAGGCCCGGGACTCCAGCTTGCCGCCATCTGCATAACGGCAAGGAACGCCGCAGAACTGGATATCATCCTCACAGCAGGTCATTACGAACCGCCCCGGAGCAAACATACCGTTTTTCTCACGACGAAGCTTGGCCACCTGCCCCTTAAAGGCCACAGTCTTGCCGTCGTACTTCTGGGGCTCCTCTGACACATCCCGATACCACAAAGCGTAATCCTCATCTTTGACCTCGATGATCGGAGCATTGAGGTCAAAGGGCAACGGATCTTCGATATCGTCAAACTGGGTAGAACCATCGGTGTAATCGTAAAGAATATCGATCCGGCGACTGGCCGCCCGAGCCAGCTTGTGGAAAGGCATAACATCCGCACCGGGCTTCAGGCGGTTAAACACCACCATCTGGGCACCCACCAACTTATCCATAACCAGATTGCGCATATTGGCGTTGTACGCCATAAAGGTGGTGGAGTCGGCAAACATAACCTCCTGTGCCACAGCCCAATCCTCCGGGAAGCGGGTATAGAGGTCGCCAACAAGCTGCATACCGTTCAGCTCTGCTACCACACGCTGAACCTTGTGCTTTTTTGCCAAAGCCTGCAATTCCTTGGTGGTCACGCTTTGCTGATCCAGAATTTCCAGATAAACATTCTGATGAGGATAGGTGGAGAAATCGTACTCCTCCTCTCCTTCTTCAAAAGCCAACAGCAGCGTCCGCTCACCAGCGTTAAACCGAGGGTCTTCCAAGGTTTCCTGAATAAACTTTGTCTTACCGGAATCCAGAAATCCGGTGAATACATAAACCGGGATCTGCTGCATATTTACACCCCAAACAGAGCCGCTACGCCCTTTTCGTCCAGCTTAGAACCGATGACGCACAGCTTACCGATGATGGCAGCGCTCCCCATTCGGATGTCCGCTTCCTCGGGGACGAAGTCAAAGTGAATCCAGCCGCCGTCAGCGCAGGCTACAATACCCTTGGCACGCAGAACAATGCCATATTCACCGCTGTCCAGCTTGGACAGCGCATCTTTAATTTCTTCTACACTGAACTTCTTAGCTGTTTCCACGCCCCAGGAGGTGAATACCTCATCGGCATGATGATGGTGATGTTCATGATCATGACCACAGCAGCAGTGTCCATCCTCGTGGTCATGATGATGGTGATGGTGCTCCTCATGGTCATGTCCGCAGCAGCAGTGTCCATCCTCATGGTCGTGATGATGGTGATGATGCTCCTCATGGTCATGTCCGCAGCAGTGCCCATCCTCGTGGTCGTGATGATGGTGATGATGCTCCTCATGGTCATGTCCGCAGCAGCAATGCCCATCTTCGTGGTCGTGATGATGATGGTGCTCGTGATGACCATGGCAGCAGTGATGATCATGCTCTGCCAAATCCTTCGCCGCAACCGCTTTGCCTTCCATAGCCTCCAGCAGCTGGGCACCGGTCAACTCATTCCAAGGAGTCGTAACCAAAGCAGCCTCACTGTTGTGCTCACGCAGCAAAGCCACAGCGGTATCCAGCTTGGACTGAGAAATGGCATCGGTACGGGACAGGATGATCGTAGAGGCAGTTTCAATCTGATCGTTATAGAACTCGCCGAAATTCTTCATGTAAACCTTAACCTTGCCGGCATCGGCAACCGCTACCGTGCTGCCCAGAACCACATCATCAGTTGTCACCTTCTGAACGGCGGCGATCACATCGGACAGCTTGCCCACGCCGGAGGGCTCGATGACGATGCGGTCGGGATGATAGCGGTCGATGACCTCCACAAGTGCCTTACCAAAATCACCAACGAGGGAGCAGCAAATGCAGCCGGAATTCATTTCCGTAATATTGATGCCCGCATCCTGCAAAAAACCGCCGTCAATGCCGATTTCGCCAAACTCATTTTCGATCAGCACCAACTGCTGGCCGCAGTAGGCTTCCTGAATCATTTTTTTGATCAGTGTGGTTTTTCCGGCCCCAAGAAAGCCGGAATAAATATCAATGACTGTCATAATAACACCTTCTGTATAATTTAATCATATTTATTATACCACAAATCCACATCATTACAAGCTATTTTTATCCATCTTCTTGCAATCATCTTTTTTCTATGGTATAGTTAAGCCACAAAATTCCATACAGAAACGAGGGAAAATAATGAACTGTAAATTCTGCAATGCCGAAGTAACTGATGGTGCTGTATTCTGCCCCTACTGTGGTACACATCTGGACCCTACTCCTTCGCAAGCTGAAACATCCACCGATACACTCGGCAATCCTATCTCCGCCCCTGCACAGGACACTCCTCCCTGCGATCCTACTGTTATTATCCACACACCCCGCAATATCTTCTGCGGTCACTGCGGCAATCCGGTGCCTTCAGACGCACCTGTTTGTGCAGCTTGCGGTCTGCCTCCCACAACCGTTGTCACTCCTCCTGAACCAAAGAAAAAGCCGAAGATCAGTCTTTGGATTCTTGCAGCCGTTGCCAGCCTTCTGGTTATTGCTGTCATCTCCGGTCTTTGCACCAACTGGTTCGGCTTCTATGGCCCCGCAACCAAAATTGCGTCCGCCGCTAATAAAACTCTGACCGCCGGCAGCTTTACCGTGGACCTTAATATGTCCATTGAAAGCGAAACTGATTATGGTGACATCTCTCAGGAAGTTGAAGGCAAGCTCGAAGTTGTGCTGGATTTGAAAGAACAGGATTTGACGATGTTCGCCGAAATCGAAGCAGCGGATAATCTCACCGCCACCATGGCCATTTATGATGATTACCTCATCATGGGCACCAGCGGTCACTTCAGCAAGCAGGATATCAGCGAAGAACTCGATACCTTCTTTGAAAACTATAACTCCACCAAGGAACTGAATTGGGAAGAATTGCTCAACAGTATCCAAGATGATCTGTACGATGAGGTCAGTGACGTCATCAACTTTGATAAGCTGGAAAAATGCCTGTCCGCATACGTAAGGAAGCTAAACAATAATAAGTGGCTGAAGGAAAACGCAGGCTATTCCTATACCAAGGAAAACGGTATAAGCCTTTATCAGTTCAAGCCCAAAACCTACAAGTTCCTCAACGCTTCCCTCAACTGCTTTGAAGATGCATTCATTGACGAAGATGACTACGAGGATCTAGTAGATCAGTTGAAAGACAGTAAACGTGCCCTTAACAATGTTGACTACGATCTTGTCCTGGGTATTAAGAGCGGCAAGCTGGAATCTTTTGATTTTGAAATGGATCAAGACAGCACCAATGTTAAGCTTGAACTTGAATTTGACAAAATCGGCGAAACCAGCATCGATGAGAGTACGCTCAAGGATATGCTGGATAAAGCTTTCTAACATTAAACACCCATTTGCGCAAGCGCAAATGGGTGTTTTTTCGTGGCAATAGTCTTTCTTCGACAAATTCCCCTTGGTTTTTTCCTTGTCGGTGAGTTACTCTATAACCCGGTGGGTTCCAGTTCCCCATGGCGACACCCACCAAACGCCGCCCCGTTTCTCCCACGGGGCGGCGTTATCTATTTAGGAAACAGGAATCAGGAGCAACCTGTTATCCAGCGGTTCATCCGTCAGAGCATTAGCCTTACGAATGGCGCTGACTGTTGACCCAGTTCCCTTTGCGATCTCCCACAAAGAGTCCTCCCCTGCTCGACGCAAAATCAAGGAAGGGCGTGCAGGATCAGGCGCTTCCATTTCCCCCAGTTCCAGTCCTGTAACCATATTCATCCCCTGCTGGGATACGGTCATTGCCTCCGCCTGAAGCTCACTGTGTAATCCGATCTGTCCAGCGGTTGCCGATCCGATCGGTCTGGATATATTCTGTACGCCGCTCAAAACGTCCGCATCCACGGCGGCAGGCAGTTCCCATGTATGGCTCCAACGGGCATTGCGGCCTTGTAGCGCACCGTTTTCATCGCAGAATAAAACCTGAAATTGACCGTCGCAGCAAATCTCCGTCAAATCACCCGCCCGACGCATAGAGGGCTGCTCCATGCAAATAGACACATCCACCACCCGGGACGCATTTTCCGGCACAGCTGCCTCAATGCGCATCATTTCCCGTGTGTTATCCAAGATAACCGGGAGCTTCAAGGTCTGCATCTGCGGGTTCACTGATCTGCAAGGGCTGTACGCATCCTCCACCAGCTCAACCATCATCCCGTCGGTGATCAGGTATTGGGCGATCAGGCCGCATTTCAAGCGGATATTCTCCTCCTGCAGCTCCGGCTCCAGACTGGACAGGGACATCATGGTGCTGACCTCAGCATCCTTGTCGTAATCCCGATCCAGATCAGAAAACTGAGAAAAGCTGACCTCCTGATCGTGGCAGTGGAATTGACCGTCGGTGCTCTGATACACCATATGGAAAATTCCGTTTCCACGAAATACCACCTTCCCACCCAGAACCTTCTGCTCCGTAATCTGCGGTTCAAAGCAATAGCTGACCAGCTTTTCCGGTGCAGGCGTTGATGACGGCAAAGAGAATTCCTCATCCATCACAAAGGTCTTTTCGCCAGCCTCCACAGGCAGCCGTACCGGGTAAGTCCTGCGCAGGAGCTGTACATCCTCCGGTACCTGATCGGCGTTGCTGATTTCCTCCTGTGCAAGCTCCAGAGCCTCTCCTAGGACGCTGACGTTGGCCCTGACCATCATTTTCCTTGCCGATAATGTCCGTGCGTCTACGCCCTTTAAAAGCCAGCAGGCACGGATACTTCCCTCACGCTGAGAGTCCGAAAAGTTCCATTTGACCTGAACAGGCAGCCATGCTTCAATCCACCGGGGCTCCGTGCCGTCCGCAGGGGCATACAGCACCCACGCCATAACTCCGCCGGATACATTCATGCCATCTCCACGCCACTCCTTGCCCCGCATGACGCACTGGCCCCACGCAGCCAGAATACTACCGATATCCGGCATTCCCTCCGGCAGCTTGACCTCCAAGGTCTGTTCCTGATCCTTAGACTCCCACACGTTGCGCCGTAGATATCGGCAGGTTTTATTTTCAAATTGCAGTTCCAATTTGACCACTCCTTATCCCTCGTTTCTATTTCATCCTATTCAGAGCGGGACAAGTTTATGCCACTATTTTTTCTGTAATATGAAAATACCACCTGCGATCAGGATGATCCCCCAGCAGTTGCGAACCAGCTCAGACTGGAACCAGCAGCCCACCAACAGCCCAAGCCCGAAGGCCAATGCCAAAAGCCCTAAGATCTGATTTCTCCGGCACATAAAAACACCCCCTGCACAAAGCTATGCAGGGGATGTTTCATTCATTACGGAGTATCCATGACTTCTTTGCAAGCGGCCAGAACTTCGGACAAAATCGGTACACACACATGGCGTCCATATCCTGCGTCCTCCACCGCCACAATAAAGGCCAACGGATATTCTTCATCGGTAACAAAACCTGCGAACATGGCATTGGATTTCTGATCTCCGCCTACCTGCCCAGTGCCGGACTTAGCGCAAACCGTCAGACCGGGGAAATTCTCCTCGCCGTACTTTTCCAGCACATTGTTTCGCATCATGGCTTGCAGTTCATCAGCGATCTCCTCTGACATAATGCGTCCAGCAGCCTCCGGCTTAGCCTCATAGGTCACAGCACCACCGCAGGTCACCTTGGATACCAGATGGGGCTCAATGGACATACCGCCGTTGGCGATGGCACCCATGAAGGTCAAAAAGCGACAGGGGTTGATCTGATCCTTGTGCTGACCAATGCCGCTCCAAGCCGTTTCCACCGCCGCACCGGAAGGCTCAAAATTTCCGGAAACGGTGGTAATGCCATCAAAGCTCACCGGCTTCGTCACCTGATACTGCTTTACATACTTTTCGAGTGTTTCTGCCCCCAGCTGATCCACGATCTGGGCGTAAGCGCAGTTGCAGGACTGGGCCATTGCCGTTTTAAAATCCACCGTTCCGTGGCTTTTCTCACAGGTCACCGCATCAACGCCGTAGGAATACGTTCCGGTGCAGGTGAATGTCTGCTCCCGAATGTCGGGGATCTCCTCCAGCGCCGCTGCCGTGGTCACGACCTTAAAGATCGAACCGGGAATATATACCGACTGGGTAAACCGGTTCATATATACACCCTCATAGGCACCACTGGTATCCCCCTCAATATCCGGCACATCATCTGGATCATAGTTCGGGGTCGATACAGCGCACAGGATCTCTCCTGTTTTATAATTGTACACCGCAACAGTGCCCTTGCGGTCACCCAACGCTTTCAGCGCAGTCATTTGAACCTGAGCGGACAATGTCAATGCGGCCTGTCCACCGCCGGAGTAAGAATACAGTCCCGTCAAGGGATTATACCCAGCCATTTCCTCGGCATAGCTGGGCAGCGCCGGGGCGCTGATATATCCATAACGATCGCCCAGCCAATGGAGTGTTGACTTCCGCAGCTCCGGCAACGATCCGTAGGTACGACTGCCGCTCATATCAAGCAACAGAACACCATCCCGGTCTGTTACAATGCCGGTGCCGATATTGGGTCCACTGTAAACGTGAGGGCTGCCTGCGTGCAGCACCCACTGCCCACCTTTGATGAAATATTCCACCAAAAAGAACCCCAGTCCGCCAACCAGTATCGCAGCAAGGAGCAGGATTGCAATGGAGCGTGACGCAATTCTATTCAACCTCATCCCTCCTGACTTTTCCTGTGCGTACCGCAAAGCTGGCGGACTTGCGTGTATCTGCCGCCTTAATGAAGGCCAGCAGGCCCCATGCGCAGATCATGCTGGAGCCGCCATTGGACACAAACGGGAAGGTCACACCAGTCAGAGGCAGTACGTCCACTGTTCCTAGCACATTGAAAATAGTCTGCACAATCAAAATCGCACCGGCTGTACAGGCACCGATGGTATAGAAGCTACTGCGGCTGATAGCCGCACACCGCACCGCAAACAGCGCTAGAGCCACGATTGCAAGCACCAGCATAACCGGCATGATAATGCCCCATTCCTCTGCCAACGTAGCAAATACCACATCAGAATCGGCAGCGAATACATTTTTCATCCAGCCCTGCCCGATCCCCAGTCCAAACAGGCCACCGGAGGACAGGCACATCAACGCTCTGGTCTGCTGATATCCAGCTCCCAAAGGATCGTCCCAAATGTGCCGCCAGACGGAGAACCGCCGCAGTGCATGAGGCGCCAGCTTCAAAGCGATCACACCGGCGAAGCCCAGCGCCGTCACCGCCAGCGCAATGGTGCCCACACTGCCGGAGCGTAGGTAGGCGATCATCAGAAAAGCGAAGAAGAAAATCAGTGCCGTTCCAAAATCGTTCATCAGCGCCAAACATCCGCAGATGACCAAGGTATACGCAATGAAGAAGATCAGATTCCTCTTGTTCATCAACCGATCCATGGCCGATGCGCCCACATATACAAAGCACACCTTTGCAAGCTCCGACGGCTGAATGGATAGCGGCCCAATGACCAACCAGTTCTTGGCGCCATAGTATTCCTTGCCAAACAACAGCGTCATCACAAGCAGTGCCACACCGGTAACGGCTGCCACATGGCGCATTTTCTTTGCCCGCTCCAAATCCCGCATAGACCAAGCAACAGTCAAAAATACACAAATGCCCAGCACCAACGCAACAAGCTGCTTCACCGTTTCCCCGGGCTTGACGGTACAGATCGCCGCCATTCCCATACTGCAAAGCAGGAACGCAACCGTTTCCACCTCGAAAGCAGGCCGCCGCAGGAACAGGTAGAACAGCAGCAGCGCCCACTGGACGACCATAATGCCGCCATAGCCCATCAGAATCGACATGGCATTTTCACCTTTTCCAAGCAAAAAGCCCATACAGCTCAATGCCTGAAAAATAGAAAGAATCAGCAAGTTCGTGATACTTTCCATACCACTGGAGCCTCTGGTACGAAGCTGATTCAGCCGCTTCTCCTGCTGCTGGGAAATGGGCTCCAAGCTCATCTCCACGCCGCCAATGCTGATGATATCCCCTGTATGGAGGGCGCAAATGGATACACGCTCTCCATTGACCACGACCCCATCCTTTGAATCCGTGTCGGTAATCGTCCAGCTTCCGTCATCATACCGTGTCAAAACCGCATGATTTCGTGATACAGTCGGAAAATCCACAACAATATCGCACCGCTTGTGTCGTCCGATCACATTTTCCCAATGGGTAATGGGTAGCTTTTTACCGCTGCTCAAGCACAGCCATGCCCAGATCTCCGGCTCTCGCCGAAAGGTCAGCAGCGGCTTACAGCACCGCCACAGCAAGATCGCCACCAGCAGCGGCGCCGTATAGCGCATCACCGCCAGAAACACATTGATATACGCCCCTTGCGCATGGGTCAGCCCATCAAGAAACTGGGTCACGCCCTCACCTCCTCATTGGTATTTTACAATTTTACAGCGAACGAAGTAATGCGATCTCTGCCGCATAACCGGGCAGTTCGTTGGGTGTTTCCAAAATCATGGGCTTGCCCTGAAGCAAGGGATGGTTCACAATCGCTCGGAAGGTTTCCACACCCAGCGCGCCCTGTCCGATACATTCATGCCTGTCCTTGTGGCTAGCAAAGGGATTTTTGGAATCGTTTAAATGCAGAGCCTTTAGCCGATCCAATCCGATAATCCGATCAAATTCTCCAAGAACCCCATCCAGATCCTTCACGATATCGTAGCCACCATCGTACACATGGCAGGTATCCAGACAAACCCCTAGCTCATCGCTGCCCACGGCATCCATGATGGCCTTCAGTTCCTCAAACCTTCCACCAACCTCGCTACCCTTACCTGCCATGGTTTCCAGCAAGACAGTCACCGGATAGCCCGGTGCCATAGCCTTTTTCAGTGCCGCACTGATCTGCTCAATAGCCATCTCAACGCCTTGTCCCACATGACTGCCGGGGTGGAAATTGTAGAAATTTCCGGGCAGTGCCGCCATCCGGCGCAGATCGTCCGCCAATACATCCGCAGCAAAATTGCGGGCATCCGGGTCTGCCGTACATAAATTCATGGTGTATGCCCCGTGAGCAACCAACGGGCCGAAACCGCCATCTTTCAATGCCTGCACTGCAGCGGCGCAATCCGCTGGGTCTTCTTTCTTTGCTTTAGAGCCACGGGGATTTCTGGTAAAGAAGGCAAAGGTGTTAGCACCGATCTTCTGCGCCGTGCGCACCATTGCCAGATTACCGTCACTTGCCGACAAGTGGCATCCTAAATACAGCATACAATCAACTCCTTTGTGCGCTATGATACCACAGATCCGCAAAAAAAGCAAATTACCATTTCATTAAGAAGAAATGTATGATATGATATAGGTACATTTTCCGTCAGGCGGTGGTTTTTATGCCAAAATCCGATAACCAAAAGCTGAAGATCTTTTATATCCGGGACTACCTTGAAAAAAACTCCCACGAAGATCACCCCGTGAGAGCCTCTGAGTTGATTGAAATGCTGGAGCGGCAGCATCAGATCCGCTGTGACCGAAAAACCATTTACTCCGATATCGCCGCCCTTCAGGATTATGGCGTAGATATCGTTTCCATTCCCGGCAAAAACGGCGGCTATTACATCGCATCTCGCCGTTTTGATCTGCCTGAACTGAAGCTGCTGATCGATGCCGTGCAATCCAGCCGATACCTGACCGAGAAAAAATCTCGGGAGTTGATTGAAAAGCTCTGTGATCAATGCAGCGTCCACGATGCCCGTCTGATGCGCCGAAATATTTTGGTATCTGGCCGGGTTAAAAGCATGAACGAAAGTATCTACAACAACATCGACTACATTCAGGAAGCCATCGGTCAAAACCGGCAGATCACCTTCCGCTATTTCGACTGGGATCTGCAAGGCAAACGCAAATATCGAGAAAAAGCCTACCTTGCCAGTCCTTACGGACTTTGTCAGGACAACGAAAACTGCTACCTTCTGGCATGGTCAGAGCGGCACGGTGTCACCCAATATCGGGTGGACCGCATGAGCCACATCCGTATTATGGAGGATATTCGCATCCCCTGCCCGGAACTGGAAGGCAAAGCCTTTATGTCCCACGCAAACCGCCTGTTCCAGATGTTCTCCGGCGAAAATGTCAACGTCAAGCTGCGTTTTCACCGAAATTTGACCAACGTGGTCATCGACCGTTTTGGAAAAGACACCATGCTGATTCCCGACCCGGACGGCGAGCATTTCTCTTTCACAGTCAACATCGCCGTTTCCCCCATGTTCCTAAGCTGGGTCATTGGCTTTGGGGATCTGGCTCAGATTCTTTATCCGCAGAGCGCCATTGATGCCTGCAAGGAGCTGTGCGCACAGGCCGTCAGCCAATACACACAGAGCTGAACAGCGCATTCCATTCCCGATCCAGCGCACCAACAGTTTCTGCATCCGCCATCACCGTCACACAGTAGTGGAACTCTCCATCGTCAAGAACCATAGCACGACCGATGCTGTCGCCCCCTTCGCCAACAGATGTCCAAACCCAATCTCTGCGCCGCAGACTTCCGTTGGTTGTTTCCATGATTTCCAGACTACCGGTGTGATAACCACACAAAGCTTTTGCTGTCCGTTCCATATCCCCGCCATCCAAGGTCTGCACCGTCAGCACATACCCATCGCAGAAGTAGAGCTTTCCCCCATCCTCACCTTGCATCGCCTGTGCCGCAGCCGAGGGCGGCAGCGCCACGCTCAGCTCTGCCGCTGCCCCCATCACCGGCTTTACCAGTTCGTCATTCACTGTTTCAAATGTTTCCTTTGACCCGCAACCGGACAGCAGCAGTGCCAGCAACACCATTACACAACATTTCTTCACATTGATCCCCCCTGAAAGGAAAAGTATAATGAAATATCTATTCCTCTATCTGTTATTAATCAATGCGCTTGGGTTTATGCTTATGCTCATTGATAAGCACAAAGCCAGAAAAAAGAAATGGCGCATCTCGGAAGCCACCCTCATGGGCGTTGCGGCCCTCGGCGGCAGCATCGGCTCATTGATGGGTATGTACACCTTCCGACACAAGACCCTGCACAAAAAGTTCACCATCGGCATCCCGGCGATTCTCATCGCCCAATTGCTGTTAGCAGGTGCCATTGTCTACCTGCTTATCAAATAAGAAAAGTCTGCCCATCAGGCAGACTTTTCTTATTACACCATCACCAGTGCGATCATTGTATACACAGTGGAAATTCCAAGGATCACCACCAGCGTAATGATACCCGGTGCGCTCCAGAATGCCTTTGCGCATTGTGGATCATCCTGATAGACCATCCAATACTCCTTGATTCGACGGTGATTGGCCAGCAGAACGATCAACGCCGCAATGGCGCACAGGATAATAAACGCCCAGAACGCCAAATCCCCCCAAGGCGTCGGTAAGTATCCACTCAGTCGCACAAAGGTATCGCCGAGGATCAGATTGTTGAACATATGCAGCACAATGGCCCAGACCATATTATGCTCCACCGTCACATATCCCAGCACAAGACCGACACAAAACGCAAAGGGAATCTGAATAATATTACCATGATACAATCCAAACAAAAGCGCAGACGCAAAAATTGCAAACTTCTTTCCATAAGGCTCCATGGAACGCAGCAACAGCCCCCGGAACAAGATCTCCTCCGCAATGGGTGCACCAAAGCTCGCATACAGGAACATCCCCAGACTGTCAGAGCCGCCACTGGCACTTTCCAGCAACTCCATCAGCGACATACCGAACTGGTTCAACAAGATCTCCAACCCGATGGCCATGGCCTGCACCAGCAGTTGGACGCTGACTAAAATCACAAAGAGTGCCGAAAAGCTGCCGGGCTTCATGGGTCTGCCCTGTTTCCAGATGGTTTTAAAGCAAAATTTGGGCTTTTTCCAAATAATCAGACACAGCATGCCAACCGCAATAGCCACAAAATAGCCCCATGCGCTGTTTGCGACCATGCTTTCAGCCATCTGCTCCACATTCGGCTCCTGACCGGAAGCTGCCACAGAGAACAACTGAATAATCGTATCCGCAAATATGACCAGCATGACCGCTGCATTCATAATGCCGTAGTAGATCAGCAGTGCCCATCCCTGAACGCTGTATGCGTGACGCAACTCTTTCAGCCGTAATTGTTCATACATAATCATCCCTCCAATTGGGCAATCAGCGCTTCCGCCGACTGCATACCATCAATTGCCGCAGACATAATGCCGCCGGCATAGCCAGCCCCTTCACCTGTAGGGTAAAGCCCTTGCAGGCTACTCTGCCGCTGCTCAGAGCGCAGGATTCGCACTGGGGACGAGCTGCGGGTTTCCGGTGCTGTCAGCACTGCATCAGAGCTTGCAAAACCCCTTATATTCCGATCCAGAGCCGGAATGGCTTCAGCCAAAGCAGAAGTAATCTTCTTCGGCAGAACATCATGCAGATTGCACCATGTAACGCCGGGCCGATAGGTCGGTTGCACAGCGCCTGCACCGGTGCTGACTCTGCCTGCCAGAAAATCCCCCACCAATTGCGCCGGGGCATGATAATTGCCACCCCCAGCACGGAATGCCTTTTCCTCAATCTCCCGCTGCCATTGGACACCGCCCAGTACTCCCTCGTAAGGAAAATCCGCCGGATTCAGTGTCACAAGCAACGCAGCATTGGCATTTCCACCATCCCGGTCCGCATAACTCATGCCGTTGGTAACCACACGCCCCTCCTCGGAAGCCGCCGCCACCACATATCCACCGGGACACATACAAAAGGTATACACCGTTTCATTATCCAAATGTTTCACCAGTTTATAATCCGCCGGGGGTAGGGCATGGTTTTCCGTTCCATACTGCGCCGCATCCACCATAGACTGGGGATGCTCAATGCGCACACCCATAGAAAAGGGCTTCGGTTCCATGTAGATTTTATTATCCAACAGCATCTCAAAAGTATCCCGGGCAGAATGGCCAATAGCAAGAATCACCCGGTCGCAGTCCATGATTTCCTCACCGTTCAATTCCAAGCCAATCAATTGATCATTTTCGGTGCGTAATCCGGTAACCTGCGTATTGAACCGCACCTCGCCGCCCAGTCCAATGATACGACGGCG
Source organism: Faecousia sp. (assembly GCA_045123795.1). Lineage (GTDB taxonomy): Bacteria > Bacillota > Clostridia > Oscillospirales > Oscillospiraceae > Faecousia. The sequence goes on along the minus strand of JBGVKN010000089.1, from coordinate 7,962 downwards.
GATATTCTGCACCACAGTCAGCAGAACATCCGTACCCACATGGGGCTTGGCATCAAAAAGAATTTCCTCACGGGCACCGGCGGCCACAAACTGCTCCAAGATCCAGCCGATCCGGGGATTGTTAACTCCTGTATTCAGCTTACCATCGGAGAACGTTCCGGCACCGCCCTCACCAAATTGGACATTGCTTTTAGGGTCCAACTCACCGGTCTTAAAGAAGTGCTCCACCTTCGCATGGCGGCTCACCGCATCCTCGCCCCGCTCCAGCACAATTGGCTTCAGCCCTGCCAGTGCCAGCACCAGCGCCGCAAACATTCCCGCTGGACCAAATCCCACCACAACGGGCCGATTATTCGGCACAACAACATTCTTCGGAACACGGTAAAAGTCAGTCGGCGCAACAGATGCTCGCTTGCACCCACTTTGCTTTAGTATTTTAGCTTCACTGCCATCCACCGCAACGTCCACAGTGTACACCAGCTTCACATCCGGCTTTTTCCGGGCATCCACAGAGCGGCGCACCAGCCGCAGCTGCTTTATCCGGGAAGCGGAAATTTTCAGCAGCCGAGCTGCCTCAAAGGTAAGCTGGTGGGCGTTGTGCTCCGGCGGCAAAATAATGTCACGTATTCTGATCATATTATTCCTTTCCGGCAGCCAGACCTGCGCAGCGCCCGGAACTCCAAGCCCATTGCAGATTGTAGCCGCCGCAATCTCCGTCAATGTCCAGCACCTCGCCGCAGGCATACAGGCCCGGCACTTTTTTGCTTTCCATGGTATTCGGATCAAATTCGTCTGTCACGATACCACCAGCCGTCACCTGTGCGCTGTCCATGCCCAAAGTTTCGGTCAACTGAACCTCAAAGGCCTTCACATTGGCGCAAACCGCCTCAATTTCTTCATCCGACAAAGAAGCGATCGTACGGTTGCCGGATATTCCGGCATTTTTCGTCAACACACGACCCAGTCGATTGTGAAGAATGCCCGTCAGCAATTCCTCAACACTCAACCCCGTGGCTCGGCGGCGTTTCAGTTCCTTGTTCAATTCCTCACCCGTGATCTCCGGCAAAAAATCAAGGCGGCAGTTCCAACTTCCCTTTCCCTGGCACACGTCCCGGGAAACCTCAAAAATCACAGGCCCGGATAGCCCATACTCCGTAAATTGAATTTCACCGGAGCTTTCCGAATGAAGTACACCATCATGGAGAATTGCAGCATGACAATTTGCCCGCACACCCTTTAGCGCCGACACACCATTCCAGCCGCATTTGATCTGCACCAGCGCAGGCCGCAGTTTCGTCATTCGGTGACCAAAGCTTCGCAGAAGCTGGTATCCACCCATAGAGCCACCCAGCTTTGTGCCTGCCAAACCACCGCAGGCAATGACGACCCGGTCACAAAATACTGCACGCTCTCCATTTTCTACGCTGAAGCCGCCATCCTTGCGACGAACTTTTGCGACCTCGAAACCCAACTCCTGTCGAATGTTCTCCTTTTCCAAACCAAACCGCAGCACATCCACAACGGAATTTGCCTGATCGGAGTAGGGATATACCCGACCTGAATCTTCCGCTACCGTAAAAAGTCCCAAGCTGCGGAACCAATTCAAGGTCTGCGTCACATCAAACGCCTGCAATGCAGCCCCGGCAAACTCTGCTGTATCGCCGTGATATCCCTTTTCTCCCGCATGAAGATTAGTCAGATTGCAGCGCCCGTTTCCAGTGGCCTGCAATTTTCGACCCAAACGAGCCTGTCGCTCAAACAGAACAACCTGCACCTTTTCATTTTCTGCCGCCGCCAGCGCCGCCGCCATGCCGGAAGCACCTCCGCCAATCACACCAACGACCATATCTTCACCCGCTTTCTACCATTTTCAATCATTATACCCCATAACCGCTTTAGAAACAAGAAAAACTTCCTTGCATTCGGCAAAAGCTGTGATATAATACCCTCGGTGATACCATGAACCGTGAAAATATTGATAAAATCGCCCAATCCAGCGAAGACCGGATGCTCCTAGCAAAGCTCTGGGACAAAATAACCACAGGACTGCGGCGAAATATCCCCGCAAGCACTGGCTTTCTCTCCCCTCGTGAATTGGAAATGACCCGCTATCTTTTTGGAGATCTGGACGGATTATTGACTTTCGGCGGCTACGAAAGCGCAGAGCGTAAAATGCTATGCTATCTACCGGATTATCTGGAACCTGACTCACTTTATGAAGACGATTCCCCGGCGATCTGCCTCCGAGCAACCTTTTTCGAAGGTGATAGCCCCAGCCACCGGGATTTTCTCGGCGCCTTGATGGGCGCAGGCATCAGCCGGGAGTGCATCGGCGATATCTGCGTTGGCAAGGGCAGCTGTGATTTCTTTGTCTCAGCGGAGATCGCACCTTACCTGCTTCAAAATTTTACGGGTGCAGGCCGGGTGAAGCTGCGTCTTGCCCAAGTTCCCTTAGGCGAAGCCTCCATCCCTGAGCCGGAGATCAAGGAAATCAAAGATACACTGGCATCCCTCCGGCTGGATAGTGCAATTTCATCGGGCTTTCGCATCGGGCGCAGTCTAGCCGCCCAGTATGTCACCGGCGGCAAAGCAGCCATTGATGGACTCCCCTGCGAAAAGCCGGACAAGACCGTATCCGAGGGAATGAAAATCTCCGTTCGAGGTTTGGGAAAAATCAAAATACACGCTGTCAACGGCCAGACGAAAAAGGGCCGAATTTCGGTGGTGATCCACCGCTATGTGTGAGGAAATGCTATGAAAATGGATGAAGTCATTGCCAGAATCAATGCTCTGGCAAAAAAAGCAAAGGCAGAAGGCCTGACCGATGAGGAGATCGTTGAACGGGACAAGCTGCGCCGGATCTATATTGATTCCGTGAAAGCCAACCTGGTAGGCAGTCTTGAAAACACCTATGTGGTTGGCCCCGACGGCAAAAAGCGCCCGGTCACCCCTAAGCAGTAATCCGGTTGCCCATCTAAATGCAACTTCACCCCCTTATCCATCCACGGATGAAGGGGGTGATATTTTATGAAGGAACTGATCTGTACTGCCACGGGTCTGATGGGCGCCGCTGCCGCATGGGCCTTTGGAGGCTGGGATTCAGCGTTGACGGCGCTGGTGATCTGCATGGCAGTGGATTATATTTCCGGCAGTACCGTGGCGCTGGTGTTCCACAAAAGCCGTAAGACTGAAAGCGGTGCTTATAATTCCGCTTACGGTCTGAAAGGTCTGTGCAAAAAGGGGCTGATGCTGCTGTTCGTGGTAGTAGCCGTCCAAGCAGACCGGCTTCTGGGAGCAGATTACGTCCGTGATGCTGTTTGTATTGGCTTCTGTGCCAATGAAATGCTGTCCATCGTGGAAAATCTAGGTCTTGCCGGTGTACCTCTGCCACAAGCAGTAGTCAAAGCACTGGAGCAATTGCAGGATAAGGAATGAGAAACGGCGTGCCGAAACACACATTCGGCACGCCATTTTTTATCCAAAAATCATCATAACCGTGGTTAAAATGATCAAAAAGCCAAAATTAAATGCTGTAAACAGCTTCACATAGTACCCGGTCTTCTCCGGATTGTGCTTCGTGTATTCGCTGAATGTGATCAAGCTGGCAAGGGATGCAATCAGCGTGCCGGTGCCACCAATATTCACACCCACCAGCAAATCCGCATAGTTCCCGGTGAACTGGGACAGCAAAATCGCCGAAGGCACATTGCTGATAAACTGGCAGGAAACCACACTGAACAGCAGCGTATTCTTCTCCAGCAAACCGGACAAAAGCTGGCGCACCGCATCAATTCTCGCCATGTTTCCGGCGAAAACAAAGAAAAACACAAAGGTCAGCAGCAGCGGATAGTCCACCATTTTCAGTGCCTTGCGATCCGCAAAAAACAGCACTGCCGGAATGATCACCAGCCCGATCCAATATGGAATCCCCCGGAATACGATGGCAATGGACAGAGTAAATAGCCCCAAATACAAAACCGTTCTGCCCACAAGCAGCTTCACGGGGGTATCCGTCACCTCAAGCGGCTCCGCCTTGACGAAAACCAGACAGCAGACTGTAATCAGTGCCACAGCCAGCAAAAATGGCAGCAGCATGATGCCCATAAACTCCAAATTTGGAATCTGGAACTTGGTATACAGATACAGGTTTTGAGGGTTACCAAAAGGGGTCAGCATTCCGCCTAAATTGGCGGCAATATTCTGCATAATGAAGGTGAAAGCCATGTATTTTTCCTTCCCCGTGGACGACAGCACAAAGTACCCCAAGGGCAGAAAAGTCAGCAGTGCCATATCGTTGGCAATCAGCATGGAACCGATGAAGGTGATATACACCAACGCCAGCACGCTGAGCCGTGCATTGCGGAAACACTGCACGATCCGCTGCGCCAGAATGTAAAAGAACTGAATGTTCTTCAACGCACAGACCACCGCCAGCACGCAAAACAAGCACGCCAGCGTCTTAAAATCAAAGTAGCCCGCATAGGCCGCATCCACCGGCACGATGATACTGGTGATCACCGCAGCGGCAAAAGCCACCACCATCACCGTATGGGCTTTTACAAAACCGATAAGCTTCTGAAGCCAAAGATACACCGGAGCCAAGACAGAAATCGGACGGAGCACACCGGCTCCACCGTTTGCTTTTACATGGTGACGCTGCATATCAGAACACCTCGTCAATTCAAACAATTTTTGTGGCAAAACACTCGCACAGTGCCCGATTATAGCACTTTCTTCACAAATTGGCAAGATGTATTTTTCATATTTTTCACAAAAAAAATCGAGCGCATGAGAAACTCCCATGCGCTCGATTATATCAATCCAGATCCTGAATGTTCATTCTGTCCATCTGGCTCTTCTTGCGATACTTCTCACGGCAAACAAAGTAGATAGCAAGGTAAATATATGTAGGAATATTTGTCAAAAGCAGTGCTAGCATACACTCTACCACTTCTGCACCCCTCGTGTACATTAGCAGAACCCACATCAGCGAAAGAAAGAAGAAAATCCCCGGAATGATAAGACCTGGAAGCTTTCCCTCTCCCTTAGACAAGTAGACCTGTAAAACCCCAAGCCCCACCATGACTGCCAGCAGAACCGGCACAAAAAGAAATACTATGATCGACATTATTTTTCCTCCCTCTTTGTTTTCCTGTACTCCTGAATCAGCAGCTTCGCTGTGTCAAAGTCCAGCTTTTCATTGACTGCCAGCCGTTTGATCGTTGCGATGTACGGATCACGCTCCGCACTTTCGCTGATTTGGATTTTCTGGATCAGCCGATCCAGCCGCAGCCGCACCGTGGGATACGTAACCCCATACTGCTTTGCGATTTCCTTTAAAGAACCGGATGCAAGCAGAAACCGCTTGATGAACGCCATATCCTCATCATCAAGATTTGCCATCCAGTCCGGTATGATCTCGATCGCCACATTGCCCCCTCCTTTAATTTTCTTTATATTACCATTTAACTTTATTAAAGTCAATAGTTAATTTCGCTTTAGTTTTATGTTTTATCCGCAAAAAAGAAAGACACGCTTATGCGTGTCTTTCTTTTTTGGTGGGCGAGGCGGGACTTGAACCCGCACGTCCGCAGTGAACACTAGAACCTGAATCTAGCGAGTCTACCAATTCCACCACTCGCCCATATGTAGCTGTCACTCAACAGCTTTGATATAATACCACAGCTTTGCACATTTGTCAATACCATTTTTATGCGCTTATCAAAAAAGTCCTTCATCAAATGATGAAGGACTTTTTGGCGGAGTGAGAGGGATTTGAACCCTCGCGCGCTGTTTAGACGCCTACTCCCTTAGCAGGGGAGCCCCTTCGGCCTCTTGGGTATCACTCCGAATACAAGCAAATATTTAATTAGCTTGGCTACCACGGTATTTTAGCACAGTGGCACTCTTTTGTCAAGAGCAATTTCTTTTATCACCAAAAACTTTGTCGTTGTATTTTTCTTCTCCTCCTGATATAATTATCCCATAAAAAGGCAATCAGAGCCTTTGGATCATCAAGGAGGGTTAGATATGAAATACAACATAATTGGTGAACCTCTGCCTGCGGTTTTGTGCTCTCTTGACCCCGGCGAGTCCATGCTGACAGAAGCCGGCAGCATGAGCTGGATGAGCCCGAATATGCGCATGGAAACCACCAGCAACGGCGGCCTCGGAAAAGCATTTGGCCGTATGTTTGCAGGTGAAGCCATTTTCCAGAACCGTTATACCGCCGTAGGCGGGCCGGGACATATTACCTTTGCATCCAGCTTCCCCGGCTCGATCAAAGTATTCGATATCGCTCCGGGTCAGGAAATCGTGGTGCAGAAAAGCGGTTTTCTTGCCAGCGAAGCCGGCGTAACCCTGTCCGTACATTTCCAGAAGCGCCTGAGCGCCGCATTCTTTGGTGGCGAAGGCTTTATTATGCAGAAGCTTTCCGGTCATGGCAAGGCATTCATCGAGATTGACGGCCATGCCTGTGAGTATTATCTCCAACTGGGACAATCCATGATCGTAGATACCGGCTATCTTGCAGCTATGGACGCTACCTGCTCTATCGAGGTTGTTACTGTTCCCGGTGTCAAAAATATGCTGTTCGGTGGAGAAGGTATTTTCCATACTGTTGTCAAAGGCCCGGGGCGGATCATTCTGCAGACCATGCCCATCAGTGCAGTTGCAGGCAGTCTGCGTGCTTTCTTCCCCTCTTCCAAGTAATCAAATCCCTTGACATTTTTGTCGCCAGATGATATCATTTGGTGGCATGGAGAGATGTCCGAGCGGTTTAAGGAGCCAGTCTTGAAAACTGGTGATGGGGCAACCCACCGTGGGTTCGAATCCCACTCTCTCCGCCAAATAAAAAAGACAGGCGTTGCCTGTCTTTTTTACTGTATGAAGAAAACCACACCCTGAGGTGTGGTTTCTTTGTTTATGCAGCAATTTTCACCTTAGGCAGCTTACAAGCAATCGCACGCATGCCCATGCCAATGACCAGCATCAGATAGGCCGCCACTGTAAAGCCTGCAATATAGATCACAAGATTGATCGGGAACGGCACAGCATTGTGAATCAGAGAATACACCGGCAGTGTCGATTCCATATGGCGGCTGATGAAGAACATATTAAAGCTCTCAGTTTCCAGCAGCCCTGAGTAATACGCCACCTCATTCAAAATCAGAGCGATCAGGACAGTGCAAGCAAATACCGGCAGGGCCTTCAGGATCGTCTTATGCTCCAGCTTCACATAGCCGGTATACAGCAGGTAGATACCCACGGTAATCATAGATCCATGGCAAATCATGGTCTGAATGTTGATGCCGATGGTTTCGATAAACACATCGCCGGGATAGATCATCACCGCAGTTCCGGCAAACACCGCAAAGGTAGCCAGATATGCACACAAAGCATCATGCACCTTCCCCTTTCTGAGCAATCCCGCCAAGAAGCCCACGTACATCGGCGTAGAGCAGAACTGCCACGGGAAAGCGTACCACTGAAAATCAAACGTGATACCATTTTCGTAGGAGAAACTGAAGTTGATCATTTTGTAGATCTCAAGGATGATGACTGTCACTGCGACACCGAACACCACATTTCTGACCCGGCGTTCATCGCCGCCCTTTCGATGCCAGACACAAAGGGCAATTGCCGAGAGAAACGTAATACCCAGCCACAGCAAATGGAACCAACCGAACAATTGGGGTGTTTTCATCTCTGCGTCCAAAGCCCGCAGTAAACCTTCCAGAAACTCCAAAACCCTCGCCTTCCTTTCTGTGACAGATTATAGCATAATGATTACATTTTGTAAATATTTATTTTTTAATATTCTGGCGCATTGTAAAATGAACCTGCAATAGTGACAAAAAATATCCATAGTGACGATCCAGTGGTAGAATTAAGTCACCACAACAAAACACTCGCAAAGGATCGAACACTATGGACATTCAGAATTATACCACCGAACATCGC
>JBGVKN010000088.1:0-7121 GCA_045123795.1 Faecousia sp. | reverse complement strand
ACGTACTTTTTATCTCTCCCTCAGTCAGCTTCGCTGACAGCTCCCTCGTCAGAGGGAGCCTTCGGACGCTCCCGCACCAGAAGAGTAAACAACAATTTATATTATCATGCATCTCATTATACACCCTCGCACTGCATTATGCAAGAAACTTTCGCATCAGTCCTAATCCGACAGAATAATTTCCCCTTTCGTGATAGGATTTGTTTATGACATATTCAGAAAGGCGTGGTATATATGATGATGTCCATCGGAACCTATGTTCGGCGAGGACAGCGGTTCCTGCGCAGGTGGACTTCCGATCCGAAGCTGCGATCTGCTGCCAAGGGGATCGGTTATTTTCTATGCGGTGTGATTTTCAGTGCCGCCAGTCTGGCTCACTCTCCCCAGCCCCTGTCACTGGCACTGCTTTGCGCCGGGCTGGCTGGCTGGCCCTCGCTGCTGGTGGCACTGGGCAGTGCGCTGGGCTACTATCTATTCTGGGGCGCCGCCGGCACACAGGGAATCGTGTGGACAGGCGCAGGATTGGTCATCTGTCTGGCACTGGGCGGGCGCAAACTGAGCCGTTCCATGCCATTGCTAATGCCCGCACTGGCTGGCTTATCCGTTGCCGCCACCGGGCTGATGTTCCTATTGCTAAAGGCGGAGCCCGCCGACCCGGTGATGTTTCTCCTTCGCACAGGCTTAGCCATCGGTGCAGCCCGGGTATTTTCCATTGTTTTGGAGCGTCGGGACCCGGTAATGGACTGGCTGGCTGGCAGCCTATGTGTCTTGGCGCTGGCTCAGACCATCCCAGTGCCTGCATTAAACCCGGGTTACATTGCCGCAGGCGCATTAGGTGCCGCCGCCCCCTTCCCGGCTGCCGCTCTGGCCGGACTTGCACTGGATCTTTCCCAAATCAGCACCGTCCCCATGGCGGCGGTTCTGAGCATGGCTTTTCTGGTGCGGTTGGTTCCCGGCCTTCCCAAATGGACAGCTCACGCTGCCCCGTCGCTGACCTTTCTTCTGACCGCCACGCTGTGCGGCGTAGGAGATTGGACACCTGCCATTGCCCTATCCATCGGCGGCGCACTGGGCATTTTTTTACCTGCACAAACCACCATTGCCCACCGCCGGGGCGAAACCGGCATGGCGCAGGTTCGTCTGGAGCTGACCGCAGAAGTCCTTGCGCAGGCGGAACAACTGATGCTGGAAACCCCGGAATACCCCATTGATGAGGCCGCTCTGATCTGCAAGGCTGCGGATCGTGCTTGCAGTGCCTGCCCCTGTCGGGATGGCTGTCGGGATCAGGCCGCCGCCACACGGCTGCCCACCGCTCTGCTGCACCGCCCTCTGGTCACTGCAGAGGATCTCCCGGTCACCTGCCGGAAACGGGGGCGTTTGCTGTTGGAGCTGCGCCGCAGTCAGGATCAGTACCGCTCCATCCGGGCCGACCGGGATCGCCAGCGGGAATACCGCAGTGCCCTGATCCAGCAGTACCGTTTTCTGTCCGAGTATCTGCAAGATTTGGCGGACAAGCTTCCCAAACGGGGAGAAATATTCCACCAACGCTACGATCCGGAGGTTGCCGTCTGCTCCGCAGGACTGGAAGGTGTGAACGGTGACCGCTGTCTTTGGTTCGCCGGAACGGAGTACCGCTATTATGTGGTTCTGTGCGACGGAATGGGTACCGGCTTTGGTGCGGCGGAAGAAGGACGGGCGGCAGGCACCATCCTGCGGCGTTTGCTTACCGCCGGATTTCCTGCGGAATATGCCCTACGCAGTCTGAACAGCCTGTGTACACTCCGAGGGCGTGCCGGTGCCGTCACCGCCGATTTGGCAGAAATCGACCTGCAAACCGGACGGGTATCCCTGTTCAAATGGGGGGCAGCCCCCTCGTATCTGCTCTCCCCCGCCGGGCCGGAAAAAATAGGGACAGCTGCCGCACCTCCCGGCCTGTCCGTGACAGGCACCCGGGAAACGGTGGACAAGCTGTCCCTGCGTCGGGGAGAGACGCTGATACTGTTGAGCGACGGCGTGGACGGAGAGGCAGCCATGCGCCGCGCTTGGGATCTGACCGATCAGGCGCCAGGAGAGATGGCGTCCCGGGTCCTGCAATACGGCAGGGGGAACGGTTGTGATGACGCAACTGCTGCCGTCATCCGCCTGACCCCCACGACCTTGTCTACATAATATCACCCCATGGTAGAAAAATTTGTCGAAACACAAGATGTAGGATGAAATAATGTTGAAATAATACTATATTTAGTCTAACGCTAAGAAAGCGCCCGGAATGTGGTGCATTTTCGCAGAGGACTTGGATAGAACAATATCCCCCGTGCACATACGGCACGGGGGATTTTTTCATTATCAGATTGCCCGGGAACTTTCCTTCCACTGAATCTCAGCTGGAATGATTTCGTGTACACAGATACTTTTGCCGCCGATATTGCTCTGAAGCAACTCCACGCTGTGCTGAGCCAATGTTTCCACGCTCTGACTGACGGTAGAAAGTCTGGGAACGATAAACTCACCGATGGGCAGGCCGTCAAAGCCGACCACGGAAACATCCTCCGGCACCCGCAAACCGCTGTCCGTCAGGGCACGAATCGCCCCCATCGCCATCACATCTGCCATGCAGAAGATGGCTGTGTAATGCTTCCCACGGGAAACCAGCTCTTTTGCAGCCCGATAGCCGCCGGCATGGGAGAAGCGGGAGCTTGCATAATCCTGCTCCGGATCAAATGCGATGTCATTGCCACGGAATGCCGCCAAGCAACCCTCAAATCGGCGGCGGGTTGTATCAGACCGCTCCCGGTAACCGCCGATGATGGCAATGCTCCGATGCCCCAGCTCGATTAGACGCTCAATGGTCTGCTTTACCGCCAGATCCTCATCGCAACAAACGCTGGACAAATTCTGGAACGGCAGATCTGTCGCATCACTGGTAACCAGCACGCAAGGCACATCGATGCGCCCAAAATCCGCAAGGAAATTCTCTTGGTTACCACCCAAAAACAGCAATCCCAAGGGTTTCTTCTCCCGGCAGAGCTGCACTGCCCGCAGCACCTCGTTGTTGTCTTCGTCCAGATAGTCCACAACCAGATGGAACGGCGTTCCCGCCACCCGGCGTTGGATCGCTTCCACCAGACTTCCGAACAACTGGTTGGACGAGCCCTTTACCAAAACCAAAATATTATTCGACCGCTGCTGCTTGAGCTGCTGGGCATTGGTATTTAGTTGGAACCCACAGGCTTTCGCAGCCTCCAAAATGGTTTTTCTTGCTTTTTCGCTTACATTCGGCTGATTGTTCAGTACCCGTGAAACCGTTCCCACAGAGTAGCCGGTTTGCGCAGACAGATCCTTAATGGTCATGTTGGGTACCTCCTTACTAAAAATTGACACAGCAGGGTGGGAGCTTGCACTCCCACCCTGACCGGTAGATTATCCCTTCACTGCGCCGGCAGCAACACCCTTAATGATGTGCTTCTGGCAGAACAGGTACAAAATGATGATGGGAACGATGCTGAGCATGATCACAGCCATGGTGGCACCCAAATCCACGGTGCCATAGCTACCCTTCAGATAGTCCACATGGATGGGGATGGTGCGGTAGTCATTGATATCCAGCACCAAGAACGGCAGCAGATAGTCATTCCAGACCCACATAGTCTGCAGGATGCCCACAGAAATCAGGGTAGGCTTCAGCATGGGCACGACCACCATGAAGAAGGTCTGCAGCGGGCCGCAACCATCAATGGCGGCTGCTTCCTCGATCTCCAGCGGCAGGCCCTTAACAAAGCCCACAAACATGAAGATCGCAAGACCTGCACCGAAGCCCAGATAGATCACCGGAATTGTCCAAGGAGTATTCAGCTTGAGCTGATCCGCCGTAAAGGACAGGGTGAACATAACCATCTGGAAAGGCACGATCATACTGAACAGGCACAGATAGTAGAAAATACGTGCAAACAGGCTATCCACCCGGGCAATATACCATGCGCTCATGGAACAGAACAGCAGAATCAGACCCACAGACAACACCGTGATCACCAAGCTGTATAGCAGGGACTTCAGGAACGGATAGTTACCAAAGGTCAGGCCCTTGATATAGTTGGAGAAACCCACGAAGCTCTCGGAATTGGGTAGCGCAAAAGCGTCCAGATTGACATAGGCATTGGACTTGAAGGAGTTAATCAGAACCTCAAAAATTGGCATGACCCAAACCACACACAGAAGCGCAAAGAACACAGTCATGATCTTACTGGTCAAGCTAAAACGGTTATCCTTCATTATTGCTGCACCTCCTTTTTACGGGTTGCGGTCAACTGGGCAATGGCAAGCACCGCCACCAGCAGGAAGAAAATGACCGCCTTTGCCTGAGCAACACCGTGCCAATGGCGATTGATTTTATAGGTAGAGTAGATGTTCAGGGCCAGCAATTCCGTAGTCTTAAGCTGGGAGCCGTCTGCTTGTGTAATGATCGGCAAGCCACCGGTCAAGGCCATGTTCTGGTCAAACATCTTAAAGGAGTTGGTCAGGGTCAGGAAGGTGCAGATGGTGATGGAGGGCATCACGTTGGGGATGGTCACCTTAAACAGGGTCTGCCACTTGTTTGCACCATCGATCTTCGCTGCTTCCAGCATATCCTCCGACACAGCCTGCAATCCGGCAATGTAAATAATCATAATGTAACCGATCTGCTGCCATGCCACAAGAATCACCAGACCCCAGAAGCCATAGGTAGGCGTAGCGGTCAGGTAAGTGCTGTACTGCTTCAGAATTGCATCAAAGATCATGCTCCAGATATAGCCCAGAACCACACCGCCGATCAGGTTCGGCATAAAGAACACCGTACGGAACAGGTTGGAGCCCTTCATCTTTTGGGTCAGGGCGTAGGCAATGGCAAAAGCCACCACGTTGATCAGAATAATCGACACCACCGCAAATCCAGCCGTATTCCAGAACGCACGGGTAAAGCTGGGATCTTCGAAGGCCTTGATGTAGTTTTGAAAGAAAGATTGCAGATAGTAGTTAAACTTGCCGCCGGCTTCCGTAATCAGGTTCGGGTTTTTCTCTGCAGCCTCCAGCGCAGGAATAATGGTCAGCTCCGCATCTCTGGGGGTCATAAACTTGGTAAAGGACAGATAGATGCCCTGCATAAAGGGCCAGATAAATCCAATAAAGAAGCAAATAAAGGTCGGCAGAATAAATACCGGGAACCACCGCCGAATCGGGCGACGGATTAGAAGGCTATTAACGGTGGTACCGTCATTGCGTTTTTTCTTGCTCAAGGTCGATCTCCCTCGCTTTCTGATAAAATGCGCCGTCAGGCACGTGTAGGGCAGGGGCTTACCTCCGCCAAACGAATTGTCATGGCAGGGACACGCCCCCACCCTACTAAATTGGAAACAGGGGCGGGCTGTCGCCCGCCCCTGCCGGTTTTTTAATTCTGATTCAGCTCAAACGGAGATTAGCCGCCCTGCTGAGTCTTGTACTGGGTAGCCCAGCCTTCGACGAAGGCAGTCTCAACAGCGTCCCAGTTAGCGTCAGTCTGGTCAGCGGAGTAAGCAACCAGAGCGGAAACAACGCCAGCTCTCCAAGCGTCAACGTTGGGAGTGTGGTTGAAGGCCCAAGTCACGGTGTACTTGCCCTCAGCGATCAGAGCGTTGGCATCAGCGAAGAAGACGTTCTCGGGGGCCTTAGCAGACTTGAAGGGGATGGGGCCGAACTGCTCAGCCATCATCTTGGTGCCGGACTCGGAGGTCACGACCCACTTCAGGAAGTCCAGAGTAGCCTTCTGATCAGCCTTGGAAGCCTTGGCATTAACAGCCCAGCAGTTCTCGGTGCCGCAGCACAGAGCAGCATTGGCCTCACCTTCGACGCCGCAGTAGATGGGGAGCATCTGCAGATCATCGGGGTTCATCTTGTACTTCTCGCCGACCAGGTTGGCGTACTCCCAAGTGCCCTGCTGCCAGAACACAGCCTTGCCGGTGCCGAACTCAGCCTGGCTCATGTCGCCGGTAGCGGTGGACAGAGAGGACTTGTCAGCAGCGGAGTTGTTGATGTACAGATCCCAAATGTTGCGATAGTTGTCCAGATAGGTGCCCTTGATGGTAGCGGGCTGCTCGGTGACCTTGTCGTCACGGAACTCGTAGAACAGGGGCATATTGGCCAGGTGGCCGGAGAAACGCCAGGAAGATGAGCCGTCCAGGCCGGAGGAAGCGAAAGCATCGAAGCCCAGCTCAGCAGCGCGAGCGTGGATGTCCTCAGCAGCGGCCTTCAGGGAAGCGAAGTCCTTAATGTCAGCGACCTCGTAACCAGCATCCTTCAGCAGCTTGGTGTTGACGATGATACCGAAAGCCTCGTAGCAGTAGCCGATGGCCTTAACAGCACCATTCTCATCGACCAGGTTAAAGTCGGAGGTGGTCATTTCCTTCAGCACATCGGTGCCGGTGAAGTCCAGGCAGTAGTCGCCCCAGTCCTTCAGACCCTGTGCGTTGCCGCACTGGAACAGAGTGGGAGCATCGGTCTTAGCCATTTCGGAGTTCAGCATGGTGGAGTACTGGCCGGAAGCAGCGGTGGTGACCTTGACCTCGATACCGGTCAGCTCGGTGTACTCCTTGGCCAGCTTCTGCCAAGCCTCATCAGCTTCGGGCTTGAAGTTCAGGTAGTAAACCTTACCCTTTTCATCTCCCTTGCTCTCATCACAGCCAGCGAACATGGCAGCCATGCTCATGACCATAACAACAGCCAGAAGAAGCGCGATAAACTTTTTCATTTGATTTCCTCCTGTTTTCATTTTTTACTGGAAACGTTCCAGCTTTATGGCTAGATTATACCTCTTCGTCGCTGTATTTTCAATTGTTTTATGCCGTCAGTGGCGATTTTCAACATTTTACCCAATTGTTGCATTTCCAATTTGGAGGTTTTGAACAAAGATACCCCGGCCCATCCGCCAGCGTTCTCGAGGGTTTATATCGTTGGATCGTAAGATAAATTGTTGTTTAGGTGCGCAACCAAGCCCCCCCTCTGACGAGGGGGCCGTCACGGCGTGCTGCAGAGCGCAGCGAATTGAAATCATAATGATTGCCAGTGGCAATCATACAAATAAAAACACGCCGTGACTGGGGGAGAGAAAATGC
>JBGVKN010000087.1:0-2006 GCA_045123795.1 Faecousia sp. | reverse complement strand
CGTTGGTTATTTTACGGAAACAGAACGTATTCATAAAGAATATACAGCTCAAAAATCGTTGCGTTGTGGGAGGGTCAAGACCCTCCCCTACTAAGATGTGTTTCTCGATTACTCCGCTAAACAACAATTTACCTTACCTCCGTAACTTTCATCAGCCGGACTACCGCCACCGCCAGCAGAGGCGACAGGATCATTCCTACCAGTCCCAACAGCTTATAGCCAGCATACATGGCCATCAGGGTCACCAATGGGTCCAGACCCAATTCCTTTCCCAACAACCGTGGCTCCATCACAGACCGCACCAGCCACACCACCCCGTACAGCCCCAGCAACCCCGCACCTCGTATCGTTTCTCCCTGCAGCAGACAAATCAGACTCCACGGAATCAGCACCGTTCCCGTTCCCAGAACAGGAAACGCATCCACCAGCGCAACCCCCACCGCCCACACCGGCCCATGGGGAATCTGCAAAATCCAAAATCCCACCAATAGCAACACCATCGTGATCCCGGATAGTTTGATCTGTGCCATCAACCACCCTGTCAGGGTATGCTTCAGTCCCTTCACCGCAGGCAGATAGCGTTCCCGCCACGCATCCGGCAACCGCCCATGGAGCCAGCTTCGCATCCGGGGCAGCTTTGCCGAGATCATAAACGCCGCCAGCACAGCAGTTGCGACCGTCAGTGCACTGCTTGTAACCCACCCCAGCATTGCCGCCGCCACGCCAAGAAGTCGTTCCGCAAACCGATCCATGGTAGTATCAGACCCGGAAAATAACCGAACCACAGACCCCTCCAGCACAGGTCGTACCCCCTCCGGTGCTTTCGCAGATAAGCCCAGCAACCACCCACGCAAACTACCCAGCCCTTGCCGGGTGCTATCCACCAGATCGGGCATGATCTGCGCCAACTGTCCGGCCTCCCGTATAAGGAACGCCACCAGCAGCATCAGCAAGGTCAGCAGCAGCACAAATACCACTGTTACCCCGATCCCTGACGCTGCAAACCGTGGCAGCCGCCGATTCAGCAGCCCCACCAACGGCTCCGCCGCCAGCGCCAAACCCGCCCCGATAAGAAACGGCAGCAGCACCGGAAGCCCATATTTCAGGAAAAACCAGCCCCCCAACAGCCCCCCGGCCGTCAGGTAAATGTAAATTAACAGCTTTTTTGGCACGAACACCCCTCCATGATGTAAAAACACTCTTGCTTTTCAGGAAATGTATGGTACAATATTCGAGGACAAATGTGTTTGACACAGATATTACGACATACTACTCACCCTTAGGAGGACACTCTATGAAGAACACCCCAAAATACTTTATCGTTGAAGCCTCTGCGCTTCCTGAGGTATTTCTGAAGGTGGCAGAAGCCAAGCGCCTGATCGCCACCGGGCAAGCATCCACTGTCAACGAAGCAACCAAGCTGACCGGCATCAGCCGCAGCGCATTTTATAAATATCGTGATTCCGTGATGCCCTTCCAGAAGATGAACGTCAGCCGTGTGATCACCTTCCAGTTCGTGCTACATGACGAACCCGGCGTGCTGTCTGCCATTCTGGCGGCATATGCCCAGCAAGGTGCCAACATTCTGACCATCAACTCCATCACGCCCTCCAATGGCTGTGCGCTGGTGACCATTTCCGCCGAAACCCACGAAATGGCCGTCAGTCTGGATGAGCTGTTGCGGCTGCTGACTGCTACCACCGGTGTCATCAAGGCCGAGGTTCTGGCAGGTTAAAAGAATCCCCCTGGCGTGCCGCATCTGCGGCACGCCTTTTTATGCCATTAGGAAGGTAAGATGAATTGTTGTTTAGTTGATTAGTGACGCACTAAAAAAGAAGTATGTCATTGCGAGCCAGTGCGCACACTGGCGTGGCAATCTCCCGGATTTTCCGACATTTTCGTTGGTAATCGTAACATTTCCCCATCGCCGTGGGGGATTGCCACGTCGCTTCGCTCCTCGCAATGACAGGTAGTCTAAACAACAATTTCCCATCACAAAGGCATGG
>JBGVKN010000086.1:0-17635 GCA_045123795.1 Faecousia sp. | reverse complement strand
CCTTTTTCTTTATCATATCACATTGGTTAGAAAAAGTAAATCTAATCCCCATCCTTCATTTTCCCCTAGAGTAAAGTGAGAACCACTTGCCGAACGGATGCGATCTGTGCTATACTGTTTGCATCCTGAATTTGGAGTTTTGAACGATGATAAAAATACTATTCGTCTGCCATGGCATTACACTAATCAGCCCCGAAATACCCCCTAAAACCACGTAAAACCACGATTTTTTCGCATTTTACTACAAATTTACTACATTTTCGAGTTCCGATATGATTTTTACTACATAGAAAGCAGTCCCGAAGGAGGCAAAAACCGCCTCTTTCGGGACTGCTTTTTGTTTGTATGCCATTTTCTCCAAAACCTGTTTTCCCGGCAGACAAACACATTTTCTGCGGTACAGGCCGCTATCAAGGATGGCAGGAATTAAGTGATTACCAGCTGTTTGGAAGCTTCACAGTGACGGCCCAGGACGCAAAAGAGTACCTGTACTCTATCTCCAAAACCCGCCGTGTACACCGCTTCCAAAGCTTCAAGGTAAATCTCTATATCTAAGCACAAATCCCCAACTGCTTTCATCGACAGTTGGGGATTTTTCCCTATCAGCGGATGTGTGAGCCAATAGATGAGAACCACGCAAAATCCCTCCAAAATAGTTATCCCCCGGCTAAAAAGCCGGGGGATTTTGCATCTTATGGCACATTTGACGAATAAACGTTTCTTCTTTATTATTCTGCTATAAAAAAGAGGAATCCCGTAATTAGTAGTGCAGACCCAAACCGGAACGATAGTAGTTACCATCCTCATCGCAGTAGGCATAGGCTATATGCTCCAGTTGCTCACTGAACCTTTATTCCCAGAGCGGCAATACAAATAGCTACTAAAGAAAACAGAAGATCCGGTATTTACTGATCATCTTTCTTCATCAAGTTTTTGTTGATTATACCGAAGTAAATATTCCTTATATCTCTTGTATTTACTGTATCCATTTGTTATAATGGTTAAGAGATTAACTGTTCTCTTTGAACGGAGGCTATATATGTTTGATAAGAATAAATCCGAGCTTTTACACAGCTTATTTATACTGAAGGGATTGCTGGGTACAGCGTTCAGCAAGGATGCAAAGGTTGCACTGAATATACCGGAATATATCCTGATGAAAATGGTATCTGACGGAAATACCAATCTGGCCCAGATCCGGGAATATCTTGCTGTTTCAAAGCCTGCTGTATCCCAGATGCTTTCCGCTTTGGAAAAACGGGGGCTGCTTACAAAGGAACCCGATCCCGAAAGCCGTCGCAATCTTATTGTGAAACTGACCCCTGCCGGACAGGCTGTTCTGGCGGGAAAGGAATTGGAATTTGATGCCCGATACGAAAAAATCCGACACAATTTGACTGATGCTGAAATTACGCAATTTGTAGCTCTGATAAGCAAAATGAATACTGCCATCGAACGCGCCAGAGAAACCGCGGATAGCTGACAAGAATCTCATTCTAACCGCTCTTTCAGGGCGGCATAGTATTTACGCTATGCCGCCTTACGCCAAAGGTATCCGCCAGCCGTCCGATCGCTTCCTTCTCCATTTCAGTTGCAACCAGAACGGGTCTTTTGCCATTGTTTGCGGGCGGCTGACGGATGCTTTTGGACATACCGAATCATTAGATCCATTTCACACAGTAACTGCCTTATGGTAGTTGCTGATAAATTCACCACAACAGTTAAGAAATTAACTGTCGCGCAAGATGCCCTTCCGCGCAAACTTCATCCATTGACCGCACCGATGCGGATAACTGAAAGGAGATGCCCTATGGCACACATTAAAATCGATCCCAGTATTGTAAAACCCCTGCACGAGTCCAACCCCATGATGATGTCCTACAACGTGGAATTTACCGAGGTGACCGGCGGTACTTTCTGGAAGGAGTACACTCCCGGTCAGATCGCAGGTACGGAACCCTTTGTGCTGGATTTGAGCAGCGGCAACTTCATGGAGATCCAGAAGGGCATGATGCAGTATTATCCCCCTGTGGATCTGTATAACAGCCGCATCCGCAAGCTGGCAAAGGCCTTTGGCCCTGCATGGATTCGGGTTTCCGGCACCTGGGCAACCAAGACCTACTATGATTTTGACGGCACCACCGACGGAGTTGCACCGGAAGGTTTTGACAGCGTGCTGACCAAGCAGCAGTGGATCGGTGTGCTGGATTTTGTAAAAGCCGTTGGCGGCAAGCTGTTGGTTTCCGTATCTAACTGTGAGGGCATCCATACAGCAGAGGAACCCTGGAATCCCAGTGAAGCGGAAAAACTGTTTGAATTTAGTAAAGCATACGGTGTTCCCATTCTGGCTGCCGAATTTATGAACGAACCCAACATGATGGCAACATCCGGCGGTCCCAAGGGATACACCGCCGAGCATTTTGTCCGCGATCAGGATATTTTCTTTGCCTGGGTCCGGGCAAATTATCCCGAATGCCAGCTGGTGGGTCCCTGCGGCAATGCGGAAGCTTCCGAGGAATCCAAGGCAAGAACAGGCGGTATTGCCAAGATGTTCAGTCTTGCTACTGCTGACGATCTGCTCCGTGGCAGCAAGGAACCTCTGGATGTTTACAGCTACCACGCTTACAACGGCATTTCCGAGCGGCTTGCACCCATGCTGCCCCATATGCATTGGGACCCCGAGAAAGTGACCAGCGAAGAATACCTGAACAGCGCCATTGACAGCGCGATCCGCACCATTCCCACCAAGGAAAAGTATTGCCCCGGCGGAGAGATCTGGGTCACAGAGTCCGGCGATGCGGGCGCAGGCGGCAACACCTGGGCATCCACCTATCTGGATGTGCTACGCACTTTGAATGAGCTGGGCGGTTTTTCCAAGGCTACCCGTGGCATCATCTTCCACAACACCCTGGCATCCTCTGACTACGGCTTCCTGAAGCATGGCACCTTCGATCCCAGACCCAACTACTTTGCTGTGCTGCTGTGGAACACGCTGGTCGGCACTACTGTTTACGATTGCGGCATTCCTCTGGAGGAAGGCGCTCATGTTTTCTGCCAGTCCCGGAAGGACGGCAAGGAAGGTTTTGTGTATCTGGCCATCAACAACTCCAAAACCGAAACGACTACTGTGGAACTGGCTGCTCCTGCCCTGCGCTATACCCTGGACGGCGGCGACAATATGCGCTCCACCGTTATGTATCTGAACGGCAAGCCTCTGACTCTGGGTGAGCATGATGAACTGCCCGAAATGGTCGGAGAACCGGTTGCCGCCGGAACTGTAGAGTTGGCTCCCGGAAGCTGCACCTTCTTCGTGATCTAAGGAGTTTTCGCCATGACCATTAAAGAAGCGATCCCACAGCGGCACATGGTCCGTAAATTCACTGGCAAACCCATCCCCGCTGAGCTGGTCCAACTGTTGAATGCCCGGATTGCGGAAAATAACCAGCTTCACGACCTGAACATGAAGCTGGTTACAGGCAATGCCGACGGTATCGGCGGTATGGCAAAAATGCTACTGAGCCGGTCTGTTCACAGCTACATTATCCTGGCGGGTAAGGATGGCACGGATCTTGACGAGCATCTGGGTTATTGCGGAGCAGATCTGTGCCTGTATGCCCAGACCCTCGGCTTGAATACCTGGTGGGTAGGCGGTATGTTCAACGGCAAGGGAGCAATGAAACATATGGATGCCACCAATGTCCGTATCAATGGTGTTATCGCCATCGGCTATGGTCAGACCCAGGGCGTGCCCCACAAGTCCAAAACCGCAGCCGAGGTCAGCCAGTATACCGGAACCGCGCCCCAGTGGTTTGCCGACGGTGTGGAAGCACTGCTCTATGCTCCCACCGCCTTAAACAAACAGCCTTATATGGTCAAGGGTGAGGGTGACCGAGTATCCATTACCGCCGGTGAAGGCCATTTCGCAGGTATTGATCTGGGTATCGGCAAGTATCATTTTGAAGTCGGCGCAGGCAAAGACAATTTCCAATGGGTTAAATAATCCGCATCTTCATTACGGCGGCAGAGTACCTTTTTCTCTGCTGCCGTTTTCAAAAAAGCATGAAAAATAACCGGGCCGAAACCGGCCCGGTTACAGATATCAGATTTTACTTGGATGCAGCACGGCGAGCATTCAGCTCATCATTCATGGTAGCCAGGGTCTTCTTGTTCAGATTGAACATAACACCGACACCGATAAACTGCATAACAGCGGAGAACAGATACAGTCCTGCCACCAGCCAGCAAGCTCTGTGTGCCACCTCGGGGGACTGACCGGTGGTGCCCAGCTCAGAAACATAGCCCAGCAGGCCCAGCACAGCGATAACGATGGAGGGGCCAACACCCTGAGCCAGCTTACGGAAGAAGCTGTGCAGAGAGTAAACAGTACCTTCCTCGCGCTTGCCGAACTTCCACTCGGAGTAGTCGATGGCATCTGCCATCAGTGCCCAGGACACGCAGTTGTAAATACCCATGCCCAGGCCGAACAGCAGCAGGCCTGCCATGTAAACAGTCAGCGCATTGCTCTGAGGAACCGTGGGGAACACCAGCATGACCAGACCGCCGCAGACAGAAACCAGAGCGCCGGCAGTTGCAGCTTCCTTCTTGCCGAACTTACCAACGATCTTCTTGATAAAGGGCATAAACAGGAACATGGGCAGGAAACCAATCAGCATAACCAGACCGGACATCTGTGCGTTCTTGAAGTAGGTAGCAAACATGATGGCATTGGCGGTGGTAGCAGACTGCATACCCAGGAACATACCCATAGCTGCAACGGTAGCACCCACAGCAGGACGGTTCTTCATAAAGTTGCCAAATGCATGGAACACATTAAACTTCGGTGCATCCTCGCTGGTCTTGACGGAATACTCATCCACACGAATGGTGAGCTTCTTGATCATGAACTGGAATGCGAAGAAGCCCAGAACACCCATCAGCAGGGCTGCCCAGAACACAACATTGCCCTGCAGTTCCTGACCCAGCAGTTCGCCGTTAGCATCATAAACATTCTTCCAGATCAGCATGGGCAGGATGATGCCGGGAAGCAAGTTGCCAACCAGGGAACCCACGGAGCGCCAGGTGGACAGCTGCGCGCGCTCGCCTGCATCCTCGGTAACCAGGGACAGCATGGAGCCGTAAGGCACATTTGCCATGGTGTATGCGGCGTCCCAAATAACATAGCCGATGATAAACAGAGCAGCTTTCACAACAGTGGAAGCATTGGGGAAGGGCAGGAATACGGCTGCGCCGCCTACGATCAGGCCGAGGGAACCGATCAGAATGTAGGTCTTGAACTTGCCGCGCTTATACCGCTTGGTGTCTGCGTCGATGATGGCACCGATAATGGGATCGTTGATAGCGTCCCAGATCTGCACCAGCAGCAACAGAATGGACATCAGACCAGTTTCCAGCATCATATAGGTCAGCCAGAAAGTCTGAACAGTGCCCTTCAGACCGAAGGACATATTACAACCAAAGTCGCCGGCAGCATAACCGACCTTGTCGAGCATACCAAACTTCCGGTAGCCCTTTTCGTCCAACCGAACGGGTTTCTTTGCCATGGGATTTACCTCCTTGTTTTGGGAATGGATATACTCCTCCCATTTGTAAACAAATTATAAACGAATCCCTGTTTTTTGTGGAGGGACAACCCCCGGGGGTTGTGTCGTCAGGAAAAGAAAAAAATAGTTTTTCAGCAGAAAATAACACATTTGGAAGGATTTGTGAGGATATGTATAAAAAATGCATGAGCGAAATTTCCATACTCCGTCAGCAGGAAATTGAGGATGCTTTTCTGGAAGCATTGATGCGGGATGGCTATGAACAAATCAATATCAGCCGGATCTGCGAAAACCTGAATATTCCCAGAAAGAGCTTTTACAAATATTTCAGCGGGCGCAAAGGTGTTCTCTGCGCGATCATTGACCGTATGCTCATGCAGTTATCCGCAGACTGCAACAGCAAAGAAAACCGATCTGCCGCAGGTGATCTGACCCGTTTTTTCGCCTATTGGAAGGAAAGCCGGACATTCCTGGATATGCTTGTCCGCAACGACCTTACGGATGTGTTAATCGCTCGTGTTCTGCTCCTAACAGCAGAAGACGGCGTTTCCCATAGACTTGAGCATCTGCATAGCGATATAAAAAGAGAACACTCTGTCACATTTTTGATGACCGGTCTCATGGCGCTGGTTTTACAATGGCATCAGGATAACTTCCAGGAATCCCCAAAGAAAATGGCAGATACTGCGATTCATTTGATGACAAAACCGATTTTCTTTTGAGTATCAGCACCATTGATGGAGAAATGTGAGGATAATGGTTGTTAATACCAGAATAGTAACCTTGCAAGCAATGCCACTTGGTACCCAAATAGCACAAACCACCTGTTTTCCTTTCCGAAAAGCGGGTGGTTTTTTCGCTTGTTGAGGCTCCTGCCACAAGCCCTAGCGAACAAAAATTGTTCTGGTACGCAGCCCTTCGGACTGCGGCTACGCGATTGCAGATCGCTATCGTTGGACTTAAAGAGTATCGCCGCCTGGTTAGGCGGCGATTTGTTCTTTGTGTGCGGTTTTGGATTCAATCTTCCTCTTCTTCAAACTGCGCCAGAAGCGTATAAATTAGCAGAAAATCGAACAGGATCGCCGTCACGTTCAGTTAAGCCAATCCGATTTCTAAAAATATCAAGCTGTCGTATCACTGCTTTTTCGTAGCAATCGTTTGTAAAGGAATTGTGCGCACGACAAACAAACCTTTTCTTCAGTTTTGCCCCCGTCAAAGCAGCAGGAATGATATCGGATATAGTTAATTCTGTATCATTATTACAATAGATGCATTTCACAACCTACTTCCTCCTCGTTTATTCCGTAATTATTTTAGGCACCAGCATTACTATTACGCCTTTTGCGAACTAGTCATTTGATACTGTGGATCGTTGAAGCGATACCGGCATACAGAACCATAGTTTTGGCGGATCAGGATTGTCTCCGGTACGGTTGATAAGACCCGTTTGCTGAAATAGCTGTTACCGTAGTACATATCGAAGTTGGTCACCGGCAGGATAACCCAATCCGTGTCTTCCTGTTTGTGAGCCAGCCAGTAGCGGATCAGATCAAAGACATAGGGGGCGGTTTTCTTGTCCACCAGCGCCAACACCCTCTGCTCCACTTCTTCCGGTAAAGCAATTTCGTAATTCTGCAGCGGGCCTTGCTCCAGGGCATCCGCCAGAATATCATCAAAACGCAATGTCCAGGCACCTTTGGTGGTCAGGGTGAAAATGGGCACTTGGAACTGCACCACCTTATCACGCCACATCTTATCGAACTTATCCCGGATAGCAAGGGCCTGCTCGGCATAGCCTTTGCGAACAGCATCCGGGTTTTGAAGCACAAACTCTGCCACACGATGCACATGGCGGTAAAACCACCCACCGCCGTTTTCATCCACCAGCTCCGGGTACACCTCATGCAGCTCCCGGAAATCAGATTTGCTCTGCCACGCCTCTTTTGGCGTGGTATTTTTGCTGTTTGGAATGCTGCGCCAGGCGCACAGCGCCTTCCTTGCGCCTTCAATATCGGGCGTGTCAGATTGATGCATATAACCCCGGGCAATGATGGTGAGAATTCGCACCATTCCATCAAAATTCAGCAGGGATTCAAAGGTGAAACGCCCCAAGAAGGAAGTGTCGCCCTTGCGGCTGACGTTGTATTCCACGGGGTTGGTATAAGCTTTGAATTCCTCCAGTTCATTCAGCATCAGCGGATCCTCCCTTCTTCACATGATCCAGAATCTTATCGAAAAGAACATCCCAAAGGAAAGTAGTTTCCTTCAGCGCAACGGCATATTTTACCGCTTCGCTTGGTTTCAGGATCTTCTCCAATTGCCGTCTGCATTCCTTTTGTACCGCTTCTTTGTAGTCGCCGGAACGGTGGAGATATGCCTCCAGCATGGTGGCCATGGCAGCAGAGTCCTGCTCGGAATGGAGCTTCTGCTGTTTTTCCAGGCGGTAAGCATCCATGCAATCACAAACCAAGTCGCCCAAGATGCGGTAGCCGCTGGATTGGAAATCTGTCAGTAGATCGTAATGATCCCGGAATTCTTCTTCCGGTAAATAGGCTTGCAGGAAAGCTTCCCGTTGCGCCATCTGCATCATGTGCCATTGCTGTTCCCGAATGGCTTGGTAAAGCGCCTCGATTCGCTCCTGGGGCAGCGCGGAGAAGATGGCATACAGGGTTTCGGAATCCACATCCTCTTCCTGGCCTCTGCTGTACAATATCCGTTCAATATCGCTCTGCCGCAGTTTCTGCTGGATGGGCTTTCGGCTGGCCCGGATGCGTTGCAGGCAGTGCTTATAATCCTGGGCCAGGGCACTTAAGGAAGATAAAATATCGGCATCCAGTTTCTTCTCCCAGCCCCGCTCTGCGGCAAAGGTGTACAGCTGGGACGGTCTGCTTCTTCTTGCTTTTATCTTCGGTGTATGTAATTCCAACTGGTGCGCCAGATACGGAAGTCGTTCCAAGTTGGAGTCCACCTGGCTCCAATCGGTCCGGTCATAGTAGGCATTCAGCTGTTCCTTGGCGGTAGGCTCATACCATTTCCGCTGTTCTTCGGCGGCGTCCATAATATCCTTGAACCGCAGGAAACGGCTGCGTCTCACATCTTTGGCCTTTAAATATTGGGATAGATCCGGCTTGACACCACTCTTGGCCGAGTCGATCTCCAAGCCGGTTAGTATAGCTAGTGTTTCCACTTCTTGCCGATACCGTTCACGTTCTTCGTCGGAGGAGTTTTCATTATACGCAATGATACTTCGGTTCAGCGCTGCATTGGAGATCTGACCAACACGGGAGGAAAAGGTGTTCTTCACCGTTTCAAACCGTGCCTGCCAATCGTTCGCATCTCGAACCATAGAATCCACGGATGGAATGCTCAGCAGGGGGATATTGAACATATTGGCAAGGTCTGCAAATTCTCCGTAGTTTCTTTGCACACAGCGATTGACCAACGGGGATGCGATTGTACGCACCATATCACCATCATAGTCGGCGCCGCCCAAGCGTTCTGCTGCCAGCACATGGGTATCCACCATGATCACATCCGTCAGATGACCTAAATAGTGCTTGCGCATTTGGTTTTCTTCCGTGTAGGGCTGTAGCTGGATCTCTTCATTTCGGGCAATATGAGGATTTCGCAGGATCGTGTACACATCATTGGGTTGGTATGCCGCTTTCGGCGCATAGAATGTAGTTTCGGGCATCCGATTCATAATTGCTACATTGAAGAATGTATTTTTCTTCAAACGCATGCCTGCTTCGATATCAATTAGGCTTTGCAGCAGCGCCAGCAGGTCGCCAGACAGAAAACGGTTATCACCGGCAACGATCAACTTACCACGACTGTAACGGGTCAGCACACCATCTGCTTCCGCAGATAATTTCTCCACATAAGGCGGCTCGGCAATGAATAAAGGATTCTTCTTCAGGATATCTGCCATATATTCTTCCCGGCTGCGCCGCCCCCAACGGCGGCCGGATAGGTTCGTGAAGTATCCAATGCGGTAGCTTTCGTTGGCGCAGAGATTGTAGTAGGCCAATTCCGTTTCCTTGGTCAGCCAGTCCCGGCTGTCTTCCTCCGGGCTGTAGGTCCAGCCCAAGGGGAGATCCTCCGGACGGAATTCTGCTGCGCTTAAGGAAAGGGTGTTCAGGAACTGGAAGTTCAGTTCCGTGGTGGCTTCCGGCTTTGCTTTACTCACATTGGTGATGTACAAAGCGTGGTGGTATTTTCGGAAGGCTTCCCAATAATCATTCCAATCCTTGCCGTTATCCTTCAGCCAGCCTGCACCTTTGAACATGCTCTTGGTCAGAATGATGTCTACATCGCTGACATTGTGTTTGATTCCCCACATATCCGTGATTGTAGTCGTGCCAGCTTCTTTCAGAAAATCTTTGAAATCCACCTGGTGCAGCATACCCTTCACATAAGGCATACGGATCTGGAAAGAAGTGTGTTTTTGCTTTGTGCCCAAGGCTTTGTTCAGCGTATCAGCATAGACTTTAGAGATTAATCCTTCACCGTCAAAAGCTATGACGGGATAATCTTCCACATACTTTTCCACCCGGCGATACTTGCGCATACTGCCGCCTGTGCCGTCGTCCTCCACGGTGATGACTTTGGTGCGGCCCAACTGATAGGTGGGATTGTCGATCACGATGACCCGGTGGGGCGTATCAATTCCGATACCATCGATGCGCCTGCCGCTGGACATCATCAGCGCATTGTAGGCGTAGAGCTTGCTCAGCTGGCACATACCAACTTGCAGATCCAGCATGATGCGCTTGCGGATGGATTCATACAGATCCGCGCGGATGAAGCTGAGTATGGCTCGTCTGCTCATGCTGGCAGAGCGCTCGAAGGCAACATAGCGCTGCGCGCCGTTTCCAAAATCCAAAGTGATGCCGTTCGGACGGAACATAGACTCCGCTTTCTTCTGCCGGTCCGCGTACCGCTTCTGTTCAGCGCTGCGATCAAAGATGCCGGAGAAATCTACATATACAATCACATCCGCCAGATCATCAATGATCATATCGCCTGAAGAAACTCCACCATGCAGCTCGTCCATGATCTGATAAAAGAGGGCATTATCATCCTGCTCCTGCGCACCGGAGAGAATGCACTTGCCGGTCTCTCGTTTGTTCAATTCAAAACTGTGATAACCATCCGCCTGCTCCTTGCCGTAGCCAATGATGGCCCGGGCAGAGAGGCGGTAGATTTTATATTTCACCTGGGACACTCGCTCACCGACTTTCTTTTTGCAATATAAATACTACTCCCACTTTTTTGCGTGATCTTAGTGTAGCAGAAACACCGCACAAAGACAAGTGGGGGCGTAACTATATTTTGAAAGGAGGTCATGCAATGACCGAAATAAATTACGGGCCGCCCTATGAAGTGGACGGCAACTGCCTGTACCTGATCATCAAAGACAAACACGGGCAGACACGAAAACGGCTGTGCAACTTCGCACCGTACATCATCGAGCAAGTTACAAAGAATGATGGTGCGGACTGCGCAACCTGGATCATGTTAGGCGGCACACGAGAAGATGGAGAAGCGCTGCCGTCCATCACCATCCGTGGCACCGAACTTGGTTCTTTCGATTGGCTGATCGATCGCTGGGGCGCGGATTGCTATCTGGAAGTTACCAACAATGCCAGAGAGCATGTGCGCGTAGCCATTCAAAAGACCGCAAAGAACGCAAAGAAGACAACCATATACACCGTCACCGGTTGGAGAAAACTCTATGACGGATGGCACTACCTCATGCCGGGAGATGATGAAATTTCCGTGGAGCTTCCCGGAAAACTGCAGGCATATCACATGGAAAGGAACTTCTCCTACTGCGATATTGCAACTGCAGGTGGAATGCTGGAGCAGTTGGCTGCGCCGGAGGAAGTGACCTACACCATACTCTCCCATGTGTTCTCCTCTCCGCTGAAGCACTTTCTGAAAATGGCAGGCTGCGAACCAAAGTTCATTCTGTGGCTTGTCGGCAAGACAGGTTCTTGTAAAAGTTCTCTGTCCGCCGTGATGCTTTCCTTCTTTGGTTACTTCACCGGAACGACACTGCCCATGTCTTTCCGTGACACCGCCAACAGTATCAACGAGCAAGCGTATATGATCAAAGATGCGCCCGTCGTCATTGACGATTTCCATCCCTGCGATCCAAAAGAACAAACAAAGATGAATGCCACCGCGCAAAATCTGATCCGCAATTACGGCGACCATTCCGGCAGAGCACGACTCTCTGCCCGTTGCGAATTGATGTCGGCGCATCCGCCCCAAGGCAATGCCATCGTTACCGCAGAGTTTTCTCCAGACATCGGTGAGAGCGGCACCGCCCGTTGCTTTACCATCGAATTGAATCCGGGCGATGTGGATCTGCAAACGCTGAGTTCTTTGCAAACACTGGCAGCTGACGGCACGCTGCAGCGTTGTGGCTTTGCCTACACCGAATGGTTGCGGGAATGTTTTCTCTGTGATGAGGAAACTGTGCAACAGTTTGTCAAAGCATTGCGCACGCTCTTTGAAAAGTATCGCAGCGAATTCCGAAGCAGCAACACCTTCAGCCACGGTCGTGTGGCAGAAAATGTTGCGTGGCTGCGGATGGGATTTCATTTCTTCCTTATGTTCCTGGATCATCACCTTTGCTATGGCGAAGCCTATCTTGCGCAGATGGAAGAGAGGTTCAAAGAAATTCTATATCGCATTGCGCATCGGCAGAGCAGTGCAATCAATCTGGACAAGCCTACCCATCTGTTCCTGCGGAAGTTCTATGCCATGCTGGAAAGCGGGCAAGTCTTTCTGAAGAACCGGGAAAGCTTAGCGCCCGATGAATTCCAACCAGGTGTTTGCGTTGGTTACTACGACACAGAGCGCATGTATTTCTTTGCGGATCAGGTGCACAAGTTGGTACGCAAACAGTGCAACGACCAGGGCGAAAACTTCACCATCTCCTGCCGCTCCTTGCTGAAAGCATTGGCAGAGGAAGGCCTCATTGAAACCACCAATGGGGAGAACACCAGATCCATGCACCTGGATGGAAAGAGCCGCCGGGTAGTAGTGATGGACAAGTTCCGAGCGGAGATTATCGCATATGGGGATGTAGAAAAATAAAGCGTGGTTTGCGTGAGACTCACGCGAACTACGCTATTTTTCCGGATGCCCCACCCCTGTGCAAGTGGTAAAGCTTGGGGCGATTCAGGGCCGTTCGAGGCCCTGTGTGCCTTTTTTTCTTCGGTGAATAGAGTAAGTACCCCACGGAAGTAATTTCGGCCCTGTGGGGCCGTTATTTCAGAGGATCTACCGAAGGGAAAACAGACTTTCGTCTGTTGCTAGCATCGCGCCCGGCTAGCCGCCGAACGCAGTAAAAAATGGGCTGTCGCCCAAACCCACTCAATTTAGGAGGAGTAAAATTGAAAAACAAACGAATTACCCTTCGTGTATCGGAAGCCGATTGGCAGAAGTTACACGACAAAGCAGATGCCGCGCGCATGACGCTGACGGAATATCTGACGGCGTGCGGTCTGCAAAAAGAGATCGTCATCATTGACGGTCTTGATGAAGTGATCCGTCAGCAGAAAGGTGTTGGTCGCAATCTCAATCAGCTGACAGTGCTGGCGAACATGGGAAAAGTGAAAGCAGTTTATTTGCAGGAACTCACGGGTGCGTATGCGCAGGTGAGTTCTTTGCTTTCTGAAATTCTCAAACGAAAGCGGTGGACGTAATGGCAATCGTAAAAATGATCAACAGTCCCCGCTCTCACACCATCACTGGATTGCACGGCACACTTTCCTATTGTTGTCGTGAAGCAAAAACAAATCACGAAGGTCAGCGCTTGATCACCGGCATCAATTGCGTTCCGCAATTTGCGTTGCAGGAATTCATGAATACAAAGCGCTTGCACAAGCAAAACGGCGGACGAATGTATTATCACATGGTGCAATCCTTTCCGAAGGATGAAAACATCACACCGGAAACAGCCCATGAGATTGCGCTGAAGCTGGCGGAAACAATTCCCGGTTTTGAAATTGTGGTTGCAACACATTGCGATGCCGATCATGTGCATTCACACTTTGTGATCAACTCCGTCAGTTACGAAACCGGAAAGAAGTATCACAGCGATCAGCAATCCATTCACGCGCTGTGGGATGCATCCGACAAACTTTGTTTGCAGTACGGCTTGTCTGTGATCGAGCGGAAGCAAAACAACGAACACCGGATGAATGATCGTGAGTACCGCTCGTATATGCGTGGCAATAGTTGGAAGATGGCGTTGGAAATTGCAATTGATGATTGCATGACCCTTGCCTACAACCGAGAACATTTCATGCAGCTGATGGAGTGGCGCGGTTACGAAGTAACCTGGAGCGACACGCGCAAGAACATCACCTACTCCACGCCGCAAGGTTACAAGTGCCGTGACAGAAAACTGAACGGAAGAAAATACCTCAAGGAGGAGATGGAATATGAATTCGACTTACGAAAGAAGATCTGCCGCAGACTTGCGGGAGAAACAGAAGCAAATGATCTCGCAGGCAGAGTCTGTGCAGAAAACGGTAGCCGTCACCGAACCCAACTGGCAGGCGCTGATCGCGTCACTGAAAATGGTGACGGAAACCGAGGCGCAGATTTTGGAACATCAAACGCTACTGGCCAAAGACCAGGAACTGCAAGAGTCGTTGGAGATGATTTGGAAGAAGCTGGCGGTGCTGGTGACGCGCGGCGAACTACAGGGCATTCTCAATCGGCAGGTTACGACGCTGACGCAGCATCAGAAAGAGACCACGGATGTAATGGAAGCATATCGTCAGGAGATTCTGACAGCTACAGAGGAAGCGCAGAAGATGATTGCGAGCATGACGACTTCGACCGAAGCACACTGTGGGCAGCTGAGCGAGAAGTTTTCCAAAGCAATCTCCGAAGAGCAGCAGAGCCTGCGCACATGGATGCAGCGGTGTTTGCTGATCAGCGCGATCCCCAGCCTGCTATTGGTCATCTTGGAGCTGATACTGCATTTATGCTGAGTCACCTGTCCGAAATCATCGACGATGACGAACACGATGACTATTACACCCGCATGGCACGCCGTGGCCCAACGCTCAGTATGTAACGAAGCAACCAGGGCCGGCGAGCATTCGCCGGTCACACTATTTTATTTATGGAGGAAAGCCTATGATGAAAACCCCGCGTGGGGGAAATGCAAGACTAATCTTAAACGTACACCTGGAGCATGAAACCCTAAATCGAAATCAATTATACAGGAAGGAGGCATCCGCCGATGCGCACAAATGAGATCCCCTATTGGGAGAAATATATGCTGACACTCCGCGAGGCCGCGGAGTATTTTCATATTGGCGAAAAAAAGATGCGCCAAATCGTTGATGACAACATGGATGCCAACTTCCTGCTGGAAAGTGGAAACCGGATCATGATCAAGCGCAAACTGTTTGAAGAATATCTGGACAGAGCAACAGTCATCTGATTTTCTGCCATAGGAATTCGGTAAAATTATTGGATAATCACTGGATATACGAGTCCCGATGTGATACAATGGCTGTATCATATCGGGGCTCTCTTTATCGAAAGGAGCGTTTTTATGAGCGAAAAGCGGCGGGATAACCGCAATCGCATTTTACACGTTGGAGAGAGCCAACGCCCTGATGGCAGATATGCTTACAAGTACAAAGACCTGAACGGCGAATACAAGTTCGTTTACAGCTGGAGATTGGACAAGAATGACCGTGCTCCGGCCGGTAAAGCAAGGGAGCCTTCCCTTCGGGAAAAGGAACGGCAGATCCAGCAGGACCTGTTCAACAAAATCGTCCCCAACGGCGGTGACCTGACGGTGCTGGAACTGGTAGAGAAGTACATTTCTCTGAAAGTCAATGTCCGCCATAACACAATGGCCAATTACAACTTTGTGCTGAACATCATCCGTAAGGAAGAATTCGGCAAGATGCGCATTGACAAGGTGAAATTGTCCGACGCGAAAGCGTGGCTGATCAAACTACAGAAGGATGGACGGGGTTACAGTTCCATCCATTCCATCCGTGGTGTGGTTCGCCCAGCCTTTGAAATGGCATTGCAGGACGATCTGATCCGCAAAAATCCCTTCCAGTTTGAGCTGGCTACGGTGGTCGTCAATGACAGTGTCACCCGAGAAGCCATCACCAGAGCCCAGGAACGGGCCTTCCTGAAGTTTGTCCAGGAGGACAAGCATTTCAGCAAATATTACGATGGGATCTACATCCTGTTCAACACAGGTTTGCGTGTGTCTGAGTTCTGTGGATTGACCATTTCGGACATCGACTTCAAGAACAAGCGGATCAGGGTGGATCACCAGTTGCAGCGCGCCAGGGATATGCGGTATATCATCGAGGAAACCAAGACCAAAAGCGGTGAGCGGTTCGTCCCCATGAGCAACGAAGTCATGGCTTGTTTTCGCAGGATCATCAACAATCGGAAGAAGCTATTCAAAGAACCGATGATCGATGGCTACACCGGCTTTCTCTTCCTGGACAAGAATGATATGCCCATGGTCGCCCTGCACTGGGAGCATTACTTTAAGCATATCCTGCAAAAATACAACAGCATTTACAAGGTGCAGCTTCCCAAGATCACACCCCATGTCTGCCGCCATACCTTCTGTTCCAATATGGCGCGCAGCGGCATGAATCCCAAAACCTTGCAATATATCATGGGTCACGCGGATATCAGCATCACGCTGGACACCTATACCCATGTGAAATTTGACGATGCAAAGGCGGAGTTTGATCGGGTTGCTGAGGGCTAAAAAAGCACCTGAAAAAGTGTTCGTCTGCCGTTTGTAGTAAAGCCAGTAGTACGGGGTGTCGATTTACTACAAAATTTACTACAAATTCGTGAAACAATATGCCACGATAAGCCACATAAAAGGACGATTCGGAAAAACACCCAAAAGCCGAAAAGTCCTTGTGGCTCTAGGCAAATCGTGGTTTTTCGAGGAGGATCGTAGCAATGAAAAAGATACTGTTCGTCTGCCATGGGAAGATTTGACCCAGGCACGGCATACCAAGCTATGCAATGCTATACCACCCTTTGCAACGGGTTTACCTCATTTGTACTACTCGCATACTACTTTTGAAAATAACCACATTTTGCCCCAACATGACGAAAATAACAGCCGCTGACCAAAATGGTCGGCGGCTGTGTTTGTTTTTAGGTGTCATTAACTATCTGCTTTGTTCCAAACGATATTTTCCTTGTACGATGAGACTGCAACTTTCATACAATTCTCAATACTGCTATCCATCCAATCGCTTACTACCTCGTAGTTTTCATTGCAGCAAAACAAATAATAATTGTTGTCTTTGAGGTACTTACAAATTGCGAGGTAGTAGTAATAGTCTGCAACTTCTCCGTTGGGATATTTAATCGCTCCGTAATCACCTTGCGGCGTGTAGAACAGAACCGTTGCTCCATCCAGTTCTGTGGGGAACATAGAATCACCTCTTTTTCCAATGCCATCGCCAATCACAACGCAGCCAAAATAGTTCTCCATCAAGTCAAACAACCGCTCTTCGTTAGTCTTTTCTTTCGTCTTTGGGCGGTTGAACATTTTTCTTATAAGCCATTCCATGAACATATAAATCCGAATAACCAATGCGATTGGCAATATCAAAATAAGCAGCAGAAATTCACCTATGCCATCGATAGCTTTCTTAAATGCGCCTCGGTTTTCGCTACTAGGCCCGATATATTGGATTTCTCCACGGAATTCCATTTTCTCACCCAAATCGGTGATTGTTGGCACAAACCAATAGCCGCCAGAATGCCCGCCTCTTGCTACACCGAAGTGTATTTCGTTACCAACCAGCTTTACGATGTAATCGTCGAAATAATAAAATGTGCCACTGGAATACGAAGCATTATGGCTGAATCGATTCAAGCTGTTCATAAAATCTTCCTTTGTTCCAGGAAATTCGAACATATACTCCTTCGACATATCATCACCGCCTTTTTCTTTATCATATCACATTGGTTAGAAAAAGTAAATCTAATCCCCATCCTTCATTTTCCCCTAGAGTAAAGTGAGAACC
>JBGVKN010000085.1:0-18951 GCA_045123795.1 Faecousia sp. | reverse complement strand
CTTGGCGCCCCCTTTGGGGGAGCTGTCACGGCGAACGCCGTGACTGAGGGGGTGTCGTAACGGTTTTAGGACACTCCCCCAGTCGAAAATCAGAGATTTTCGCCACATAGTTTATTGTGCAATCGCCACCGGCGATTGTTCATTTAGAATCGCTTCGCTACCCTCAGAGAGGGGGCTGAGGGTGCGGAGCATCCTCGTACCGCTAAACAACAAGTCATCTCCCCTTTTACGAATCAACTCCCGGGCTTCGGAGGAAGCCCGGGAGTTACCCATTTCGTTATTCTTACAGATTATAATACTTCTCAAACTCAGCGGGGTGCGGAATGGCAGCCAGCTGGCGGCACTCAGCACGCTTGGTACTGATGAAGTTCTTCAGCAGCTCCTCGGGGAACACGCCGCCGGCTGTCAGGTAATCGTGGTCGGCCTCCAGCGCATCCAGAGCCTCCTCCAGAGAGGTGGGCAGGTGGTGCAGCTTCGCCTTCTCCTCGTCGCTCAGGTGGTACAGGTTCATATCGTAGGGGCCCCAGCCGTTGGCATGAGGATCGATCTTGTTCTTCACACCGTCCAGACCTGCCATCAGGATAGCAGCGTAGCAGAAGTAGGGGTTGCAGGTAGCGTCCGGGTTACGCAGCTCGAAGCGGCGCTTGTTGGGGCTCTTAGCGTAGGCAGGAATCCGGATAACCGCAGAGCGGTTAGAGGTGGCATAGCCCACAGTAACAGGAGCCTCGAAGCCGGGCACCAGACGCTTGAAGGAGTTGGTGCTGGGGTTGGTCAGGGCGCACAAAGAAGCAATGTGCTTCAGCAGGCCGCCCATGAAGTAATGAGCGGTTTCGCTCAGGTGGGCGTAGCCGTTGTCATCGGAGAACACAGGCTGACCGTCCTTCATCAGCAGCATATGCACGTGCATACCGGAGCCTGCCTCGCCGTAGATGGGCTTGGGCATAAAGGTGGCAGTCTTGCCGTACTTCAGTGCGGTGTTGTGGATGATATACTTGATCATCATGGTAGCGTCTGCCATGTGAACCACTTCACCCAGCTGGGGCTCGATCTCAAACTGACCAGAGGCAGCCACCTCGGGATGGTGGTAGTTGATGTCGATGCCCATTTCCTTCATCAGCATACACATCTCACTGCGGCACTCATAGGAAATATCGAAGGGCTTGGCGATATGGTAGTTCTTCTGCTTGGGCACGACCACACCCTTACCCTCGCAGGCGCTGTTCCAATAGGATTGCTGAGCATCCACACCGGCGCTGATCTCACGGCCGCTGATCTCCCAGCCCACCTGATCAAACAGGTAGAACTCAAACTCAGGCAAGATATACATGGTATCAGCAACACCGCTGTCCTTCATATGCTTTACCGCAGCCCGGACGATGTTCCGGGGGTACTGGGGCAGAGGACGGTTTTCGGGGTTGTCGATGATCATGGCGTTACCGGTCATGGACAGAGTGGGGATGGTGCAGAAGGGATCCACCACAGCGGTGTCGGGATCAGGGATAAAGACCATGTCGCTCTTTTCAACCACAGCGTAGCCATAGTTGGACGCATCGAAGCCGATGCCGCTCTTCATGGTGTCCTCAGAGAAATTCTCTGCAGGGATGGTAACATGGCGGTACTGACCGTTGATGTCAACCATCTTGAAGTCCACCATCTTAATGCCCTGCTCCTTGATGAGGTCAAGGATATCCTGAATTGTTTTTGCCATATCGTACTGCTCCTCTGTTGTAATTTTATTCCGCTTCCTTGACGATGACATAGCCATCCACAAGGTTTGCTCGTTCCAGTGTTCCGGCGATCTCCACCTGACGCTCCATCAGGTCGGTCAGAATCACCTTGCCGTCACAGCAGGCAATCTCCGTGACGTTCTTCATCAGGATGGAGGCCGGCTCCATCACATTTTTAT
The DNA here is from genome assembly GCA_045123795.1 of Faecousia sp. GTDB lineage: Bacteria > Bacillota > Clostridia > Oscillospirales > Oscillospiraceae > Faecousia. The sequence continues at coordinate 17,045 of JBGVKN010000085.1, read as the reverse complement.
AAACCGTAGACAGGCACATATTTTTACCTCACTTTACGTCCAAGCTTGCCAGCACAGCAGACAGGCGCAGGTTGCCCTTCTCGAAATCGGACACCGCCGCCATAACCTGCTCGTAGGCCACTTTCTGACCGATCTTCTCCAGTTGGCCCGCCAGATCCGCCAGCTCCTTGGCGTGGGAGGCATTGTGGCCTACCATATACTTCATCAGAGCCATCAGCTCCTCCAGAGGGGTATGCTCGCAGGGAGTATGGCAGTGACCGCAGTGACCTGCGCAATCATGGCTATGGTCGTGGGTGTGGCCCTCGCCGTGGAGGTGATCGTGCTCATGGGGATGGGCATGATCGTGGCTGTGGGCATGGGAATGCTCATGGGAATGAGTATGACCGTCGTGGGTATGCTCGTGGGTATGGGTATGGCTGTGCTCATGGTCGTGAGCGCCGCCGATCAAATCGTGATGAATGTGCATTGTGATCTCTCCTTTTTCATTTTTCCTCTATTATAATATCAATACAATGGTATGTCAAAGCATTTCTTTCCTTTCTCTCCCCCATCGGGGCTTGCAAAATGCGATAAAATGCGCTATAATGCCATAAAATCGTCTTCCGGAGGAATTCACATGACCGACAATCACGAACATCACGATCACGCATATCTCCATGCCCACGGCATCGCCCACTCCCACGGTCATGTCCACGAGAATCAGAAGGCGGTTCTGAACCGTCTGGCCCGGGCCATCGGTCATCTGGAAAAAGTGAAACGAATGGTAGAGGACGGGGTAGATTGCTCCGAAGTTCTCATTCAGCTTGCGGCGGTTCGCTCCGCACTGGACAACACTGGCAAAGTAATCCTGAAAGATCACATCCACCACTGCATGGTCGATGCGGTCGCCGCCGGTGATGAGGATGCCATTGACGATTTGTGTCAGGCCATCGACAAATTTATGAAATAAGCAATGGGGCACGCTAGTTGCGTGCCCCATTTTGTTTTATGCAAAATCCGAATCCGTTACATTCTGATTGCGGCGGGTTTCGTTGATGTTGTTGATCAGCGCCCGAATTTTGGCCAACTGGGCATCGAAGGCTTCACCTTGCAGCATCTTGCCACTCTGAGCCGCTTCAAAGTGCATCCGCCCCAGCTCCTGATAAGCCTCTTTCAGTCGCTGTTCCTGCGCCGCCACGGAAAATTCCGCAGTCACATTGTCCGCCGCTCTGCGCAGCGCCTTACCCAGATCGTCAAAGAAATCACTCATCTTCTGCAACCTCCTCTTGTTCTTCTGCTTCCTCTTCCTCGGCGGCTTCCTCTTCCTCGGCGGCTTCCTCTGCCGCAAGGCGGGCAGCCTTTACATTGACAAACAGCTTGTTGGGATCATGCTCCCGGAACATCATCACCATCAGCGCCACAACTGCCGCAAAGCAGGTAGCCGCCGCCAGAAGCTGGCTGAAACGAACGGGGCCAAGATACAGGCTGTCCATTCTCAAGCCCTCGATGAATGTACGTCCCAGACCGTACCACGCCACATAGCCCAGAGCGATCTGACCATCGTACTTGCGGCGCTTGGACAGGAAGTGCAGCAGCAAAAAGCCGCACAGATTCCACACAGACTCATACAGGAAGGTAGGATGGTAGTAGTACATGGTCGCACTGTCGACAATTCTGCCATCTTCCAAAACATTCTTGTACAGACCCATTCTGAAGAAGCTGTCCGTTGCTGCGCCAAAGGCCTCCCGGTTGATAAAGTTACCCCAGCGCCCCACAGCCTGACCGATCAAAAAGCCCAGACTGGTGATATCCAGCACAGCAGTCAACTTGACCTTATCCTTTTTGACCTTGGCAAACACCACGATGCCGATGGCGGCACCGATGACGCCGCCGTAGATTGCAAGGCCGCCGTTCCAGATCTTGAAGATATCCATAAGATTATCTTTGTAGGAATCCCACTCGAAAATCACATAATACAGCCGTGCGCAGATCACCGCAAAGGGTACAATGCACAACACGCCATCAATCAGGTCATCTTCCGTCAGTCCGAATTCCTTACTGCGTCCGCAGGCATACAATACTGCCAACAGCAGACCTACGGCAATGATCAAGCCGTACCAGTGGATCTCCAGCGGGCCAATGGAAAAGCTCGGCGCAGGGTTCCATGTAAAATCAATGGATGGGAATGAGATCGCATTAAAATTGTTCATGTCAATCCTCCTTTTCAGGTTTATCTTTCTAATTGCTTCAGCGGATCAATGACGGACAAGCCGCAGCGTTCGGGTGTAACAGTGGTTTTCAGAAATTCCCGAATCTCCTCCGCCCGGACGCTTTCATATACCGCTGGGAAGTCAAAATAATCAAAATTCGAGAAATGGTAAGCGCACACCCGGAAACAGGTACTGTCAAAGCTGTCCAGATCCCGAACACGCCGTCCCAGCGCACTGCGTTTCATCCGAAGGAAATCATCTTCATCAATGCCGGTTTTCGCCAGTGCTGCACCCTGCGCCAAAATCGCATCACGTAGCGCAATCGGATCATGACTGTCGCCGCCGCAGGTCAGCATGGCGCAACCGTCCACCGTTTCAAAACCACCGCCAAAAGAGCTGTCGATGAGCCCCTGTTCATACAGCCGCAGATACAGCGCAGAGCTTTCGCCGAATAGCGCTTCCGCCGCCAGATCGCCGATAACCTCCCGGCGAATGGCATCCTCCCCCACTCCAATAGGTTCGCACTTGAAGCCAAGCTGGAAGGTTGGCATGGCTACTTCCATTTTACACCGCTGCTCCGAGGTAGGACAGGACATTTTCTCCGGCGTATGGGGGTGTTTTTTACCCACAGACCGGGGCTCATCCCCCAGCTGTGCCTGCGCAATAGCCGCCACCTGCTCCGGCTGCACATCACCCACCACACACAAAATCATATTACCCGGGGTGTAGAATGCCCGGTGGCAGGTTTCCAGCAGTTCCGGCGTGATCTGTCGAATGGTTTGAGAAGTGCCCAGAATAGGCTGGCGGATATGATGATGGTGGTACATTCCCTCCATCAGCTTTTCAAAGACCACACTTTCCGGGGCATCCAAATTCATACCGATCTCCTGATCGATGATCCCCCGCTCCCGCTCCACGCTTTCCGCCGGGAAGTAGGGAGTGGAAACGAACTCGATAAGCAGCTCCAAGCACCGCTCAAAATTCTCCGTACAGGAGAAGTAGTAAGCCGTCATATCATAGCTGGTGAAAGCGTTGACCGATGCACCCAGCTCGGCCAGTTCCGCAGAAACGTCCCGTCCGGGCAGATCGAACATTTTGTGTTCCAAATAGTGGGCAATGCCCGCAGGCACGGAGTATTCCTGCCCGTCCAGCTCAAAATCTGTATGGATCGAGCCGAAATCCGTTACAAAATATGCTAGTTTCCTTGAAAAACCGGATCGGGGCACCACTACTACGGTCAAGCCGTTAGGCAATACCGTTTTCCACAGCCGCTCCCCCAGCTTGGGATACTGAAATTCCGTCATGCATGTACCCCCTTCAAAAAATACGTGGTGTGCAGCACAACAGTCCGGGCAGCTTGTGCTACCTGCTCTACCGTCACCGCTTCCACCGCCCGGTAATAGGCATCCACTGTCAGAGGCAGAGCGCTGATGGCGGCGGTGGTTTCATAGCCTTCGATAGAGCCGGGGGAATCGTAAACGCCACGCAGACCGGAAAGGATGGCTTCTTTTGCCGCCGTCAGCTCCTCCGGCGTGATCTGTCCTGCACGGCAGGCATCCAGCTGGCGCATAATCTCCGCCGTCACCACTTCTTCCTTATCACAGTCGATGCCGGCAGACACAGTCAAAATACCCTTACTGCCGTAATAGCCGGAGCCGATGGAATAGCAAAGGCTCATTTTCTCACGAACATTCATAAACAGCTTGCTGGTCATACCGGCACCAAAGGCTGTATTGAACACCTGCATGGCAGCAAAATCCGGGCTTTGATTGGTGATCGGAGTCACAAAACCCATGCTCAGTTTACCCTGACTGATCTCCATGGTATCGGTGTAGCTACCACCGCCGCCATCTTGGAAAGCCGTCTGTTCAGGCAATGCAATGGGCTCACGCCGAATTTGATTGAAAATGTAGCGCAGCTTGTCCGCCACCAGCTCCGGTGCTCCGGAGCCTACGTAAAATATCTCAGCAGGACTCTCCCGCAGTACGTTTTGATAATGGTTCCATGCGGACACCGCATCAATGGCCTCCACCTGAGCAATCTCACCCAGTCGAGGAATACCAAAGGAGTCCGCAGCGCACATCTTTTTCAGCATTTGGGCTGCACAATACGCCCGCTTGTCATTGCGCTCTGATTCGATGGTGGCGATCAAATTGCGCTTTTCGCTTTCCACATACTCCTTGTGAAAACCGCCGTTTTCTGTTAAGGGCTCCAGCAGCAGTTCGCCCAAAAAATCCAGCATGGGGCTCAAAACCTGATCCCCGGGAAGCGCATATTTATCCTCAATAAATCCGCAGTAAAGTCCCACGGTCTGATAATCGCCAATGCGCCGCACCAGTGCCCCTACGGAAGCACCGTAAAGGTCATCCAGATGCAATGTGATCGCCCGCAGATCCGGGCGTTTTTTCGTGCCACGCAGCAGTACCGCCGGGATCACCGCATTCAGCGCCGCCTCCGATGTGGACATTGGGCGCAAGAACTGCAGGCTCAGACAGCCCTGCTTAAATCGCTCCGCCGGAAAGCACCGTAACGTCACTCCCGGCAAAAGTTCCATGGTTTGGATCATTCCTGTTTCTCCTTGTGTATGATTAAAGGTTATTATATACCACTTTTGCGCAAATAGGAAGTAGGGAATAAAAAATTAACATTTAATTATCCCACCCCGGTTGCCATTTTTTCCGAGATGGAGTAGAATAGAGGAGCTGATACGCAAAAGGAGGACTTCTGCCATGGCATGGCTTGAAATAACCATCAACACCGCCGCCCAGAGCATCGGCTCTGTGGCAAATGCACTGACCGCCGGCGGTTTTTCCGATCTGGTCATTGAAGATCAGGCGGAATTTGAAACTTTTCTGGACGAAAACCGGGATTACTGGGATTACATCGACGAAGATCTGCAAGAAAAACTGCAAGGTCTTTCCAACATTAAGCTCTATCTGGAGGACACGGACAATGCCGGTATGGACAAGCTCACCGCATTGCTTACCCGGCTGGGCCTGACCATGACCGCCGCTCCTCTGCCCGATGTGGACTACGAGGAGAGCTGGAAGGACAGCTATCCGCCCCAGCCCATCGGTGAAAAACTGATCGTCCTGCCCTACTGGCTGGCTGATTCCGACACAGAAGGCCGTGCCCCCGTGATCTTAGACCCGGGTCTGACCTTCGGCACCGGTGCCCACCCCTCCACTCAAATGGTCATGGAGGCCATGGAGGAATTGGTCACCCCCGGCAGTCACTGTCTGGATTTGGGCAGCGGCAGCGGCATTTTGTCCATTGCTGCCTTGCGGCTGGGGGCGATGAGCGCCATCGGCGTGGACATCGACCCCAAGGCTGAGGACATCGCCCGGGAGAATGCTGCTTACAACGGTTTCTCCGCTCCGGAATTTACAGCCCTGACCGGCAATGTCACCGCTGATAAGGCACTGATGTCTCAGCTTTCTCAAAAGGAATATGATGTGGTGCTGGTCAACATCGTTGCAGACGTGATCATCGGCCTTGCGCCGATCTTACCCGGCTTCCTGACAGAAAAGAGCCGACTGATCTGCTCCGGCATCCTAAACACCCGGCTGGAGGATGTGCATGCCGCTTTGACCGCCGCCGGGTTGACTGTCACTTCTATCCGAGAGAAAGAGGACTGGCGGTGTGTTACCGCCGAAAGGAGGGCCAAATGAGCCTTTCCTACCGCACCCGACGGACGCTGGTTCGGCTGGGCAAAGCGGCCATCGCACTGACAGTTATCGCCATTTTGGCATGGCTGTGCTGGATCATCTGGGTAGGCCGTTACATTGTCTACACCCCCAACGGTGCCAAGCTGGACTTCAGCCTCGGGCCCATTCCCGCAGGTGTAGAGGCGGTGCCTCCTGCAAACCTGCCGGATGTGCAGATTTATTACAATGAACCGGAGCTGGATATCACGCCCCCCGTGGTGGAAAAGACCAGCATTCAGGGCTATTACATTGATTTTGAGGATCTGAAAACTGATATTTCTGCCGTCAAAGCCAAGCTGGAAGCGCTCCCTTCCGGCACAGCTGTGATGCTGGATGTCAAAAGCATCAAGGGCTACTTCCATTATTCCACCACCGTAGGAAAAACCACCTCCAAGGATGTGGACATCGCCCAGATGGATGGGCTGATCCAATATCTTGCCAACAGCAATCTTCACGCCATCGCCCGCATCCCCGCTTTCCGGGACTGGGAATTCGGCCTTCACAATGTCCCCAGCGGCCTGCCGAAAAAGGGCGGAAATGGCTCGCTGTGGATGGACGACAGCAATTGCTACTGGCTGGATCCCACCGCTGACAAGGCGCTGGATTACCTGATGCGTATTACCATAGAGCTGCGCAGCCTGGGCTTTGATGAAGTGGTGTATACCGATTTCCGTTTCCCCAATACGGATAAAATCATTTTCGATGGTGATAAATACCAAGCCCTTGCCAATGCCGCCGCCCGACTAGCCGATGAATGCACCACAGACCGGTTCTGTGTATCTTTCATGAGTGCAAGCCCCGATTTTCCCTTGCCCGAGGGCAACTGTCGGGTGTATCTGCAGGATGTGGCCGCCGCCGATGCGGAAACCATTGCCCAGCAGGTACCTACCGATGATCCCAAGCTTCACGTGCTGTTTATGACCACCGTTAATGATACCCGTTTTAATGAATATTGCGTCCTGCGTCCGCTGGACAGCGCACACTGAATCCGAAACCGCCCCTCGTCACCGAGGGGCGGTTTGTTTATGAAATTACAGAGAAGAATAGCCGTGGGAATTGACCAGTGCGTCAATCTTTCTGCCATTCTTGCAGTAGGGGCAGTCCTTGTAATCGTAGCTGGCATAGTCCGGCAGGTCACTCAGGTTATAGACCGAACGCACAGGCAGTCCGCCCAGCTTATCCACGGCACTGTACAGCGCCGCAACGCCGACCACCTCGCCGCCGTAGTAACCGATCGCCTCAATGCCCTTGCTGGCGGTATAGCCGGTGGTGCAGGATGCCATCAGAATCAAAACGTGCTTATTGCGGATCATGGTCTGAATATTGTCCCTGAAAATCATCTGGGAGTTAGAATTATACTCCGGCTCCACAACGTAAATGGTGTTGTGGATGTTGATGCTGCGGAAACCACTCTTGGTCAGCTCCTCGGCCAAGCAGGTGCCGATGACCGTAGTACCATCCAGACACAGAATGGTGTCCACAGGGGTATTATTGATAAAACTGCCCACAAGCTGCTTGGCGACGGCCTGTGCTTCACTGAGCCGACGCTTGGGATAAGTAATATCGATGTAATAATTGATATGGCTGTGGTTGGTGGCAAAGTGTCCACGGGCAAAACGCAGGGGAACATTTCCATGACGCACAGGCAGATGAGTTAATTCGACCATAAGTGTTTCCTCCATGTCTGTGATTTAAATAAAAAGAAAACGTTTTTTGACTCCGGCAACAGCGTTTTTGCCGGATACTCAAAAAACGCTTTTTTTCATTATAACCCGAATGGAACTAATTTTCAAGAACGATCTGCAGGACGGGCTAGCCAAAATTTCACTGTGTTTCTTGTGCAGATTGTCTTGCAAGCAGTTTAGGCTCTTCTTCCAGGAACTGCTGGGCAATGATGCGGCAAATTTCCCCGGCTGCAATCATCCGGTGGATCTCGTCAAAAGTGACCCACTTCACCGCATCCGTTTCCCCGGGCAGCAAAACCACATCCTCCACCGTACCATTCCATTTCAGGCAGTAATGGTCATAGAATTTATGCTCATCACGGGAGGTATTCAAAAACTCGAACTTCTCTTTCTCTTCCCGAATACCCGTTTCCTCCCACAATTCCCGCCGAATAGCAGTCAGGCTATCCTCCCCTTCCTGAGCCGCACCGCCGGAATTTTCCCAAGTCCCGGCAAAGGTTTTCCCCGGTGCCCGGCGGGTCAGCAAAATGCGCCCATGCCCGTCGTAAACCCACACGCAGACCACAAGGCCGTATTCCCCCGGCTGCCAGGTTGTACCACGCAGATGCACCCGCCCGGTCAGATTGCGGTCTTTATCATAAATGTCGTTGTATTCCACAGTACGCCTCCTTTGGCTTTTGGGTTGATTTTAGCATAGAAACAGATAGTTGGCAATGGAAAATCCTCCAACTGCAAGCAGTTGGAGGATTAAGGCTCAATCAGTGTGCAGGTCATACTTGTCCAACAATTCCGCTATGTAATCGTGAAGCCGGGAGTTATAGACCCAATAGCGCTCCGATCTTGACGGAGAGAGATATAACTTTTCCTCATTAAACTCCCACAGATAAATGCAAGATCCGTTCCTTAAATAGATATCAGCCGAAAAGTTTGTTTCACAACCGTCTGCATTTATTTCTCCAGCGTAGATCGAGGAGTTGTACAGCCTCATGAATTTCCACACTTCGCCGGGGTTCAATTCAACTATTTCTCCACTTTCCTGCTGGCATCCGCAATTATGAGGGCCATGCAATACGATTTTCTCCACCTGAATTGGGTCAACACGGATATCAATAAACAGGCCAAAACCCGCTAACAGCAAAGCACACACCAAGGCTACGCCTAATGCTACCCATTTGTTTTCAGATTTTACTTCGTAATACCCCACACCCGGGGCCATCCAATCCATCCATTGATCGTCCATATTATTCCCTCCTCTGGTTCCAGTATAGCACGACTGGAAGGAAACGCAAAACAGGCGGGGCAAGTTTAAAAAAGACTTAAACTTTGAGTTTTCACACTCAGAGGATAGGGGATTCGATATGCATTTTTGCCCCACAGGGGCAAAAATAAAAGTAGCCACCAGTGTTTGCACTGATATTGGTTCGAACCCTATCCCTACAAAATTAAAAACCCCGACCACGGTTGTGGTCGGGGTTTTTAATGGCAGAGGATGAGGGATTCGAACCCCCGCAAACGGAGTCAGAGTCCGGTGTGCTACCGTTACACAAATCCTCTATCTCAGGCGCAGATATCATTATACGCATCTTTTCCAAAAAGTCAAGAACTTTTTTCCAAAGTACCAAACTTTTTTCGGGGCATGAATATCATGCCCCGAAAGAATTGTTTTATTCACCCTCGCCGCCCAATACGGCACCAAAAGTTTTGAAGATGATCTTCCAGTCCACCCAGAAGCTGCGCTCCTGAATGTATTTCAGATCCAACTCCATCCACTCATCAAACGTAATATCATTGCGCTTGGGCTGAATCTGCCAATAGCAAGTCAAACCGGGGGTCACATACATCCGCTGTTTCTGCAATTCTGTATACAGCTCCACCTCACGGGGCAATGCGGGCCGGGGGCCAACGATGCTCATATCACCCTTGAGAATATTGAACAGCTGGGGCAGCTCATCCAGACTGACCTTACGGATTACTCTGCCCACTCGGGTGATTCGGGGATCATCCTTGATCTTGAAGGCCGGGCCGTCCATCTCATTGTCACCCAACAGATCCTTCAGCCGATCCTCCGCATCCACATACATACTGCGGAACTTGTACATTTTAAACAGCTTGCCATCTCTACCGCAGCGAACCTGCGCAAAAATGGGGCTGCCGTGGGGATCATCCAAAAACACAACCAGCGCCACGATCAGCATGACCGGCCACAAAATCAGCAATGCAATCAGGGAAAAGAAAATATCCTGCCCACGACGCAGCGCCCAGTAACCACGTTTCGTTCTCAGCTGTTCCTTACGGTTCAGCTTTACCAGCTTTTCTTCTGTTCTATTTTCGACTGCGCTATATGTTTCCATAAACACACAACCTCTCAACTGTTACAAAACAATTCATACAACATCATCATATTATCATAAAATGGTCGTAACGTCAATCCATCAATTTATGACTGACGTATTGTATCGAGAAATGTCGCAAAATGTGTGAAATAACAGTTAAATTTCACACATCTCCAGCGGAAATCATTCCCGCTCCTCCCACGGAAAGGGTTTCCCTTTCAGAACCTCCTGCCGGATGTAGCGGAAGGTTTCCTTTTCTCCCCGGTCACGGAGCATGGTCAGCAAATATTCCAGTTCCCGCCGGGTCTGAGGATTGATAAAATTCTTTTCTCGACTGCGCATCAGATACCGCAGCGGCGACTCAGCAGTGAAATTCTCTCCCTCATAAATCTTGCAAGCTGCTAACCGGTCTGCCACCATCTCTGCCAGATACCGCCGGGGCATGGGCACGGATTCGTAGGTTTTGGAAACAGGGCTCATATCCGTCCAATATTCATAATGGTGACGGTTGCGGCCCTTATGGTGCATCCACGCCTCGCTGTACCCCTTATCCTCACGTTCCGCTCCATTAGGACTGCGGTTTCCCTGATAATATCGAGCACCGTTCCAGAATTCCACCGGGGCGTATTTGGACAGGTCATGGGTCAACCCTTGCCAATACAAACCCATTTTGAAGCACCCCCGCATCACCTCAATGCGATGGGTTGTGATGGTTTTAAAATGCCGCCACGGTTTCACACACTATCCTCCTATATGATTATACAGCGCGCGAAGACGATCCTTCGCGCGCTGTGATCCGTTTATTCTTCGTTTCCGTAGTATTCTCCGCCATAACGGGCTCCGTAGCCGTAATAGCCCATCCGGTCCTTATAGTCCACCTGATTGAGCACCACGCCCAGCACCTTACCGCCAGCTTTCAAGAGCTGGTTTCTAACCCGGCGCTCCAGCTTGTAGCTGTTGTTGGTGGCATCCACCACCATGACGACACCGTCCAGGTATTGTGCGATAACGGCACAGTCGATAACCTGCCCCAAAGGAGCAGTATCCACAATGATGTAATCGAATACGTCCTTCAACGCAGGAATGAGCTTGGCAAAGTTGTTGCTGCCCAGCAGCTCCGCAGAGTTGGGAACCCGAGCACCGGCAAACATAATGTACAAACCGGACATATCCGTTTCCTGCAACAAATCACTGACATTAGCAAGGCCGGACAGGTAATGGCTCAGGCCCTCCACCTTGTTTTTCAGGCGCAGGCGGGTGGGCAGCACACTTTTGCGCATATCCGCATCCACTAGCAGCACACGCTTGCCGGTCTGAGCAAAGGACATAGCCAACTGCAAAGAGATGGTAGACTTACCTTCCGCAGCGCCAAAGCTGGTCATACCGATGGCCCGCACAGAGGAACCACTAAAAACAATATTGGTCCGCAAGGTCTTCATCGCTTCATTGGCTCTGAAGTCCTTGGAAAGCATACGACTAACCGCAATTTTCTCCACGACATTCACCTCTTATTTCTTAGCAAAGCGAGCCGTGCTCTTTTTCTTTGCGGCTTCACCGATCTTTCTGGAAGCACTCAATTCCTCGCAAGCCGGGATGGCAGACAAGGTGCTCAGCCCCAGATACCGGGTCACATCCTCTTCATTATGGATGGTATCATCCAGCAGATACAAAGCAATCAGGATACACATTGTCAACGCCGCACCCACTGCACCTGCAATCAAAGCATATTTACCCGGTCCATCGCTGGACGGAGCAGTAGGAACCTCTGCCTCATAAATCGTCTTTACGGCATCGACAGCCATTAGATCCTGAATCTGGGCAGCCGCAACCTCACAGATCTCGTTCAGAATCGCAGCCGCACGTTTTGGATCTGTATCCGTATACTTCAGTTGCAGAATGCGTGTATTAGCCTCCGATTCTACCTCAATCCGGCCGCTTAGGGATGCTGCACTCATTTTCAGGTTCAGATTATCAATAACAACCTTCGTCACGTTTTGACCGGTGATAATAACCTCGCAGTCATTACAGATCTGTGTCGCAATCTGAAGATTTGTATAATCCATGGTAACGCTTTGCTTATCATTTTTTTGGTAGATATAGATCCGGCAATCCGTGGTATACTTGGGTGAAATCAGCATCTTGCTGCCCAAATATCCGCCAACGGCAAAAACCAGCGTTACTAAAACTATGATCCACCATTTTTTTAGCACATGGTGTGCTATTTGCAGTAGATCAAATTCGATCTCATCAGTCTTTTCCATAGTAGCTCCTTTGCGCCATTTTTCCCAGTATAACAGTGGCATTGTAGCACAACCACTTCATACTTGCAATACTTTTATCTTTTTGTTAAAAGAAAAGGTTAAACTCCACCAAAAAGATCTGGCGCATACACGCCGGATTCGATCAGCGCACGGAAGCTCTCCACCACCGTGGGCTTGTCCTCCCGGTAGGTCACACCGAACCACTTATCCTTTGTTTCCAACACCTGAACAGTCACCTTATTCTCTCTGAGAAGCTGACCGATATAGATGGGCAGCAAATACTCCGATTTCAGCGGGTTTTCCACAGCAGCAGTTTTGAAGAACTCCTCAAATCCCACCTGCAGCGTATCCATAAACGCAGGGTCAAGTCCCCACATATTCATGGAAACATAAGCGTTGGGGTCCACCGCAACACCGTCAACCTCCGCTCCATCTGCAGTTTTAACGATATTGCGTGTTTCCACCACATCCGTCAAATAGCCGTTGCCGTTCACCTGACAGATACCACGGGTCACACCGCCGTTTTCAGACAGAGTATTTTTCAGGATAAAGCCTGCCATGCAATATGTATTGGGCTCATGCTCAGCGCACAGGAAATCGTGCAGCTTCACAAAAGCCTCCTTGCCGTAATAATCATCGGCATTGATCACCGCAAAGGGGCAATCCACCTGATCTCTGGCTGCCAGAACTGCCTGACCGGTGCCCCAAGGCTTGGTACGTCCCTCCGGAACCGCAACGCCCTCCGGCACTGCCTGCATACTCTGGAAGGCATAGCCCACACTGACACCCCGCTTTGCACAGATCTTTTCAATGCGATCTCCGATCACTTCCCGGAAATCCGCCTCGATATCCTTGCGGATAATAAACACAATACGATTAAACCCTGCTTCCATGGCGTCATAAATGGAGTAATCCATAATGATCTCGCCGGTGGGGCCCACCGGCTCCAGCTGCTTGATGCCACCACCGAACCGAGAACCGATGCCTGCTGCCATGATGACCAATGCCGTTTTCATAATCCTATTCTCCTATCAGTTTATTTCCGTCTCACACAGTGCCAGTGCCGAGGCAATGACCGCATCCATATCATAATACTTGTATTCGCCCAGACGACCGCCGAAGATCACGTTCTGCTCCTGCGCCGCCAGTGTCTTATACTGCTGATAGAGCGCACCGTTACGTTCATCGTTGACGGGGTAATAGGGCTCATCGCCCTTCTTCCACTCGGAGGAATATTCCCGGCTGATGACCGTCTTGGGCTGGGTGCCAAACTCAAACCACTTGTGTTCAATGATCCGGGTAAACGGAGTTTCTCGGTCAGTGTAGTTCACCGCCGCATTGCCTTGGAAATTGGGCATATCCAGCACTTCCGTTTCAAATCGGACAGAGCGATACTCCAGTGTACCTAGCTTATAATCGAAGTAGGCATCGATGGCACCGGTATAGACCACTTTATCTGCAAACTTGTCCAGCTCTGCCTTATTCTGAAGATAATCCACATTCAGGCGCACCTCAATGCCTTCCAGCATATTGGCAACCATTTTGGTGTAGCCGCCCATGGGAATGCCCTGATAAAGGGCATTGAAATAGTTATTATCAAAGGTCAGCCGCACCGGCAAACGCTTGATGATGAAGGCGGGCAGATCCTTGCAGTCCCGGCCCCACTGCTTTTCCGTGTAGCCCTTGACCAGCTTTTCGTAGATATCCGTACCCACCAAAGAGATAGCCTGCTCCTCCAGATTTTTCGGCTCGGTAATGCCCGCTGCGGCACGCTGCTCCTCGATCTTGGCAGCAGCCTGCTCCGGAGTCACAACACCCCACATTTTATTAAAGGTGTACATATTAAAGGGCAGGCTGTACAGCTCACCCTTGTAGTTAGCCACCGGGGAGTTGGTGAAGCGGTTGAACTCGGCAAACCGGGTCACATAGTCCCATACCTTTTTATTGTTGGTGTGGAAGATGTGGGCGCCGTAAACATGGACGTTGATACCCTCCACTTCCTCGGTGTACACATTACCCGCAATATTGGGCCGCTTATCAATGACCAGCACGGACTTGCCGGCGGCCTTGGCTTCATGGGCAAACACCGCACCAAACAAGCCGGCGCCCACCACCAGATAATCGTATTTCATATTTATCTCCTTTATCATAACACAGACCGGCTGCCAGGTCAAACAAAAGGCCCTGCCAATCAGGCTTTTTTTCTAAATTTCCCTAGGAATTGCCCTAAGATGCCGCAAACCAGTTCTTCTTTCGACAAAATCAGCACAACACCATACGCCCCGAAGAATAGGCAGGCAGAGAACGCCAGCGCCCAGAAGCTGCCAAGTCCAAGCCCTGCCACCCAGAGGGACGCAACCGTACCAGCCAGCAGACCGGCTCCCAGTTTCCAGAAGCGGATCGACCGAAAAGCGGCCAATACTTCCTTGCGAAGAACTGCTGCTTGAAACACCAGCACTGCGGCCTCCGCCAGCATATTGCTTATCGCTGCGCCAGTGGCAGCAAGTTTGGGGATCAGCAGGAAATTGCAGATCAGATCCATCGCCGCACCGACCATCACCGAATACAGCACCATTTTTTCCCGGCCGGTGGGCACCAGAATTTGAATGCCCAAAATATTAGTCAAGCCGATAAACAGCAGCGTCGGCATAATTATCTGCATGGGCAGAACAGCACCCAAAAACTCCTCACCGGACAGCAGCAGTATTCCCTGCCGGGCAAACAGCATAAAATACAGCATCATCGGAGTGGCCGCCACCAGCACAAAATTCAACGCCTTGCGGCTGATCCTGCGGAATTCCTCCATCAGCCCGTGCTCCACATAGTAGGATGCCCGGGGCAGCAGCACCGTCCCCAGAGAGGTAACGATACTGACCAGAATGGTCTTGATCCGCACAGCGGCATTGTAAAAGCCAACATCATCATCCGTTTTCAAGAAGCCTAGCATCACCGTGTCCAGATTGGTATAGATGGTGGTGGCGCAGGCCATGGCGAAGAAGATCGCCACCGCCTTCAGGTGGGGCTTAAATTCATAACCACCCATAGGCCGCAGGCTGATATACTTGCGGGCATGGATGAAATTCATCAGATAGGACGCTGAGGACGCCAAAATTGTAATGCCGCCGTAGATCACATAATCGTCTTCGGCACGCACCAGATAGAACATCGCCACCAGCGCCACGACCTTGAAGATCAGAGAGCGAACCGTGATGTAGGTGTATTGCTCCAGCGCCTTATACAGCCACTCCATACCGATGGTGGTAAACATGATCGTCAAGCTGACCACGATATACAGCAACCGCTCCTGCCGCAGCTTCGGCACAAAGATCAGTGCCAAAAACAGCACCGCATAGGAAAGAACACTCATGACCAGATTGATGATCAGCAGCTCGTGGGCAGTCTTGGTCAGCAGACGTTTGTCATCACGCACCTTGGCGCAGGCTCGAACGCCGTAGGTTGGAATGCCCAACTGGGCAAAAATCAGAAAATAGGCGATCAAAGATGTAGCAAAGGAAACCTTGCCATATCCCGTAGGCCCTAAAACCCGGGTCACATAAGGAAATGTGATCAGGGGAAAAATGAATGACGACATAGTCAGCATCGCATTCATAATAAAATTCAGTTTCAGCGATTTCTTTTCAGCCATTGATGATCCTTTCAGCTCCACTTTCCGGACAGCAGCGCCCGGGCATTGTCACGCATCAGTATCCATGCGTAATCCTCGCCATACCGCTTACTCACATAGGCAAAGCACTCACCCAGCAATGGCTTGCGGTTCTGGCTATCATGGGCATCAGAAGCGATGAAATGAGCCTTCCCCTGTTTCAGTAAACGGTGGCAGCAGCGCTTCAGGCCAAAGCCCCGTTTGCCCAGCACACTGTCCGCATTCAGCTGGATCAGTGCGCCCATGGAAAGCACCTCGTCTACCAATGTCTTATCCTTGCGGAAAATACCATACCGCTCCGCATGGGCAATGATGGGAGTATATCCGCAGCTCACCACATCCATCACGCCATCAGTCACATGAGAGCGCATACATCCAAATTCGAACTCCAGCAGCACATAGGGACTGCCGTGAATGGTCAGCACCTGACCCTCGGCAAGCTTTTCTCCCAGATCTCGCTCCCACGCCGCCTCACTGCCCAGATACAATTCCATCCCCGGCAGCTCCTGACGCACTTTTTCGCACAGGATTTCATAGTGTTGGTGCAAAATCGGAGGCGTGTTTTTTCGGTAATTGCCCCGGTAGTGGGGAGTTAGGATCATGGCAGAGATACCATCCTCATGGGCCATGCGCAGCAGCTCCAGCGAGGTCTTCAAATCCTGCGCACCGTCATCCACGCTGGGCAGGATATGACAGTGGATATCTACCAACCCCATATTAATCTCTTTGCTCATACCCCCCCACCTTTCCGCACCAAAACGGCGCAAATTCATAAAATTCCAGTCTTACACGTTATTATATCATATCCCGTCAAATAAATCTATCTTAATTATTTAAAACAACTACAGAAGAAATCAAAAATTTTACTTGCTATTTTTCCAAACATGTATTATACTATGTAAGCACCATGCCGGTGTGATGGAATTGGTAGACGTAGTGGACTCAAAATCCACCGGTGGCGACACCGTGCCGGTTCGAGCCCGGCCACCGGCACCAGTGTAAACAGCAGTTTTCGGAAGAAAACTGCTGTTTCTTTTTTATTGAAAACACTCGTATTATAAATTGTGTTTAGCAGATTACCAGCGCACAAAAAAAGAAGTGTGTCATTGCGAGCCAGTGCGCCACAGCGACGCGCTAAGAGCCGCCGCTCTGCGGCGGTTGCGCTCTGCACGCGCCTGCGGGCGCAGTGGCGTGGCAATCTCCCGG
>JBGVKN010000084.1:0-63329 GCA_045123795.1 Faecousia sp. | reverse complement strand
CAACGAAAATGCCGGAAAATCCGGGAGATTGCCACGCCAGTGTGCGCACTGGCTCGCAATGACGTACTTCTTTTTTGGTGCGTCACTAATCAACTAAACAACAATTTATCTTCCTTGGCATAGCAGGGGAGATTTGAGGCTTGGAAACAGAAAAAGGCAGTTGCATCTTTCGCGATGTTTCGATATAATAAAGACACTTCGGCTTCCTGTGTTTTCGTATCAAACACGAGAGCTGCTTTTTTGCCCGACATGCCCAGAAAGAGAGTATACTATGAATAAGAAATTTCGACTTTCCACCGCACTGGATATTGATGATGTGCTGATGGAGTGCGTTCCTCACGCCATTCGGCTTGCCAATGAAAAATATCGCTTTGACCCGCCCCTGACCATCTACGAGGTGGACCGCTGGGGTAAGCTGGGCACCCGGGCTGATGTGATCTTTGAATTCTTCAACGACCCGGATTTCTTCCGCAACCAGCCTGTGATTCAGGGCGCAAGGGAGTTTGTGAAAAAGCTGTCCCAAATGACGGAGGTGTTTGTATCCACCGCCGTCTGGCCCCAGTATATGACCATCCGTGCTCAGCGGATTTTGGAGGAGTTCCCGGAAATCCCGGCAGACCATATCCTTATGGGCTCCCGGAAGGATAAGATCGATGTGGATATTCTGTTCGACGACGGAATGCACAACGTCTTTCAGTCCAATGCGGCCTATCCCATCCTCATGCGCCGCCCGTGGAATCGGGAAGCCACCGGCATTCTGGCGGTGAATACCTATGATGAGTTCCTGAAGCTTGTGGAGGTCATTGCGGACAGCTATTCCGTTCGTCCGGAGCGCTACACCATGACCCAGCCCAGCATTTTGGTGCTGGTTGGCCCCTCCGGCAGTGGAAAAAATGCCGTAGCGGAGAAAATTCTGGAAAAATCAGACCGATTCGAGAAGCTGATGAGCTACACCACCGATGACGCCACCGCTGTTCGGCGGGATGGGTGGTATCATCATGTGCCGCTGGAGCAGTTCCGGGCTATGCAGGAGCAGGGGGAGATCTTTGAGTCCACCACCTACGCCCACCAGTGCTACGGCTCCCGGAAGGCAGATGTGGAGGATATTCTGGCCCGGGGCAATCATGTGCTGACGGTCATGGATATCTGCGGTGCCATGTCCCTGAAAACCCATTTCCCCAATGTGGTGACGGTCTATGTCAAGCGGGATAAAAAAGACCTGCTGGCGGATGTGCTGGAAAAGCAGATGCCCACGGCAGAAAAGGTCAACCGCCTGCTGGCCATCGACGGAGAAATGAGAAATGCCCAGATCTGTGACTATGTGGTGCAGTTTTCCGATGGGGAGCAGGCATCCGAGGAGATTTTGAGCAGTTTGAATATTTTGTGAGCCGTTCAGCCCCACCGTCATCGGCGGGGCTGATTGCGCGCTAGAGGGAGATACTATGGATAAATTATGCGATCTTCACACCCATTCCTGCTTTTCGGATGGTACCTATACGCCGGCCCAGCTTCTGGAGAAAGCGCAGACGCTGGGGCTGGGGGCCATTGCGTTGACCGATCACAACACGGCACAGGGACTTCCGGATTTTCTGGCGGCGGCGAAAAACTACCGGGTGGAGGCGGTACCCGGCGTGGAGTTTTCCACGGATTACGAGGGCACGGAGCTGCACATTCTGGGTCTGTTCATCCAGCCACGCTATTTTGACGAGATCACGGAAAAAATGGCGGATATGCAGCGCCGCAAGGAGGAAAGCAACCGGGAGCTGGTGGAAAATCTGCGCCGGGCAGGATTTGATTTGGATTATGACCATATCTGCGAGAAAACGGTGGGTCAGATCAACCGGGCTCATATTGCCGCAGAACTGACGGAGCTGGGCTATACCGCCAGTGTGCAGGAGGCGTTTTCTACTCTGCTGGGTGCTAAACATGGCTATTACAACCCGCCGGAGCGGATCGATGCCTATGAAATGATCCGCTACATTCGCTCCATCGGGGCGGTGCCGGTGCTGGCGCATCCGTTCCTGAGCCTGAAGGAGGAGGGGGCGCTGCGGCGGTTTCTTGGCCCTGCGAAGGAAGCGGGACTTGTGGGAATGGAAGTGCTGTACTCCAAGTACACCGAGGAGCAGACTCGTCTGGCAGAGGAATTGGTGAAGGAATTCGGCATTTTGCCCAGCGGCGGCAGCGATTTTCACGGCGAGGTGAAGCCCGATATCAGTCTGGGAACCGGCAGAGGGCCCTTAAAAGTGCCGCTGACGTTCCTTGACGGGATGAAAAAAGCTGTTTCTATGTAACATTCTGAAAAATCTTTATAAAATTGTGCATAATATTTAAAATATATGTAGATATTTTGCGGAGTTTATGATATAATGTTCGATACGATAGAGTATTTCTGCGCATGGCACACAAGGAGAGAACCCAATGACCACTGATCTTCAAAAAGCAAGCCTTTCAAAGCGGATCGCCGCCGGTATTCTGGATGCGATGCTGCTGTGTGTTCTGGCTGTTGGCTTTATGAGTTTGCTGTTTAATCTGCTGGGGTATAACGACCACAGCGCAGCGCTGAAGCAGCACTATGAGCGGTACGAAACGCAGTACGGCATCAGCTTTGATATCAGCGAAGCGGAATACAAGGAGCTGCCGGAGGATCAGCAGAAAAACTTTGATGCGGCGTATCAGGCACTGATCAACGATGACGATGTGCTGTATACCTACAATCTGCTCATCAACCTGACCTTGCTGATCACGACTTTTGGCATCTTGCTTGCCATGATCGTGCTGGAATTTGCGGTGCCGCTGTGGCTGAAAAACGGTCAGACCGTGGGTAAAAAAGTGTTCAGTCTTGGCCTGATGCGCACGGATGGCGTGCAGATCACGCCCTTGCAGCTGTTTATCCGCACCGTTCTCGGCAAATTTACCGTGGAAACCATGATCCCTGTATACATTATCATTATGGTACTGTTCAATTCCATCGGTATTTTCGGCACCGGCGTGCTGTTGATCCTCCTGCTGGCGCAGGCGGTCAGCATGATCGTCACTCGCACCAACTCCATGCTCCACGACCTGATCGGCGGAACTGTGGCAGTGGATATCGCCAGCCAGAAGATTTTCCGCAGTACGGATGATTTGATCGATTATCAGAAAAAAATCGCTGCTGAGCGTGCAACCCGGCAGGATTATTGATATTGTTTTACAAAATATTAAGATATTGGAAGGGAACAGTATGAAAGTTGTATTGCAAAATCTAACAAAAATCTTCCCCAGCCGCGACAAGAAGGCGGGCAAGGAGGTCGTGGCGGTCAACGACTTTACCTTCGAGATCCCCGACGGTAAGCTCATTGGTCTGCTGGGCCCCTCCGGCTGCGGCAAGAGTACCACGCTGTACATGATCAGCGGTCTGCAGAAGCCTACCTCCGGTAAGATCTTCTTCGGTGAAGATGATGTGACAGAGCTGACCACGGAGAACAGAGGCATCGGTCTGGTGTTCCAGAACTACGCCCTGTATCCCCACATGACCGTCAAGCAGAACATCCTCTTCCCCCTGCAAAACCTGAAGGGTGCGGACAAGATGTCCAAGGATGAGATGCTGGAGCGGGCGCATACCGCCGCCAAGCTGGTGCAGATCGACGAGCTGATGGAGCGCAAGCCCAGTGAGCTGTCCGGTGGTCAGCAGCAGCGTGTGGCCATCGCCCGTGCGCTGGTCAAGATGCCCCGTGTTCTGCTGCTGGACGAGCCTCTTAGTAACCTGGATGCCCGTCTGAGATTGCAGACCCGTGAGGAGATCCGTCGTATCCAGAAGGAAACCGGCATTACCACCGTCTTCGTTACCCACGACCAGGAAGAGGCCATGTCCATTTCCGATATGATCGTGGTTATGAAGCTGGGCGTGGTGCAGCAGACCGGCCGTCCTCAGGATGTGTACGACGATCCCACCAACCTGTTCGTTGCCAAGTTCCTTGGTACGCCTCCCATCAACGTGTTCAACGGTGCTGTTAAGGGCGGCAAGGTCTACATCGGCGAGGAAGCCGTGATGGATGTTCCCGGCGTTGCCGATCAGGACGTGGTCATCGGCATCCGTCCCGAGGGCTTCGAGCTGGATCCCAACGGTGCGCTGACCTGTAAGCTCAACAATGTGGAGGTCATGGGCCGTGATGTGAGCATTGTGTCCACCAATGACGCTTCCGTCAACCCGGTGATCCGCTCCATCATCGACGCAGATAACAAGGTGGATCTGGCTGCCGCCGAGGTCAAGTACAACATCAAGCCTCACAAGATCTTCCTCTTCAACAAGGAGACTGAGGAGCGTATCCGATTCGAGGTGAAGTAATATGGTAGATAGCAAACAACAGTGGAAAGCCTGGCTGTATCTGGCGCCGGCCATCGTGCTGCTGCTGATCTTTACCGTCTGGCCCATCATCAATACTTTGAGAATGGCCTTCCTGGAAGGCTATACCACCGCAAAGGCGGCGAACCCCTATATCGATTACGAGTTCGCTGTCGGTATTGGCAACTTTACCCGTGTGCTGGAGTATCCCGGCTTTATGACCTGCCTACAAAACACCATTTTGCTGTGTGTTCTGACTGTGCCGATCTCCACGTTCCTGGCTCTGCTGATCGCTGTGGCCCTGAACTCCATCAAGCCCTTCCAGCGCCTGCTGCAGACCATCTTCTTCATGCCCTACGTCACCAACTCCATCGCCATCGGCATGGTGTTCGCTGCTATGTTCAATATGATCATCGGCGGCAGCGCCCGTCCGGACTCTGTTGGTATCATCAACAATGTGCTGGAGTTCTTCGGCTTTGAGTATGTCAACTGGATGAACGCCGGTTCTGAATACTGGGCGAACATCGTGGTCATGGTGATCTACATCGTGTGGAACGCCCTGCCCTTCAAGATTTTGATCCTGCTGGGCGGTCTGCAGAGCGTCAACAAGCAGTATTACGAGGCGGCTCGTGTGGACGGCACTCCCAAGTGGCGTGTGTTCACCCGCATCACCGTGCCGCTGCTGTCCCCCATGCTGGCTTACGTCATCATCACCGGCTTTATCGGCGGCTTCAAGGAGTATTCCAGCATCGTCGGTATCTTCGGCGAATCCATGGGCCCTGTGGGCAATGACTATGCGCTGGATACCATGGTCGGCTTTATTTACCGTGCCATCGGCAACCAGGAAGGCACTGCCAGTGCTGCGGCATTGATCCTGTTCGCCATTATTTTCGTGGTGACCATGATCAACCTGTACGTCAGCAAGAAGAAGACCCATTATTAAGGAGGTGCCGATCATGTCTGAAATCAAAACCATGCACAATAGAGATATGCAGAAGGTATCGGCCCGCCAAAAGGTCTTGAAGGCTCTTGGTATTGCGCTGATCTATGCGTTCCTGATCATCATGGCGATCATCGTCATCTTCCCCTTCTACTGGATGATCATTTCCTCCCTGAAGGAAATGGCGGAGTACCGCCGTTCCATCCCTACCCTGTGGCCTCAGACCTTCGACTTCCTGAACTACATGGAAGTGTTCACCAATGAAGACCTGCTGCTGGGTCAGCTGTTCTACAACACGGTGCTGGTCGGCGTGGTTTCCACAGCTGGTGGCCTGGTGATCACGGTGCTGTCCGCCTTTGCCTTCGCACGGCTGGAGTTCAAGGGTAAGAACGCCCTGTTCGCCGCATTGCTCGCCACCATGATGATCCCCGGCGAGCTGTTCACCATCACCAACTATCAGACTGTGTACACCTGGGGCTGGACGGAAACCTACCGGGTTCTGATCATCCCCTTCATGGTCAGCGTGTTCTATATCTATCTGCTGCGGCAGAACTTCATGCAGATCCCCAATGAGCTGTACCTGGCCGCCAAGGTTGATGGCTGCAGTGATTTGAAGTACCTGTGGAAGGTTATGATCCCGCTGGCACTGCCCACCATCATCTCCATCACCATTCTGAAGATGATGGGCTCTTGGAACTCCTATATGTGGCCCCGATTGGTTGCCAACGATGATGCCCACCGGCTCATCACCAACGGTCTGCGTACGGCCTTTACCAATGCCGAAGGCGTTACCGACATCCCGCTGCAGATGGCAGCAGTCACTGTGGTATCCTTCCCCCTGTTCATGGTGTTCATCTTCCTGCGCAAGTATATCATGAAGGGTGTTTCCAGAAGCGGTATCAAGGGTTAATTTGTTGTTTATTTATTGAGAATATAAACAAAATAAAAGCAAAAGAAAGGAAAAATCAAATGAAAAAGATCATTTCCTCCGTTCTGCTGGTGGCTATGCTGCTGGCGCTGTGCATGGGTGGCCTGACCGGCTGTAAGAAGACCGGCTCCAAGGCCGTTGACTTCGTGATGCCCGAGGGCGGCTTCGACAAGACCAAGGAAGTCGAAATCGTGTTCTATCACCAGATGGGCGCTGCCCTGCAGGAGATCCTGAACACCGCCATTGCGGACTTCAACAAGGAGTATCCCAACATCAAGATCACCCACAAGACCTACGGTGACTACGACGGCGTTCGTGATCAGATCAAGACCGAGATCTCCGTCGGCGGTCAGCCCAACCTGGCTTACTGCTATCCCGACCACGTTGCTCTATACAACGTTGCCGGCGCTGTCCAGACTCTGGATGTGCTGATCGACAGCGAGTACGGCTTCTCCGCTGAGCAGAAGGCCGACTTCATCCCCGCTTACTACAACGAAGGCAAGGCCTTCGGCGATGGCAAGATGTACTCTCTGCCCATCTCCAAGTCCACTGAGGTTCTGTACTACAACAAGACCTTCTTCGAGAAGAACAACCTGACCGTCCCCACCACTTGGGAGGAGATGGAAGCTGTTTGCCAGAAGATCAAGGAGCTGGAGCCCACTTGCATTCCTCTAGGCTATGACTCCGAGGCCAACTGGTTCATCACCATGTGTGAGCAGTACGGCTCCGAGTACACCAGCGTTGAGGGCGAGAACTTCCGCTTCGACAACGAAACCAACCGCAACTTCATCAAGAAGTTCCGCACCTGGTACGAGAACAAGTGGGTCACCACCGAGAAGCTGTCCGGCGGTTACACCTCCGCTCTGTTCACCGGCGAGAACGATGCCGGCACTCGCTGCTATATGTGCATCGGTTCCACCGGCGGCGCTACCTACCAGCAGCCCAACCAGACCAATGGCGAGTTCGAGTTTGAGGTAGGTATCGCTACCATTCCTCAGGTCAACCCCGACAAGCCCAAGGTCATTTCTCAGGGTCCCTCCATCTGCCTGTTCAAGAGCGAAGATCCTCAGGAGGTTCTGGCTTCCTGGCTGTTTGCCAAGTTCCTGACCACCGACGTGACCTTCCAGGCTTCCGTTTCCATGAACAACGGCTACGCTCCCGTTATCCAGTCCGTTAAGGAAAACCCCATCTACGCTGAGTTCCTGAAGAGCGCCAGCACCGCTAACATCCAGGCTTACGCTGTTTCCGTCGCTCTGGCTCAGTCCGACGCTTACTACGTTTCTCCCGCTTTCAACGGTTCCTCCGTTGCTCGTGACCAGGTGGGTCTGCTGGTGCAGAAGTGCTTGGTTCTGGATTCTTCCGATGTGGATGGTGCCATTAAGAAGGCTTTCGAGGCCGCTGTGGCAGAATGTAAGTACCAGTCCGGTCAGTAATCCGGTACAACTGAGTGTAAAGCTATGAAGAAAACCAGCTTACGCATTATTTCCCTGCTTTTGATCGTCTGTATCGTCGGGGCGGCATTTGCCGCCTGCGACGCAGGCGACCCCAAGGAGACCACCGGCACGGTTCATGTGGATTACGTGGCCGAAACCAAGCTGGATATGAGCGGTTCTTCTTTTAAGCAGGAGGTCCAATGGGGACCCAACAGCCACATCGACGGCGATACCAGCCACTTTGTGGTGCCCAAGAGCTTTGATCCCACCGGCGTGGTCAAGGCCAGATATCTGGCGATCGATACTCCGGAATCCACCGGTCAGATCGAGGAGTGGGGCAAGGCAGCTTCCCGGTTTACCAAGGAAAAGCTGTCCACCGCTGCTTCCATTATGATCGAATCCGACGATAGCAGTTGGAACTTCGACGGCAACGGCCGGTATCTGGTCTGGGTTTGGTATAAGCCCACTGCGGATGCTGAGTACCGCTGCCTGAACATTGAGCTGCTCCAGAACGGTCTGGGTGCCAGCTCCAGTGCCTCCGAGGGCCGTTACGGCGCCACTGCCGTGGCAGCTATCAATCAGGCTACCCAGGAGAAGCTGTATATGTTCTCCGGCGAAAAAGACCCCGAGTTCCCTTATGGTGAGGCTACCAGCGTCACTCTGAAGGAGCTGCGGTCCAACGTGGAAAACTATAACGGCAAGAAGGTTGCTGTTGAGGGCGTGATCACCTACAACAGTAACTACACCGCTTTCATCGAAAGCTATGACGCAGAGACCGGTATGCACTATGGCATGCAGGTGTTCTACGGCTATAATTCCCAGCTCATCAACGTTCTGGCGCAGGGCGCTATGGTTCGTATTGTGGGTGTCGTGACCCAGTTCTATGACACCTATCAGATCACCAGTCTGGTCTACAACCGCATGAAGCCGGAGGATCCGGCTAACTCCTCTCAGATCAGCACCGGTAATGAGATCGCTTACGCCGAGGTTACCGCCGCTGATTTTGCCGGCGACAAGACCATCACCGTGGGCGAGGAGAAAAAGACCTTCAAGTATGCAGAGCTGGCGGTTTCCACCTCCATCTCCATGAAGGGTCTGAAGGTCGTGGATACCTATACCACCACCAACCCCAGCGCCAGCGATACGGGTGCCATGACTCTGACCTGTGAGGTCGATGGCGTTCAGGTTTCCGTCCGCACTGGCGTGCTGAAGGATGCCAACGGCGAGCTGATCACTGAAGATGCCTACGCCGGCAAGACCATCGATATCAAGGGTATCGTGGATTGCTACGAAAAGAACTATCAGATCAAGGTTCTGTCCGCTGACGATATTACCGTCTACTAAATAATAAAAAGGAGTAAATTTATGAAAAAGTTTATTTCCGTTCTTCTGCTGCTGACGATGATGCTGTCCCTGTTCGCCGGCTGCGCCAAGGAAGAGCCCAAGGCCGATACCGCCGGTCTGGAGGCTGCAAAGAAGTACGTGCACACCTCCTATATCAACGACGAAGCTACCACCCCCATGGATTACAAGATGCCCGGTGTGGCCATCGTGAGCGTTGAGGGTGAGAAGAAGCAGTTCAATGTGGACTGGTCCACCAACAGCGATAAGATCACCTGCACCCGTGGCAATGACAACTTCGTCACCATCAAGGTTCCCATGGACAACCTTGAGGATATCAAGTACACCCTGACTGCTACCATTTCTGACGGCAATGGCAACAAGCAGACCGTCAGCTTCGAGCGTCTGGTTCCCGCCCGTGCCGGTGTTCCCACCAACGTGGCTGATGGCACCTACGTCATCGTTTACGAAAACCTGACCTTCTCCGCTCTGGCTCAGGACAAGGGCTACGGCTATGCCAATGCCACCGAGGTCACCGTGGCTGACGGCGCTGTCAGCGGTTACACTGCTGCCGATGTCATCACCATCAAGAATGTGGACGGCGGTTTCACCATGCAGGACGTTTACGGCCGTTATATCTACCTGAAGGGCACCTACAACAGCTTCAACGTGGGCACTGAGCTGAACGAGGAGACCATGGCTGTTTGGCAGCTGCTGACCGGCAAGGAAGGTAAGCAGTTCATCATCAACGCCGGCACCATGAAGACTCTGGCTTACGATACCAGCTACACCTCTTGGGGCGCATACCCTGAGATCAGTGGCAACCGTATGTCCACCGTTTCCGTGATTGCTGTCACCGCTCCTGAGGGCAGCGACCCCGGCACCGAGAACCCCGGCACTGAAGACCCCGGCACTGAGGACCCCGGTACCGAGAACCCCGGCACCGAGAATCCCGGTACTGAGAACCCCACCGATAAGCCCAGCACCGATAAGCCCAGCTCTCTGGATGATCAGATCAAGGCTGCTATGGCTCTTGAAGATCAGGCACAGCTGCCTTATACCTCCACCATGACCGGTAAGATCACCAAGATCAACGATGAATACAGCGAGCAGTATAAGAACATCACCGTGACCATCGAGTACAAGGGTAAGTCCTACAAGATTTACCGGGTGAAGGGTGACAAGGCTGCCGAGCTGAAGGTTGGCGACACCATCACCGTCACTGGTAATCTGAAGAAGTGGTATGACGATGTTGAGCTGGTCAATGGCAAGCTGGATAAGGTCGTGGCTGGTAGCGGCGGAACCACCGAGAAGCCCGAGGATAAGCCCACCACCCCCTCCGGTGATGCTGTTTCCGTGAAGGATGGCAACTATGTGATCGTGGTTACCGGCTACAACAAGGCCCTGTCCTCCACCTACACTGGCTTCTACAATGTGGGCGTTGACGTGACTGTTTCCGGCAGCACTGTTTCTGGCTACGGTGCTACTGAGGTTTGGACCATCACCAACAACGGCGATGGTACCTTCTCCATTAGCTGTGGCGGCAAGAAGCTGTCCATGGATACCCAGTATTCCAGCATGCCCATGGATAAGGCTAACGACAAGTGGGTCGCTGTGGATGCTGGCAATGGCATGATCTACATCAAGAACGTGGGCCGTGAGTCCTACATCGAATGGTATGCAGATAAGAACAACTTCAGCAGCTACCATACCATTGCTGAGGGCAAGGAAGCCCTGTTCGCAATCAAGCTGATCGCTGTCTAATTCCTATGTACATAAAAAGAACCGTGCTTCGGCACGGTTCTTTTGCGTATGTTAGTGTGGTAAATTGTTTTTTAGACAATCTGTCATTGCGAACCAGTGACCGATGTCACTGGTGTGGCAATCCCCCACGGCGATGCGCAAATGTTACGATTACCAACGAAAATGTCGGAAAATCCGGGAGATTGCCACGCCAGTGTGCGCACTGGCTCGCAATGACATACTTCTTTTTTGGTACGTCACTTATCAACTAAACAACAATTTATCTTACTAACAAACCGGCCCGTTTCCGGGCCGGTTGTCCTATTTTTCGTTCAGGGGCAGTAATTTGCGGAACACATCCATATCCGTCATGTTGACGGTCAGGGGCATGATGGATATGTAGCCGGCCATGACGGCGTTGGTATCCAGATTCAGATCCCCGGTGTCCTCATATACGCACTTGCCGATGGGGGTACAGAGGCCGTCAGTCAGGTCGAAATCGTCAGAATAGTACGGGCCACCCTGATGGGTAAAACGAATGGACTTAGGCTGGGGCGGGATATTGATGTTGTAAATGTTATGCTTTTCCATCAGCTTGTTCTGCGTGACGAAATCAAACACCCGATCCAGATGGTTCACAGCCTGATCGTAATACTCCGGGCAGGTGGACAGGGCAATGGCGGGCAAGCCTAAAATGGCCGCCTCGATCACTGCCGCCACAGTGCCGGAATACATGGCGTCCGCACCGATGTTGAAGCCCCGGTTGATGCCGGAGATCACCAGATCATATTCCTTTTTCAGCCCAAACACTGCAAAGCGCACGCAGTCGGCGGGGGTGGAGTCCACTGCCGTGACGGTCACGTCCGGGGCTAGCTGAACCGTGCGGTAGCCAAAGGGCTTGTGGATCTCGATGCCGTGGCTCTTGCCGCTCTGCTCAATAGCGGGGACAACGGTGGTGACCTCGCCTAACTTTTGGCACCAGCGGATCAGGGGAAGAAGGCCGCTGGCGGATACGCTGTCGTCATTGGTAATTAAAATTCTCATAGCCAGCCCTCGTGAGTTTCCTTGTATTCCTTGACCAGTGCGTCGGTGTCGGCCAGCAGAGATTGCATTTCTTCCATGGAATAGACCGTGGCGCCGCTGGCGCAGGCGTGACCGCCGCCGTGGTATTTTTCGGCGATGGAGTTGATGTGGACGAAGCGGGAACGGAGCCGCACACGAATGGAGCCCTTTTCGTCGCCGGTTTCGATGAGCACCATCCAGCTGATGCATCCACGGATGGAGTCCAGTGTGCCCACGGTGGCGCTGGCCTGCTCCAGCGTCAGACCGAATTCCTCCTGCATGGCCTTGTCGATATAAATGTAGGCCACACCGTTTTCGGTGATCTGCATCCGGTCATAAATGTGAGCTTTGAATTTCAGATACTCGAATGCTTCCAGATACAGCCGAGCGAACAGGGTCTGGGTGTCCACGCCCACATCCAGCAATACGGCGGCGTTGCGCAGGGTGTCGCCGGATACGCCGTCGTACTTGAAGCGTCCGGAGTCCGTGACCATGCCGGTGTACAGGTAGGTGGCGGCTTCGGAGTCGATCTTCATCTCATCCTTGAAGGTGCTGTAAAAGTCCACGACCATTTCGCAGGCGGAGGAGCGATCCTCTTCCACCCATTGCAGGTTGCCGTAGCTTTCCACCGGGATGTGGTGGTCGATCTTGATCAGCTCCTTGCAGAGGGTGTACTTTTTGTTGGAAATGCGAGATTCGGAGGCGGTGTCCAGCACGATGCCCAGAGCGTCAGCGTACACTTCGTCCGCCACCGGCTCATCCTCAGGGCCAAGGAAGGAAAGGTAAGCGGCGGTATCCTCGTCGATGAGATAGACTTCCTTTTCCGGCCAAGTCAACTGGATGATCCGCTTCAGACCCTTGGTGGCACCGACACAGTCACCGTCGTTGCGGACGTGGCGGAAGATCATAATGCGGTCATATTCCTTGATTTTTTGAAAAATCTGCTCTTTTACTTCTCTATTCATACGTTTTCTCCTATCATAGCGTCTAGGTCAGCCAGCATGGACATGGCGGTTTCCCGATCGGGGACGGTGGCGCCGCTGGCCTTCTGGTGACCGCCGCCGCCGTATTTGACGGCGATGGGGTTGATATTGAAACGGCTGGAGCGCAGTTCGCACAGCACGCCGTTGTCTGCTTCTGTAAAGTTGACCCAGATATCCACGCCCTTGATATCCGCCATGGTGTTGACCATGCCCCGGGAAACGGTGAAAATATCCTTGCCCAAGGCTTGGAATTCCGCACGGTCGGTGTAGATGTAGGCCACTTTGTTGGGGGTGAATTTGATTTTGAGGATGAATTTGGCTTTCAATTCCTTGCTGGAATACTCGTCGGCGTAGAGATTACGGAACACCTCGTTGGTGTCGAAACTGCTTTCCATCAGCAAAGATGCCAGCCGGAAGGTGCGGGCGGTGGTGCCGTCGTAGCGGAACCGGCCGGAGTCAGTGACCATGCCGGTGTACAGGGATTGACCGGCAATGGGGCTGATCTTCCAGCCGCTTTCACGGGCCAGCTCCGTGACCATGCCGCAGCAGCTTTCAAAGCTGGTGTCGATCACTTCGATATCTGCAATGGTTTCGCAGAAAATGTGGTGGTCGATTCGGG
This sequence comes from Faecousia sp., assembly GCA_045123795.1. Taxonomy (GTDB): domain Bacteria; phylum Bacillota; class Clostridia; order Oscillospirales; family Oscillospiraceae; genus Faecousia. The sequence continues at coordinate 49,959 of JBGVKN010000084.1, read as the reverse complement.
CGGTTTTTGCCGCCAGCGTGTAGCGGTCATCGCTGATCATGGGACGGGAGGCGCTGTCCAGAATGATAGCAAGGGCTCCCTCATAGACAGAATCGTCAATGGTGTCCATGACGGAGTCCGTCATAAAACCGAAAAACCGGGGATCGTCGCCGACGACATAAACGGTTTTGTTGGGGAAATTGTCCATAATCAGGTGCTTCAGTCCGATTTGACTGCCCATGGCATCACCATCGGGGCGATTGTGCCGGTGGAGAATGATGGTATCAAAGTCGCAAATGGCTTGCAGGATGCCTTCAAACATAAGCTCCATTCCTTTCGTGAGATCATTTTATTTGTTTATTATACCATAATCCGACTGCACTTGCAATCAAAATATGGGCAGTTTGCGAGGAAACATCTTGCAAACGGAGGTCGATTGTGCTAAAATCAGAGCAGAAAGGGGCGGATTTCCTATGATCAAGAGAGTAACTGCTATTTTGCTGCTGGTGTGTATGGTATTGGCACTGCTGGCAGGCTGTCATTCTGATAAGGCAATAACCCGTGAGGATGCGGAAAAGATCGCACTGAACCACATGGGACTTGAGCCCACGCAGATGGATGATGTGGATATCCATGTGACCACCCACGATGGCGAGGCCTGTTACAGTGTGTATGTGTTGGTGGGTGCGTAAACCACAGAAATTGTCATCCATGGCAAGACCGGTGATGTTCTGCACGCCGGCGAGGTAGTCGGTGGCCACAGCCACGATCACGAACATTAATCAGCGAAAGGGAGCGGCTTGCCGCTCCCTTTTTCGACGCAATACGCACCACCGCACCCTAAGGGGCATAGATTGATGCGGGAGGTGAGAAAATATGTCACTGTTTAATTGTAATTGCAGCTGCAAAGCCAGCTGCACAGGGCTGGCGGTTATCGCTGCGGCAATCATCGGTGTGCTGACTGCGTTCTTGCAGATCAGTGGGGTGATCCTGCTGACAGCGGTGTTTGTGGCGGTCGCTTTCGCCATCGCTGTGGTGTATCTGGGGGTGCTGACCATCGCTGCTGCCCTGACCCGCAGAGCGGATGCGTGTAGTCGGGAGTGCTGCCAGTCCTTGACTGGGGTGCTGGCAGGCATCCTCGGAACGATTCTGTTCGCTGTGGTGCTGCTGGCGGTGGGCATTGTGGCCACCAGCGTGATCAGCGCAATCCTTGCCGGATTGCTGCTGTTCTTCCTGACGCTGACGCTGGCTGCTACAGCCTGCTACGCTCGGTGTCTGGCTGACTGCGCAGCGTGAACAAAAGAAAGGGGAAGGCGTTGCCTTCCCCTTACATAAACTCATACCAAAAATGCGAACACGATGACATAACCCAACGCAGCACCGATGATGAATGTAACCAATGTTGCCAGAAGCGTCATCAGAATTTTGCGGGCAATGCCTTTTTCACGGATCAGAAGCATGGTGATCACCATGGCAAGGCCACCCAGCGCACCGCCGATTGCACCGCCGACCACCGGGATAATACTGCACAGACGTACACTGTTTCCCCAGACGATCATCAGCACAAACGGAAGGACAGCAAACACCCAGTCAAACCATGTGGGCTTGGAGTAGACCCAGATTTCTTCATTCTGGATGCATAGCGCAACGCCGGTCAGCACACCGCCACGTACGGTCACTTGAACACTGTTCTCACCTTCGCCCAAGGCAAAGACATTTTTCTTCAAGCTCTTCAAGGCGACACCGTTAATGAAAATGGATTTTTTGCCGCTCCAGATGCCTTCCTCGTAGGCGATTTCGCCATAGTATGGATGATTGATTGTTTTCTTCATATGTATCCTCCTTGCATCGGTGGTTTGGAATGCTGGATCTGCACTTCTATTTTATCACAGTAGTTTACGCTTGTCAACTGCATGGGCACTCGGCTGGTGTTTCAAAAAATAACAGCCATCAAGTTGCGTTTTTGCCCTAAGGGGCGAAAATTAAGTTAACCGAACAAGACCCAGATGAGAATGTATGCAGGAATAATAGCAGACAGGGTAAAGGGAATGCCGATCTTGAAGAAGTCGCCGTTCTTTACCTCGTGGCCTTCTTTCCGCAGGATACCGATACCGGTGATGTTGGCGGAAGCACCGATGGGAGTGCAGTTGCCGCCCAGAGTTGCACCAGACAGCAGACCGAAGTACAGAGCGGTGGAATCGATGCCCATCTCGGCTGCAATACCGGCGATCACAGGGATCATGGTAGCCACATAGGGGATGTTGTCGATGAATGCAGAGATCAGCACGGAAGCCCAGACGATGATGGTGTACATCAGGAAGGGGTTACCTGCACCCAGCTTGGCAAGCAGCTGCGCCAAAGCATCGATGACACCCTCGTGGGAAATGCCGCCGATCATCAGGAACAGACCCACCAGCAGGCCCAGGGTCTCAAAGTCAATGGCCTTCAGGGGACCCGTGATGGCATCCAGATTCTTCTTCTTTGCGTAGTTGTAGATCAAACCGATGATCAGCAGAGCGGTACAGATCAGACCGTTGGTCTCAGCAGGCATCTCGAAGGGCAGGAAGGAAGCCACGATCAGCAGTACGATAGCACCAACCAACAGAATGGTGGGAACGATGTCTTCCACTTCGGTCATCTTGCCGGTCTTGGGGATTGCACCCTTATCCTTGCGGAAGGTGAAGTAGACGATCATAGCGGACAGGACAGCACCCAGCTCCACCATGAAGAACATACCGGGCTTGCCCTGATACCAGATGAAGTCCAAGAAGCTCATATCCAGCGCAGAGCCCAGCATAATAGCGGTGGTATCGCCAACCAGTGTGGCGGCACCCTGCAGGTTGCTGGAAACAGCGATGGCGATGATAAAAGGAACAGGATTAGTCTTCAGCTTTTTGCAGATCTCGATGGCAACGGGAGCGATCATCAGAACGGTAGCCACATTGTCAACGAAAGCGGAGATGATACCGGCGAACAGGCTCAGAGAAACCGCCGCCCACTGGACGTTGGGAACCTTGTTCATGATCATGTCAGCCAGACGCTCGGGCATATGGCTGTCGATGAACAGCTGGACCAGACCCATAGTACCGCCAATCATCAGCAGAACATTAAAGTCCAGAGAGCCGATGATGCCGGACACAGGAAGCATACCGGTGATAATGAAGATCACACCGGAAGCCAAGGCAATGTAGGGACGGTACTTGCTAAAGGTCAACATCAGTACATAGGTGGCTGCGAAGAGGATAATGGCAGGTAACAAGAGAATCTTTCCTTTCTTATATATAATCATAGTAATTATACATGAAACCCAGCAAAGATATGGTAAAAAAAGCAGCGCTACGACAAAGTTCGCAGCGCTGCTGTCATATTTATGCCTGAGGAAGCTGATATTTTCTGGAGTAATCATCCAGCTTCTCAAAGAAAGCGGGGTTGCCCTTCTTCATGCTTCGCAGGGACTGGTGGGCGTTCATGTTGTGGGCGTGGGCATCGATGATGCTCACCGCAATATTGGAGCAGTGGTCAGAGGTACGCTCCATATCCGTCAGCAGATCGGACCAGATGAAGCCTGCCTCCACGCTGCACTCGCCCTTTTTCAGCCGAGCGATGTGCCGGTTTCGCAGGATCGACTTGATATGATCGATGACCTGCTCCAAGGGCTCTATGGAGCTTGCAGCTTCCCAATCGTTGCGCTGCAGGGCGTCCATGGTAAGCGCAAGGATTTCGGTCAACGCACCGCACAGCACTTCCATTTCCTTCTTGGCGCTGTCCGAGAAGGAGATTTTCTTTTCGGACATTTCCTCCGCAGATTCCAGCACATTGACGCTATGGTCGGAGATCCGTTCCAGATCACCGATGACTTTCAGCAGCTTGGAAACCTCCGAGCCATCGTCATCAGAAACCTGTGCTCTGCCCAGCTTGGTAAGGAATGTGCCCAGTACATCCTCGTAATGATCCACATCTTTTTCCGTGGCACGGATCTGCTCCGCAGCGGACAAATCACCGCTTAGTAAAGCATTCAGGCTCATCTGAACGCCTGCCACCGTTTCTTCTGCCATTTTCAGCACCAGATTGTGGCACTGACCCAGGGCGATAGAGGGGGTGGCCAGCAGGCGTTCATCCAATTCCACCGCTTTGGCAGTATCCTTGCCCTCCGGCACCACCAGAAAGGCCAGTTTTTCCAGCAGGCTGGACAGCGGCAGCAGCAACGCCGTGCAAAGGATATTAAATGCAGAGTGGCAAACAGCAATCCCCAAATATGATGCGGACGCATCCAGTGCCGCAGGCCGAACAATAGCAGAAACCAGACTAAAGACCGTCAGCCAGACGACTGTGCCAATCACGTTAAACGCAAGATGGACAATGGCTGCCCGCTTTGCGTTTTTGTTCGTACCAAAGGAAGATAGCAGCGCCGTGACGCAGGTGCCGATATTCTGGCCCATGATGATGGGGATAGCAGCGGCATAGCTCACCGCTCCCGTAGCAGACAGCGCCTGCAAAATACCCACGGATGCGGAACTGGACTGGATAATACCCGTCAGCACCGCACCCACCAGCACGCCCAGAACCGGGTTTTCAAACATCAAAAACAGGTTCTGGAATGCAGGAATATCCGCCAAACCCGACACCGCATCGGACATGGTATCCATGCCGAACATCAGAGTCGCAAAACCCAGCAGAATGGTGCCCACATCTTTTTGCTTGGTACTCTTGGAAAACATCAAAAGCATAGTGCCAATCAGTGCCAGAACCGGCGTGAAAGAAGTCGGTTTTAGAAGCTGGATAAACAAATTGTCGCTGGAAATGCCGCCCAAAGACAGAATCCATGCGGTCACGGTGGTGCCGATGTTGGCACCCATGATCACACCGATGGACTGCTTCAAGGTCATCAGCCGAGAGTTCACAAAGCCCACAACCATCACGGTGGTGGCGGAAGAACTCTGAATCACAGCCGTGACACCCAGACCGGTGAGAAATCCTTTGATTTTGCTGTCGGTCAGTTTTCCAAGCAGCGCCTTCAGGCTGTTGCCGGCCCGGCGCTCCAGACCGTCGCCCATCACATTCATGCCGAACAGGAACAGGCACAATCCGCCGATCATGGTCAATACATCAAAAATCGTCATTTGAAGTATCCTCTACTTTTCTTACTTGTCGGTGAGCAATTTCAGCAGGTAGACAGCACCGATGATCACGCCGGTAACAATAAAAATCCCCAGATAGCCGGTTCCCATAATGGGCAGGGCCTCCATTAAAAGATCCACACGCATGGATTAACCTCCGATCTGCGCCTTCACCAGCGCAAGGATTAAGCCGCCGGCAATCACGGATGCGATCTGACCGGAAACGTTGACACCGATGGAGTGCATCAGCAGGAAATTCTGATTATCTTCCTCCAGCCCCAGTTTATGCACCACCCGGGCGGACATGGGGAATGCGGAAATACCCGCCGCACCGATCATGGGGTTGATCTTCTCCTTGGAGAACAGGTTCATGACCTTTGCAACCATAATACCGCCGAAGGTATCGAAGATAAATGCCACTAGACCTAGACCGATGATAATCAGGGTATCAAGCTGCAGAAAATCCGCCGCCTTCATCTGAGAGGCGATGGTAATGCCAAGGAAGATGGTGATCAGATTTGCGAGGACATTCTGTGCGGTTTCGGAAATGGAGTTCATTACACCGCACTCCCGAATCAGGTTGCCGAACATCAGGAAACCGATCAGCGCCACCGCATCGGGTGCAACGATGCCCACGATGACAGTAACCACAATGGGGAACAGAATCTTGGTGGTCTTGGAAACGGGCTTTCCTTTGTAAGTCATCTTGATTTTCCGCTCGGCTTTGGTGGTACACAGCTTGATGATGGGTGGCTGAATCAGGGGAACCAGTGCCATGTACGAGTAAGCCGCAACCATAATGGCACCTAAGTATTTACTTCCCAGCTCCGTTGCTACAAAGATGGAAGTGGGGCCATCAGCAGCACCGATGATGGAGATGGATGCCGCATCCGGCAGCTCATAGCCCAGCAAGGATGCCAGCGCCAGCGTAAAGAAAATGCCAAACTGGGCTGCAGCGCCAAAGATCATCAGCTTCGGGTTTGTCAACAAAGGCTGGAAATCGATCATGGCACCGATGCCGATGAACAGCATCAGCGGAAATAGCTCTGCGCCGTCAATGCCGATGGAGAACAGGGTATCCAATACGTGCTGAACACCGGTTCCCTCCACCGCAATGGGTAGGTTGACCAGAATAGCGCCAAAGCCCATGGGCAGCAGCAGGGTTGGCTCCATTTCCTTGGCGATGGCCAGATAAATCAGCACACCGCCGATGGCCCACATCACCAGCATCTGCCAGGTAATGTAGGAAAAGTTTTGAATAAGTACGTCCATAATGATCCTCCAAATAAAAATTGCCTCACCCATTATACGGGTGAGGCGGTAAAGTTAGAGTAAATATTTTCGAGTTTTGGTTAAGATACGGTGAAGATCATTCCTGCGGGTCCAGTATCCGGTAGCCGACACCCAGCTCGTTAATGATGTAACGGTTTTCGCCGGGCTTGCAGCCCAGCTTTTTCCGAATATTGGCCATGTTCACCTGAAGCTTTTTCACACTTCCCTCATCCACAGTACCCCAAATAGCGCCGATGATGGCGGAATAGGTCATCACTTTTCCGCAATGTTGGCTCAGGAAGGATAGAATGTTGAATTCTGTTTGGGTCAAATGGATTGCACTTCCGGCTATGGTCACTTGCCTGCGATCGTAATCAATGGCCAAATCATCCAGTTCAAAAACGCTGGCAGGGATCAAAGACCGCAAATTCATACGGTTGATCCGCAGGGAGGCACGAACCCGAGCCAGTAATTCTGCTGTACCGAAAGGTTTTGTGATGTAGTCATTGGCCCCCAGATCCAACGCCGAAACCTTGTCCTTTTCATCTGTCCGGGCAGACAGGACGATAATGGGGATCATGCTGTTGCGGCGGGCTATGCGGATAAATTCCTCGCCATCCATATCCGGCAAACCCAGATCCAGCACTACCAGATCCGGAATATGGGAGGAAAGCATCAGAATGCCCTGCTGGCATCGCTGGGCGGTCAGGACCTGATAGCCATTGGTATCCAGCACGGTTTGGATCATACTCAGGATATTGCGGTCATCCTCTACAACGAGGATCTTGTATTTATTATTCGACATTTTCGAAGTCCTCCATTTCCAGAGCAAAACTAAATGCTGCACCGCCACCTGAGCGGTTTCCGGCTTTCAGCTCGCTGTCATGGGCCTTGATGATGGTTCTGCATACACTGAGTCCGATACCCATATTGTTTCGGGTGGAATCTACCGGTGCTTCACTGTCCAAAAGTCCGGTAAAAAGATGATCCATTCTGTCCACGGGAATCCCACAACCATCATCCTCCACAAAAAAGACAGCTTTTGTGTTTTTTAGTTCTACTCGAAGCCAGAGATTGCGCATACCACGGGCGTGGAACACCGCATTCTCCAGCAAATTCATCAGAACCTGCTCGATCAGCACTGGGTCCATGGGGATGCTGACGAAATCCTCCGGCATGGCCACCTGCACCCGTTGGTTCGGATAATGCTTATGGAATTTCACCAATAGTGCATCGACCAGTTCCTCCAGCACCACGCTGTGCTTAGACAGACGCACAGACTCCGCATCTACCCGGGTGACGGATAGCAGATTTTCCACCATGCGGTTCAGCCATTGGGAGTCAGATTGCATATCCTTCAAAAGTTTCAGTTGCTTTTCCTGTGGAATGCTGTCAAAGTTCTCGATAATGGCAGAGCAGGAACCGTAGATGGAGGTCAAGGGGGTTCGCAGATCATGGGATACAGCCCGCAGGAGGTTGCCACGCATTCGTTCTTTCTCCGCTTCCGCTTTCAGCTTTTCCTGCTGTTTCAAACGGGTGGTCAGGGCACCGGTCATCGTGGAAACAATCAGCATAACAACCGCCGAGGAAATACACTCCGGGGAGATCAGATCAAAGGCCCAATAAGGATATGTAAAGGCCCAGTTCACCGCCAGCACACTAATCAGGCTGGAGGCAATGCCAAAGGCATATCCCTGTGTCCGCCAGGACACCAGGAACACACCCAGTACAAAGATCATGGGTGTCATGGTCTTGGTATCGAACTGCTCAACAAGAAACAGATTCACAAGAAAGACCACGATCAAGGTAACAACCGTAAACAAGCTGTCTGAAAGAATGTGCTTTTTGCTTACCATGATAAACCTCCAAATTGGCGCATAATAATATTATAGCATCCTTTCGACATAAATGCACCCCCTATTCAGAAAGTAGCATCAGCCAATCGGCAAAGAAACAGCAAAAATAGATATAGTAGTTTTGCTGGTGCTTCCAATGTGTGGATGAAACAAAAAATCCGAATCCGTTCCCGATTGGGAATGGGTTCGGATTTTTCTTGTATAGTGGAGGCGACAGAACTCGATTTAATCAAGGTTCGGCTCGGCCAAGCCCTCGCCGGCGGCGCTCATCCGCGCCGCATTTAGATGGGTTCTCGTCCTGTGTTTGATTTCCACCAAAAAGAAGCCCATCCGAATGGATGGGCTTCTTTTTGGTGGAGACAACAGGACTCGAACCTGTGACCTCATGCGTGTGAAGCATTTCTGAAAAAATACTTGTGCTAAAAGTTGCTTATTTGTGACGGAATATAGATAAAATGTAGGTATTGAAGCAAAATATGTTTGGGGTTGCCGAAGCGTGCCGCACCAGAACGCAACAAGTCCGAAACAAGGTTCGGCGCAAGGATGTCCGCGTTCTTGATGCATTTTTATTCCTGGGATCATTATACCACAGCACCCAAGCACCGCCCCAAATCGGGGCGGCAGGGGTCAAAGAATAGCTCCGGAGGCGCAGGGCTTTGACAAAGTCGCGGCCTTCTTGCTCCGTTTTGAATACTTCCCAATCCTTAAATTTTTACATTGTATGATCCTCCTTAGCCCCAGGCAGCTGCGGTATATTCGGGCAGCTTGCCGATCAAGTAATGCATATAGTGGTTTTTGGCTTGGACAAGTGCTTGGTATAGCTCGCTCTTTGCGGCAGCGCCTTCGTTACACTGGTAAAGAAAACATTCAAAGGTCTTGAGTATTTGCCAGGGGTTACCGTCAACGGTTTCCAGCCATTTGCCGTCTGGCATTTCTTCAGAGGCACCGGCATCGCGGCTATATCGCTCGTTAAAAGCTTGTGCATTCAGCCGCCGGAGGACGGCATAAATCTTTTCGCGGTCCAGATCAATGCACTTTCTGCCGGTATTGGAAGACCATTCAGAGCAAAGAAGTTCGTATAGCTCTCGGCCGGAGTAGATACCGTAGCGAACTGTACCCGCCCAGTGGGCCGCATTGACGGCCCGGTCTAGCATTGCCGCAAGGGCGGCAGTAGATTCATCACTGAGAATAAAGCATGACATGTCAAAACCTCCTTTACGCCGGCACTACATCGATATCGTAATAGAAATTCGTATCGAAGTAGTCAACCATTCCGTTGCTGTTGTCGTAGCGGTATGCGCTGATGATATCGTTGATCCGCTGGAGTTTGGCACGGGCGGCGCCGGTCAAATATGCGATGTCTGCCAGGTAATAGCGGTTGATACTCTGGCGGGTGGCGGTTTTGGTGTCGTACTCGTAGGCAGCGACGGTCTGCCGGATGCGCTCTTGCTCGGTGGCGTCGTTCATGGCGTAGAAACGTTCACCGTGGATGCTTCCCAGCTCCGGAGCATAGCCCCAGCTGCTGCAGGGGAATTTCCAAGCAGCGATAAACGCGGCGCGGTCGGTGTATTCGGTGGGGTCAACTTTAACGGTTGCGGTGATGCTCTGGCCGCCGGTGTAGGTTTTACACCGGACTGTGACACCCTTAATGCCGGCCTTCTTCAGGTCTGCCCGGATGGCTGCGGACAGATCCGCGCCGTGCAGGTGGTGGTTGCTCTTGCTGCCGTAGATACTGCCGCCGCCCATGTAGCCGTCACCGATGACGGTTGCCGGCTCTTCTTCGGTGGATGCGCCGGTGATCGCTGCGGCGATGCTTTCTTCAGATCCGTAACCGTACCAGCAGCGCTTGACACCGTGCCAGCGGAATTTGTTGGCTTTCAGTACATTGCGGACCGCCTCGCTAGGCTTGCCTTCAAAGTAAATTTCCAGGCTGTTGAATTGGGTGTTCTGAGTGATGTTGTAAGTCATAAAATAATCCTCCTTGATTTTTGGTGTCAAGGAGGCTATAATATAAAGCGTTCCTTGACCTGTGGTGGGTTGGTGAACATTGGGCCGGTGCTGGTAACACTTGCCCTGATCCGGTGCTGCTGGTAACAGTGCCGGATCTTTTATTTTTGGGATTGCCGTATGCTCCGGTTCATCAGATCCTTTGCAAGTGCGCTACGGCTGCCTTGCTCCCTGGTAAAGAGTTCGAACAGCTCTGGATCTTGGTTTCGGTTGATTTTGACCGTTAGCTTGATTACGTTCTCGCGCTCCCAGTCTATTTTGGCTTGGCTGTCTACCATTGACTTTACCTCGCTTTCGTGGTATCTTGTTTGCAGGGGGTGGGCGAGGCTCCCAATCCCCCGAAGACTTCCAGCGGCTTCGTGTAGCTTCCTATTGAGCCAGGGCTACACGGAGCCGTTTATTTTTGCGGAATCGCTTCCCGGATGATCCGAGCGGCATCCGCTGCGTCGGTTGCCGTAGCTTCGACCAGCTTTGCCAGCGTTTCCAACAGGGCAGTTAATTCTGCGTTGGTCATGCCTTCCATGTCCTCACTTCCTTTCGAAAAGCCTTGGGCTTGCCTCTTGCGTGGCCTCATATTATCATGGGTCGACCCATTTTGTCAACCCCTATTTTCAATTATTTTTCAAAAAATTATCCGCCGATATTTCACCGCTCCTATTTCTGCGGCGACCCTCGCGCGCGCATCAATTTATCGCCTGGTCACATACCCGTCTGCGGATGGTTGCGGCCAGGCGCATTTTTGCGCCCAGCAGTCGCAAGATTTTTTAGATTCGGCCTATTTTTGCACGGCATTATTTGTAATAATAAAGCTACAGAGCAATTAACTTTTAGGGGGTGAAAATGTGGCTGGAAACGGGAATAGCGGAAGAAATGCGACTTTCCATCTGTCTGAAAAGGCACTAGAGGAGAAGATCAACCAATACAAGGAAGATCTAAAAAATGGCGAGTTTGCCCGGGCTTCGTGGCCGCACTTCGCCGCCTATCTGGATAGCACAGAGCAGGACCTTGCAGATGTGATAAAGCAAGGGGCGGCGACGAATAGTGCATATAAGAGCCGGGCGGAGATGCTTAAAAAGATGCTGACCTGGGTTAGAGGACAGATGATGTCGGCGCAGGGCTGGAACGGCCAGCTCACCAGCCGGGCAATCTTCGCCCTCAAGCAGGACCATGGCGACGGCGTAAAATGGACCGATCAGGAGAGCAAGCAGACCGGACCGGTGGAAATCAAGATTTCCTTTGGTGGCGACGATCCTCGGGCCAAGGATGCGGCGAAATAAGCACGAACGACAGAAAAATATAATTTTGTTGCGTTCGCAAGCGGTTTTAGCCCCTGTTTTGGCGGCGTTCTCGTCACTTTGACGGATAAAACGGCAACTAAGCGCAATTCCACCGCTGGTGGACGTTTTCGGGGTAGGGGCAGCCGACGCAATCCGCCCCAATTATGCCAATCTCGGCAAGCGTGCCGACCGTCAGGGCGGCGTGACCGACGGCCCTCAGGCCGTCCCAAGATCCGACCATTGAACTACATCGAGGAGGGGGAGCCGGAAAAACGGGCGGCCCTCGCAGAAAGGGGCGTAGATATATGCCATACTTCCACGAAACATTCCCGAATCGCCCCTTCTTCATGTACTTTGGCGAACATGGACGAGGCCGTGCCTTGCATGAGCGCAGGCAGAAGCGCCGCCGATTGCTCCGTTTTTGGACGCGGCGCAAGCTATAACAATATGCGTTAGCATATTGTTATATAATATATTTAATTAATATTTTAATATTTATATTAAAATATACCTTTAGTAGCTCCGATTTCAGACCATTCCCCGGGGGGACAGAAAAAGGGGTGGGGCCTGTTCTGAAACAGCTTCCCAGAAAAATAATAAACTGCCAAATACGCCGAGGTAGCTCAGTTTGGTAGAGCGATAGGTTGAAGCCCTATGCGTCGCAGGTTCGAGCCCTGCCCTCGGCACCACCCTCACATGAGGGACCTTGCCACAGGTCAAAGCAGTGGTGGCGCACTAGCTCAGTTGGCTAGAGCTGTAGTGTCCCGGGTTCGAGTCCCGGGTGCGTCAAAGCGGCTTGCCCTTATGCCGATAAATAGGGGCAACACGGAAGATTCGCCTAACGGTAGGGCAGCGGTCCAGAAAACCGACATGGGCGCAAGCCTTTGGGGGTTCGAATCCTCCATCTTCCGCCACCGAAATCCTGCACGGAGAGTAGGCGCGAGCCGCGCGTCAGGGCGGTGCTTGCCATGGCTTAGTGGCTGACATCCGGGAACAGCACCGGAAACACGGAACAGTAAGCATAACAGGTACTGCAGCTGATTGCTAATCAGTTCGCCGGTGGATATCGGCGTGTCGGTTCAAGTCCGGCCTGTTCCGCCACATGATTATTTCGCAAAGGAGAGCCAATCCGTGACGATCAGCGAGAAGGGATTTGTAATTTGTCCTAAGTGTCAGCGACAGACGAAAACCAAAATCAATCCGGACACGGAGCTGAAGCGGTTTCCTCTTTTCTGTCCGTGGTGTAAGAAAGAAACGATCATCGACAAGTAAACACGCCGGAGCCTAGAGCCAGTGCGATCACCGAAATGGTGGTTACACTGGCTCTTTTTGCTTTTCCGAGAAAGGAGTGACCATGGCGGCGAAGAAACAACCGAATACGCCGCAGCAGGCGACCACCGCCAACATGGGCGCACCTAACTCAGAGCCCCAATGGAAGTTCTTTCTGTCCGACGTGAAATATACCTGCTACGGCGGTGCCAAGGGTGGCGGCAAAAGCTGGGCCATTGTCCGCAAGGCCGCCATGGGAGCTTATCACTACGAGGGCATCAAGATTATCATGGTCCGTCGGGAATATGAGCAGATGGAAAACCCCATTATTCAGCCTATGCTGAAAATTCTTGCCCCCGGAACCTACCAGTACAACAAAACAGAACACCTGCTTACCTTTGTCAACGGCAGCATGATCAAGTTCGGCAATATGCCGGACTACGAAGCCGCCACAGAGGGTAAGTATCAGGGTCAAAGCTGGGACTGGCTGTTCATCGATGAAGCAACCCAGTTCACAGAACAGGAGTTCAGAGGCCTGGCATCCATCGTCCGTGGCGACAGCAGCATCCCCAAGCGGATTTACCTGACCTGCAACCCCGGCGGCGTGGGCCATTTCTGGGTGAAACGCCTGTTCGTGGACCGGCAGTTCAAGCCCAAGGAAAACCCTAAGGATTACGTGTTCATCCCTGCCACGGTGGACGATAACAAGGACATCAATCAGGACTACAAGGATCAGCTGGATCTGCTGCCGGAGGATATCCGGCGTGCCCACCGCTACGGCGACTGGAACGCACTGTCTGGCGTGTTCTTCGAAGAGTTCACAGATGGCTTGCACACCTGTAAACCGTTCCCTATTCCGCCCCACTGGCAGAAATACCGGGCCTTTGACTATGGCCTTGATATGTTCTTCTGCATTTGGGTTGCGGTGGATGAAAACGGGCGGTGCTACGTCTACCGAGAATTTGCGCAGAACGACATGGTGGTGTCCAAGGCGGCTGCTAAGCAGCTGGAGCTGACCCGACCGGATGAAAAAATCTATTTTTCTATCGCACCCCCGGATATGTGGTCACGCAGCAACGATACCGGCAAGACCAGAGCGGCAGCCTTTGCAGAGCATGGCGTTGGTCTGGTGCGTGCAGATAACAACCGTGTTCAAGGCTGGAGCGCCCTGAAGGAAATGCTTCGGGTGCGACAGGATAAAAAGCCCGGGCTGGTGATTTTTGATACCTGCGGAACACTGATCGAATGTGTCAAGTGCCTGCAGCATGACAAGAAAAACCCTGATGACGTGAGCAAGGAGCCCCACGGCATCACCCATGGCCCGGACGCTCTGAGATATTTCGCTCAGACCTATGTTCTTCCTGCGGAAGCGCAACAGGAAGAGGAGGATTTTGACGAAGACACCGGCGAAATGGACTACCAGACCGCTATGTGCGGCAGTGGCGTGAGCCACGGATACATTTATGCGTAATCAGCGGCCTACCAGAGCCGTGGATATATGGCCTACCAGAGCCAAACGAAAGGAGAAAACAACATGGAAGAAAATCAGGATATTGGCTTCGACGAGTTCATGTCCGCATTTGACGAGGATCTCGACTACCAGAACGAGACACCGGAGGAATCGACGGACACAGATACCGGCACAGATGCCGATAACGGCGATACAGCGGCCGATGGCAGCAACGATGGTGCAGATACCGACCAGTCGGACGCTGAGGAGCCTTCCGGCAACCAGGATCAGCAGCCTGCCGACGGCGAGACCTTTACCATCAAGGTCAACAAGGAGGAGCGCACCTGTACTCGTGAGGAAGTGATCAGCCTTGCGCAGAAGGGTGCCGACTACGACCGGGTTAAGGACCAGCTGACCGAGAGCCGAAAGACCGCTACCGACTTGCAGAGCAAACTGGACGAGCAGCAGGAGGCCATGGATGTGCTTTCTGAACTGTCAAAGGATGCCGGCGTGGAAATTCCTGCACTGCTGGACAATCTGCGGATGGGCCTGCTGAAAAAGCAGGGATTGTCTGACGATGCCGCTAAGGAGCGACTGGCCCGGCTCAAGACCGAGAAGGAAAATGAGCTGCTTAAAGCGGCCCAGAAGCCTGCTGAGAAGCCGAACGAGGAGGATAGCGCTCAGCGTGTGCGCCGGGAACTGGCAGAGTTCCGGGAGCAGTATCCCAAAGTGGATCTGACGCAGGAGCTGTTGGACAAGCTGATGGGCGATGTGGCAGTTGGTAAATCTCTGACCGACGCCTATCGCAGCTACGAGGCATCCCAGAAGGATGAGCGTATTGCCGAGTTGGAACGACAGCTTGCCGCCGAGAAGCAGAACAAAGAAAACCGTACGTCTTCCCCCGGTAGTCAGAAGGATTCCGGCGGACGGCGTACCAAGGACGATTTTGATGACTTTATGAGGGCTTTTGAGTAAGGGAAGCCCTCTGATACAAAGGAGGAAACTTACATATGGGCACTACCATTCATTTTGACGAGAGATACAAAAAGAGCCTGCTGGAAGGCTTCAACAAGGCTTCCGAGACCGACGACATGTTCTCCCATGACCTCGACATGGAGTTTTCTGGCGTAAATACTGTTCACGTCACCAGCCTGAAGACCGAAAAGCTGCAGGATTACGACCGCAGTAAGGAGGTCGGCACCGGCAGCCGCTACGGCAAGACCAAGGAAGTTGGCAACGAGGTCCAGACCTTCACCATGACCCAGGATAGGTCTCTGAGTCTGTCCATCGACAAGGGCAACAACAAGGAGACCATGGACAAGGCTAAGGTCGGTCAGGTCATGAAAGCCGAGAAGGAGGAGCGGATCGTTCCTGAGATCGATACCTACCGCCTGGGCAAGTGGGCGAAGGATGCCGGTATTCACGAGGAGCTGGCTGCTGCGCCCACCAAGGCGACCATCGTTTCCCAGATCATGGCGCTGCACAACAAGATGCTGGATCTCGGCGTGCCCGATCAGCTCCAGCTGCGCGTTGCAAGAGCGTATATGCCCACTCTGAAGCTGTCCGACGAGTGGACCGCTCTGGACAGCCTGGGCGGCAAGACCCTGCCCAAGGGCTGCATTGGCGAGTTTGACGGCATGGCAACCAAGCCTATGACCACCAAGCGGATGCCCGCAAACGTCCCCTTCATGATTACCTTTAAGGGCTCGCTGATCTCTCCCATGAAGATCAATGACTTCAAGGGTCACGTAGACCCTCCCGGCCTGTCTGGCGACCTGCTGGAGTTCCGGATGATGCACGACGCTTTCGTGCTGGGCAAGAAGGCCAGTGGTTGCGCCGTTGCTTGCCTGCCCGGCACCGTGGTAAAGGACCCCACTATTACTATGGCCGGTAGTAAGGCAACCATCGAAACCGCAACCGCGGATGCGACCATTTACTACACCACCAACGGCTCCGATCCTCGCTACAGCGTGGATGCCAAGGTGTACACCGCTGCTGTGGCGCTGAGATCCGGCGACGAGCTGCGCGCCTACGCCGCCAAGGATGGCATGTTCAATTCCGGCGTTGCCGAGTACGACATGGCTTGATTCGACCGCCCGGGGAGGCAACTCCTCCCCGGGATTTCAAAAAGGAGACGTATATGGATATTATTGCAATCGTTTTGAGCAGTCTTGCGCTTTTGGCTGCTACTGCCGCTGTGGCGCTGGCCATCTATGAAAGAAAGCGCAGCCTGAAGCGGAATGCTGCTCTGGCGACGCAACTCAGTAATGATATCGCTGCCATGGCAGAGACACTGAAAAAGCAATTCGCCACTGCACTGGAGGATCAATCCAAGCACATTGAAGATTTGGAGAAAGGCATCGTGCCGGACTTTGAAAAGGCAAAAGAAGCAGCCAAGGCAGTAAATGATTTCCATGCCGGCATTTCCGGCATTTTGGGCTTTGACCCCCACGAGGCATTGCGAAAGCAGCGGAGCGAAAATTTCGGAGGTGAGGATGGGTGAGAAAGTTAAAAGCCCCTACCCTTGAAGAAATCAACAGTAAATTTGAAAAGGCCTTTCAGTTCAAGCAAAAGATTGGCCTTTATGACACTGTTCAGGTCAACGAGGATTTCTTTGTGGGCAAGCAGTGGGAAGGCGTTCAGGCCAATGGCTTGCCTACGCCTACGTTTAATTTTCTGAAACGTGTGGTAAATTTCCAAGTTGCCACTATTACCAGCGACAACATGGCGATTCAGGCCACACCGCTGCCCTCCGTGAGCCGCTTTACCGCCGCCCAAATTGAGAAGATCACCGAGATCATCAATCACCAGTATGCGGCCATCATCGAGCGCAACCGCATTGTAAGTCTGCTCCGGCAGTTTATGCGCAATGCGGCTGTTGATGCTGACAGCTGCATTTACAGCTGGTTTGACCCTGCTATCGAAAATGGGCAGATGGTCAAAGGCGAAATCTGCGCAGAGATCATCGAAAATACCCGGGTGCATTTCGGTAACCCGAATTGCCGGGACGTGCAGAAACAGCCGTACATTATCCTTTCCAAGCGTGGCCTCGTGGATGACGTGCGCTACCAGGCGGAACAGTATAAAGAAGCCGGGGTCTGCGGCATGGACAACCCGGACGAAATTCAGGCAGACAGCGAGAAATTCCAGAACAGATACGACAGCTACACCGACGACAAGGTTACGGTGCTGACCTACCTGTATCGCAACCGGGAGACCGGTACAATTTGGTGCGTAGAATCCACGGAAAGAGGCATTCTGCGCAAGGCGTACGACACTAAATACACCCTGTATCCGCTGGTGTGGCTGAGTTGGGACTACGTTCAGGATTGCTATCACGGTCAGGCTATGATCACCGGCCTGATCCCCAACCAGAAGTTCATCAATAAGATGTTCGCTATGGTTGGCATTAGCCTGATGACCACAGCTTTCCCGAAGGTCATTTATGACAAAAACCGCATTCGTTCGTGGGACGGCGGCGTGGGCACCGCTGTGGGCGTCAATGGCAATGTGGACAGCGTGGCAAAGACCATCAATGGCGCCGCTGTAAGCCCTCAGATTGCGCAGTTCCTTGAAATGACCATTGATACTACCCAGACATTTCTGGGCGCTTCTGACGTTGCTATGGGCGACAGCAGGCCGGATAACACCTCTGCTATCATCGCACTCCAGCGGGCGGCGAATACCCCTATGGAAATGACCAAGCAGAATATGTATCAGTGTGTGGAAGATCTAGCGCGAATTTGGCTGGACATGATGACCGTTCGCTACGGTACCCGGATGGTGGAAGTCAGCATGAAGATGGACAAGCCCGGCGAACAACCTCTGGACATGATGTTGCCGCCGCAGGTGTTTCAGGAGCCGTTTGATTTTTCTACGCTGAAGAACTTCCCCATTGCCATCAAGCAGGATGTGGGCGCAAGCAGCTACTGGAGCGAGATGGCGAACATGCAGACGCTGGATAATCTGCTGATGAACAAGCATATCACGCTGAAGCAATATCTGGAGCGCTTGC
This sequence comes from Faecousia sp., assembly GCA_045123795.1. Taxonomy (GTDB): domain Bacteria; phylum Bacillota; class Clostridia; order Oscillospirales; family Oscillospiraceae; genus Faecousia. The sequence goes on along the minus strand of JBGVKN010000084.1, from coordinate 31,717 downwards.
CCAACGGCTATATCAGCAAAAAGCAGGAGTTGATCCGGGATATTGAGGCCATGGCAGCGGTTCCTACGATGGGAACTGCTGGGACTGGCGTTTCCAAAGAGAATATCGATAATTTGCCTGTGCAAGCTGGACCCGGTAACGGGTCCTTGCAACGGGCCTTGAATAGACAGGGGGCATAGTATGGAACTGGTTGAATTTACCGGGGACGTTGAGGTCATTCAGAAATTGGGCACGTTTCCGAACGCCGAAGACGGATTGACCGCAGAAGATTTGAAGAAAAAATTCGACGAAGCTCCCACGGCGATCAAGAAGTATCTGAATGAAACACTGGTGCCCGAGGTCAACCGCATTGGCAAAAATGCGGGTAAGCCCATCTCCGTCACCATCACCACAGTCGACGGCGCACTGACTGCCGACAAGGGGTATGCAGAGCTGTTCGCAGCGCATACAGCCGGGCAGACGGTGCATTGCAAACTGCCGGACGGCAGTGTGTTGGCATTGGCCGGTGCCGATGAAAGCGGTCTGCTGTTCCAGGGCGAAAATGGTCGGGATTACCAGCAGATTATCATCGGGGCAGATGGCACCATCACCTACAAAAGCGGCAAGTATGCGCTGCTGGGTGAGCTGGTAACGGACGCGACTATCGGCGTATACCCCAGCGGAGATGGCTATGAATCCACCGATACTCTTGAGGATCTGCAAGAGTCGGCGAAAGCAGGTCGCACCATTGTCTGCAATCTGGAGGTAGGGGATGGTGAACTGCTGCGCCTGCCCATGACCAAGCGAGAGGATGACGCTTTCCATTTTTCCGCCGTCTTTGAAGGCAAGGAGTACATGGTGACCATCAATGCTGATGGGGTGACGGTGGAGCAGAGTGAGGTTGGTTCTGGCGGGAATGTTGACCAAGGCGGTCTTACCAAAGCGCAGATTGCTGCCCTTGACGGTATGTTTAAGGTGTGCGCTTACGATGGCAACCCAGCTGATGCATATTTGGCGTTTAAAACTGCGTTTGGGATTGCTGATACCGAAGAAACAATCCCATGTACCAATATTAGTTTAAACGTTAATACTCTGGAATTTACAAATAACGAGCCGTTGACATTAACCGCAACAGTTGAGCCTAGCGACACGACAGATGTTGTCGTGTGGAAGTCTAGTAATGCGTCTATTGCAACAGTCAAAAATGGCGTTGTTACACCTATTGCGAATGGCAATTGTACGATTACTGCTACTTGTGGAGAAAAACAGGCGGTATGCTCTGTATCAATTGATATGGGAGAAATTGTTATGTATTCGGTAACTAACACATTATCCTATGTAACAAATGATAATTCAAACGCCAGTGTTCAAGAGGGAAGTTCTTATACTGCCAACTTAACACCTTATGACAGTTATACATTAGTTGATGTAACTGTAACAATGGGTGGAGTTGATATCACAAGCACAGTTTATTCAAATGGTGTTATCACAATTCCCAGCGTAACGGGGAACATTGTGATTGTCGCAAACGCTATCGGTGGCAGTTATGTGCCAGGTGAGGGTACTGCCATAGGATACACTAAAGGATACGCATTAGAGAAAGATGGTATTGTTTACGAATATGCGCTAGCAAGCGTATCGGATTTTATAGACTATGAAGCAAGTAGCGAAGACAGACAAGTCACTGTATACGGCTGTTGTCAAAATACTTGTTCTTACAATAACGGCGTATTAGTTGATTATTGGCAAACTTCTCCTCAGAGCCCTGTGGTGAAAAAATTTGCTAACGCAAATTCAAATCAATTAAGGTTTAGTATTGATAATGCGTATATTGATGTTGCGTATGCTTACTTCACCGCAACAGGAGAAGTTTTGTTTGCAATGAAAAATTCAGAATACTATGGCAAAACGAATATTAATGATTAAAAGGGGGTGGCAAAATGGGGCTATATAATATTCGTGGGGAACTGATACCTCTTGGAAATAAACACACTGCTGATTGGTTAAAGAAAACACAATATATATCACATAGAGGCACATCGAGATACCCACAAAACACTATTGTTGCTTTTGAAAACAATATTAAAGAGGGTTACAAGATTTTGGAATGTGATGTCGGCTTTACGTCTGATAATATTCCTGTCCTTTTACACGATGAAACAATAAACAATGTTGCTAGAAATGATGATGGGAGCCGATTAACAGAAACTATCTATATATCGGACATCACCTACGAACAGGCATTAACTTATGACTTCGGTATCTATTTTGGCGACGCCCAGTATGCAGGAACACGCATTGCTACGTTGAGCGAATTCCTAAAACTATGTAAGAAGAATAATGTTGCTTGTTATTTGGATATCGTGAATGAAGATAGCCGAGAAAAAGCCGCTATTATTTACGATTTAATCAAATCGTATGGAATGACAGATAGTGTTATTTTAAACACCACTAAAAACGGCGCATTACGTTTCATTGAAATGTCTAAGGATTTGATTTTCTGCATCGAAACAATAAACACATCAACTGCGATAGATGAGTTGAAATCCATAGTCGGAAATTCAGCGTTAACTATGGGGTCGGTGTATTTTGGTTCCGGGGCGGCCACCTCCGAACTGATAGAATACGCTCATTCAAAAGATGTAAAATTAGTGGCATATACAGTCAATGATGAAACTGATGCTAACTCACTATTTGATATGACTTATGATTATGTGTTGACAGATACAATTCTGCCAAGTGAATTATAAGCATTCTAAAGAGAAAGCAAAAAGCACCGCCTTTCGGGGCGGTGCAACACCAAAGGAGGAAAACCCTATGAGTAATCCCTTTTTCCCCAACTACGAGAAACCGCTTATCACCAGCCGCTTTGGGATGCGGTTCCACCCGGTTGACAAGCGTGACAAGATGCACAACGGCATTGACATGACTGCCACCAATGACGGACACAGCGGCCACGTGGACCATATCTGCGCCCACACCGGCGGCACCGTGGATGCGGTGGGCTTCGGCGATTCCGTGGGCTACTACATCAACATCCGGGTGGACAAGTTCACCGTCATGGTCTACCGCCATCTGCGTGACCTGCCGACCCTGAAAAAAGGCCAGACCGTCAAGAAGGGCGATATCATCGGCTACATGGGCAAGACTGGCAAGGCCGCTGGTGCGCATCTACACTGGGGCATCAAGCGCAATGGCGAGTGGATCGACCCGGAGCCTTACCTGGATAAGGATTACCCCGTGGAGCCTGATGTGAAGTACATCACCATGGAGATCCCGGTGCTGAAGCGTGGCATGAAGGGCGATGCCGTCCGGGCTCTGCAGGCCCAGCTGGTGGGCTATGGCTACCCCATCACCGTGGATGGCTCCTTCGGCGCAAAGACGGAGGAAGCGGTCAAGCAGTATCAGCGTGAGCACGGTCTGAAAGAGGACGGCTCCGTGGGCCGTAAGACCCGGTCCTGTATGCTGGGATTGGAGGGCGGCTAATGTGACACAAGAGGAGATCATCGCATGGTGTGTTGCTCTGGGGCTGCCGACGCTGCTCCAGATCAGTCCCCTCAAGATCAATCCGTGGAGCTGGCTGGGGAAGGCTCTGAAATGGATCTGGCGTGCGTTCTGCAGATCGCTCAATGCGGATGTGCTGAGCAAGCTGTCCACCATGGAGAAGGATCAGAAGGAAACCCAGGCCAAACTGGAAAGCCACATCAAGCTGGATGATGAGCGAGAAGCTGATAAAGTCCGGGCCAGTATTCTTCATTTCAACAATGAACTGCTCCGTAGCATCCCACACACCAAAGAGGAGTTCGTGGAAATCCTCAGCAAAATCGATTGGTACAATGATTTTTGCAAAACCCACGAGGATTACAGAAACAGCCGCGCCGTCCATGCAATCGCCAATATCGAGCGTGTGTATGACGAGCGGATGAAAAAACATGATTTTCTTTAAGGAGGAAACAAAATGGATTACACTAACCTGATCAACATCATTTTCGAGTACGGCAGTGTCCTGCTGGCCGTCATGGCTCTGCTGGTCTTTGCCACCACCATCATTGTAGAGGTCGTCAAGAACCTTTTCCCCAAGGTGCCGACCAACATCGTGGCGGTGGTCGTGTCTCTGATCGTCACCATTCTGGCGGTACTTATCCTGTGTGCAGTGCTGGAAATCACCATCATGTGGTACTACGCCGTCGGCGCAGTTGTGTTGGGCATCTTTGTGGCCTATGCGTCCATGTTCGGATTTGATAAGTTTAAGGCAACGTGGGAACGGCTGAAGGTGTACCGAGGTAAATAATATGTATGAAAACCACCCCTTCTCAAACGAGGAGGGGTGGTTTTGTGCGTTTATTCGTCCGCTGTTTTGGAACTATAGATATCGTAGAGCTTTTTTGCGGCGGCGTAGCTCATGCCCATTTCACGCTGGCAATAGCGGATAATGGATTGTTTTTTGTTTTCACCTTCGATATCGAGATACTGGCGGTAGCCCCCAACGAATTGCTCTGCGGTATATCCGGCATCCAGCGCCTTTTCGTATTTCGCTTCTGGTCCAGCGTCGAGGATGTCGCGCAGCAGATCGTCAACGTATTTTGAAAGGCTGTCGTCGGCTACGATGGCCTCCATTTTCTGAATATCCCGAACGTTGGCATAGGTGGTGCCGTCGGCTTTCGTTTCCCGGGGGAGTTCCTTTAGACCGTCCAGCAGATCATCCACATAGACAGCAGAGGAAATTGGAATGTCGGTGTACGTGGTGGTCGTGCCTATCAGTTTATTACGTATAAGTGCTTCCGCCACACTCATGTTTTGGGGCTTTTCTCTGATGTATTCCGGGATATCTGAATAATCAGATACAGAGGCCCTTGCAAGCTTGGTAGCATAATCCAAAGCACTTTCCATGATGGATGCCTGTGTTTTCCCGTCCAGAGAGTTGAAATAATCCATCTCCAATAGGTCGCCGTACACAAGAGTTACGGTTTCGCCGTAAGTTTGCTGGTATATCTCACGATCTTCGCCCTCAAGGGGGACAGTTTGCTTTATTCCAGCATCGTCCTGATAAGAAAACTCCGTGGGAACAGTGGAGTTGGGGTAGATGGTTGCTTTGCCAGAAGCTTCCGCTATCCGATCTATGCCTTTTTCAATATTGCCCACGCTAATCTGGCTGACTTTTCCGGGATTGATGTAAGTGTTGAAGAAACCGGACAGACCGCCTTCGTGACGCAGTTGCTCCCGCCCCAGCCCATCTAGTTTTTTGGGGAGGGTCTGGCTTGCGAAAGGAATTCTGGACAAGATTTGTTTTCCTGCTTTCTCCCATACGTTGTCACCGGAAGTATCCCGGTAATAGGGGTCTGCCATGTAAGCAGTCTGGCGCATCCATGAAGGAACGAAGCCAGAGGCGTAGTCCCCCAGCAACTGGCCCGCTGCGTCCGTGGGGTTATCGCTTGTGAAAAGGTTTTCTATATTGGAGAGCGTCTGCGCCATAGGCATATCCAACATGGACTGCCACAAGCTTTTTACGGTAAGGCCGGGATACGCCTTGACGGCATCTCCGAAATTCTCCTCCTGCGACAGTGCATAACCCAGATACATTTGCGAGTTGAAAGGCTCCAAGAAGTCCATACTGACCGTGCAATCCCCATCCAGCCATGCGGTATCGCCACCGGTTAAACCCCGAAGAAGGGCGCTTAGGTTAAGCTGTGCGCCGGAAAGATTGTCGGATTGATCCAGCGCTTTTGCGTCTTTATCCTTGTCGTCATGGACTTTGAGAATGCCAAAGATCGCAGCGGCGGTAAACAACGATGTCAACCCTACACCAGTAAGGCCTCGCCCCATATTGGCGACAGCTCGTCGCTGAGCCATTGCGAGGGTGGTTTTCTTCCCGGTTTTGGAATCGGTTTTTACACCATCTTTGCCGTAAAGTCCATTTTTTACATCCTGACGGAGCTGGATGAGCTCCTTTAAGCCAATAGCGATACCTGCGCCGGTATAATCTGCGCCAGTCTGGGTCACATTGGAGCCAGTACGGGCAAAAGGCATGGTCATGTTGCCCATGGCAATGTGATCTCCGCCAAATTCATTCAGCCCCTGCTTTATCTTTGAGGCTCCCCTAGCCAACGCCCGATCCTCCTTAAAGGTGCGGCGGAGACCTGTCTGCCGGGCTAATTCCTCTCGCTCCGCATCCGTCAGCTTTGCCTTAGCTCCCAGTTTTTGCAGGCTCTGATCCACGGCACCAGCAGTTCCGCCGAAAAAGAACTGATCCGTAACCTCCAGATTGTACCGCATCACCTTTTCGTAAGCTCCTAAAAGCCGGGTAGCAGGCCCCCCTTGGGGGGAGAATGTCCGTGTGAACCCCTCCGTGAACCGGGATTCGGCATCCATAGGGATATCTAGTTCTACGCACAGAGCCGCAAGTTCCGCAGCTTTGCAACCTGCCTCAAGGTACGCCTTTCCTTGCACTACGTCGTTGCCAATAGTGCGTCGCCCGGTAACCTTGGATGCAAGGATATCTAAACCACGAGCCACCGTAGAATCAGACAGCGCATCCGTAAGGCCGCACGCAGCATTACCGAACAGGTTTCGCCCAACCGTGGTCAGGGCAGCCAGCATATTATGGACACGAATCGTTTCAATAATCTGACCTACCGGGCGCTTGCGGAAATCCTCAGGAATTTGGGAAAGCTGAGCCATGGCCAAGGCCTTAGCGGTATCAGCGTCAACACTATTCAACGCCCTTTCTGCTACCTTTGCCAAATTGTCGGACAATCCAAGCCACGCAGTGGTGTGGCGGAATTGAGCTAAGGAGCGGATGACCTGCCGCACGTCCTCAACAGAGCCGCTTTCAGCGGCATCTTCTAATTGATTCGAAATATCCAGAATGGTTTCGCCCATCTCCTGTTTCCATGCTCTAAAACCCTGATCCTTCCAGAACTTTTTAGGTACGTCCTTTTCAGTCATATCGGAAAGGGTATCGAATGCATCCACAGTGCGCTTGGTTAAATTCTCCCGAGAATACTTCGCATTAGATTGGATTAACTGGCCAGCAGTGGTGTTCTGGCTGCGCTGTTTTGCTGCCAAGGCAGCAAAACTCACAGTATCGCCCTTCTGCCGGAGTTTGTCGAGGATTATATAGGCGGTGTCATTATCGGCACCGGTCCAACCATCTTTATTGAGAAGTTTTTCGATCTCGGCAGCCCGGGCTTCGGGACTGTTGGCGCGGCTGACGGCCTCGCTAAAGGTTTCTTTTTCCGATACCGGATCATACCGAGTTATGTCTGGGTCAAGCTCTTGCGCCCACTGTCCAATGCCCTGAACCGCTTCGCCAGTGGCGTTTTTATAGGTGTTGGAATAGAGTTTGGATACTTTGCTGCCACCAGTGGCGTGGGGCATAGCAGAGCCAATTTCCGTAGGACCTGTAGGCGGAGGGGGAGCTAGATTGGTGGGGCCATCCATCAAACTGTCACGATAGGCCTTGGCGGCATCGTAGTCATCCTTGCCGAAGAATGCCGGTTCCACAGCCTTGTCGGAATTGACCATGAAGGCAACCTTTGGGTTGTTGTGGTTTGCGGCAATCCCATCGTGATCGTAGTCCATATTATGATCCATGACAGATGCTACCTTCATGCCGAACACTTTTTCGTAGATCTCATGAAGTGGCTGCTGCTGGGACATATAACAGTCAAGGGTTTTGACTTTCGACTTCACCACCGGAGCGATGGCACGCAAGAACCCTTTTTTGGATGCATCTGCGTTAAAAACACTGATCAAATCGCCATCCGGAGTGATGCAAAAACCACTCATGCCGTCGGCAGAAAGATAGTTTTCGCATTCTTCATAGCCGATGCCGTCTTCTGTGGTTTTCACGCTGTGAAGATCGACCAGCTCTCCATTCCGTGTGTATTTCCGGGCGACCTCAAAAATATCGTGGAATGTGTTTGCGTCCACGGTCAGCACTTCAAAGGTCTGCCCCCGGCCGGAATTTAGATGTAGCCCATCAGCATTCCCGTGGCGGTAGCCTCTACGCTCCAGTTCTCCTGCCAAAGCTGCGGAAAGTCTGGTTCGTACAGTTTCATTTTCATCTGTGTAGAGGCTTTGCTGCCGGATATCTTCAAAAGATGCTCCTCGACTTTCTGCTTGAACTCCTGCAAACTCATTGTTTGCGCCAAACGGCCTTGCGCTATGGGTGTTGTCTGTTCCTGTTTGTGCATAAGTCGTTCCTCCTGTGTCGTTTTTATTATCATAATCTGTATTTTGGGCGGTGTCAATGGGTTCGGTGCTCTGCTGTGCCATCTGTGTAACGGCTTCTTTGACGGCAGCGCGGCGACCGGATGCGGTGTCCGGAAGTTTGATACCGGTCTGCTGGATCAGCTGCGTGACGGCACGGCCATTGTTGAGAATATCCCGGGCTTGACTGTTGGTGACAGTGCCGGTGGCCTTAAAAGCCTCTACCGCTGCGTTGATGGGATCAGACGGAGCGTTGTGGATACTCGCAATGGCGCTGTCCACCAGATCATTCACATCCGAAGGGGCCTGCTCGGGCGAAGGATTGGCGCTGGGCGCATTTTCTGGAGTGGCAGGTGTTGATGTATCACTTTTATTAAGTGCCGCCAGAGTGGATTTAACGCCCGTTTCCAGACCGCCGCTAATGCCACCGGAGGTGAAGCCTGCCAGCATATCAAACAATATGCCCTCTGCCATGTCAAGCCACGCCTGCTTTTCTGCTTCTTCCTTGCTCATGCCGTTGCTCATGTACATGATCGCAGCAAGGTTGTATTCGCTTTTGTCCTTCATGACGAGCTGATCCGCAAAGCTTGTGGCCAGAGAAGTAATCCCTTCCTCCAATCCCTCTGCTGCGCCCTGCTTCAGAATGTTGAGCGACAGCTCCTTCAGCGTGCTGGCAGAACCGATTTTCAGAAGGTTATCCACGCCGATCTGCTCCGCAAGTGCCTCAGCAAGACCGGACATTAAACCAAAGGACATTGCCTGCTCATCGGTTGCACCTCGGGATTTTGCGCTTTCAATGCCGGATTGCACGGCGGGGCCAAAGGAAGTGATAAGGGCCTGTCCAGCACCACCGGTGTGGGCAGAAAGCATACTCTGAGCAATGCTGGTTCCAAGGCCGTACACATCGCCCCAACCCTTTCCGCCGATGATGGGGATGCCATCGCTGAGTGTGCCGCCCTTCTCATTCAGATGCTGGGTAATGCCGCCCTTGACTGCCTCGGAGTATTCATTAGGCGTTATCTCGCCGTCAACCTCCGACAGATGGCCGAGAGCACCCATTTCAATCATGTCACCCATGGTGTCAGCAAGCCCCAACGGGGCGGAGAGAACAGAGCCAACAGTATGCGCTACGCCGGAGCCAAAGTTTTTGGTTGCGGTATCCTGAATTTGCTGTAATTTTGCCTGCTCGGCCTGCCGGTTTCGCTCGGTGTTGACCATCCGGCCATACTGCCACGCTTTTTGACGGTTGGTTTTCCACAGATAGCCGAACGTAAGTTTCTGATCCTCGGTCCAGTCATCCGTGGGGGAATTCAGCTTTTTATCTTGTTCCTGCACGCCTTTGGTGATTTCCCCGGTCAAGTGGACGGGCAGCGACGTATCTTGAGCGCCGCCCAGATATTCACCTAGTTTATCGAACCACGATTTATCTTCCTCGGCTTTTTGCTTGTCCTCGGCGATTTGCTTTTGCGTGGCGTTATAGTCTTCCCAGCCAGCCTGTGCTTCGGCGGCATGGGCCGTTTTATCGTAACCACTAAGCACCTGTTTTACTGCGGCATTGTTAGCAATATAGGCGTTATAATCGTCTTCCGTTGCCCACTGGGAAAAATACCGAGCATTGTCGCCAAAGTAATCCATAATGGTTCCAATTTCTTTTTCGACAGTCTCGATATCAGAGATTGCGTTTTCGTAGACTTTTGCATCCAGAGCGTCCTGATTGGAATGCAAATAAAGAGCCAGTTTATTTGCACGATCCCTTAGATCCTTCGCCGTAGCGCTGCGCCCTTCTAAATAGCCCCGGGCGTTTCCATATCCCACATTTGTGCTGTCTGTCTGAGCGGCAGCAACAAACGACTTGTAGTCGGTCATCAGCGATTGATAGTCGGTATCTACCGAATATCCTGAGCTTGTGGTCTTTTTCCGCTCCTTGTACTGTTGGTATGCAGATTTTTCCTGATGGTTGGGCGCATCGGTGGCTTGTGCGTTCGTCGTTTTTCTTTCCTTATACTCAGCATAACTGCCCATATACATTTCCTCCACGTACAGCATTAACCAATGCCATAATACTGCTCCAGATACTCGTATTCTTCATCCGAAAAATCGGTACTGTCCAACCAGCTGATCATCATTGCCAGCCATTCTTTGCGGGTAATGCCACGGCTCTGCGCCTGCTCTTGCGTCATGTGGCTGGCGATAAATTTCTTTGTGTTGTCAGTCTTGCCCGACTTGGAATTTGAGCTCCCGAAGCTGCCTCCGTGTTCACGGCCCGAACTGGAGATATTCGTCGTGCTGGTTCCATTTTCAGTGGTTGGGGGAGCGGTTGTGGGCGCAGGCGTGGGGGCCTCTACTTTGGGTGGCTCCTTAGTAGCAGGCTCACCCATGAGAGCTTTTAGCTCCGCAGGAGATAGGCCGTAGATAGCGGCAAGTCGGGTATAGTCACCAGCATCAGCCATGAACTTTGCGGCTTCGAGGGCCATCTCCTGTTTTTGCGCTGCGGCGGCTTGCTGCCGGACGAGAAGTGCGTCCTGCTGGCGCTGAGCCTCCTCGTAGAGCGCCTGCGCCTTGGCGAGGTCGTTTTCTGCCTGAGCTTCACGGATAGCGGATTGATACTGCTGGGAAAGCAAAGTGCGCTGGCGCTCCACGTCCGTGTCCAGCTCCTGCTGCTGCACCCGCAGGGCGGTGAGGTCGGCTTGAAGCTGGTTTTCCTGTGCAAGCCGTGCCTGCGCCCGGGTGCCGGAAGAAAGGCCGTAGGCGTTGTGCAGCTCCGCATTGTTGACGGCGGCTTTCTGCGCTTCCACGGCGGTACGGGTCAGGTTGGCATCGGTGACTTTCTGGGCTTTTTCCTTTTCGGCGGCGTATTCCGCATCCGCCTGCATATAGCCCTGTTTCAGCTGCTCCTTTTGGGATGCCAGCTGGGAGGAATACATTTTCTTGATCTGATCTTCAGTAGTAGACATAGGCGCTCCTTTCAAAACAGGCCATAAGGCGTGGGGATGGGCTCAAAAGATGCAGGGATTTTGTGGCGCAAATCGGCGAATGCCTGATTGTACCGGGCCATAAACCATGCGGAAAGCTCCTCGTTTTCACCTGCCAGCAGGTGGGCGGCAAGGGCGTAAGGGAGTACGCCCAGAGCCAGCGTATCATCCAGAGGAATGTTCTGGGTAAAGTCCGGGGAGCTGTGCCCGGCGGATTGGGAAAGGGCAGGGCAGACAGGGCGGCCTGCGCCGATGACGGAATAGGTATCGGAATAGGGATAAAGGCCGGGCATAACGGCATTGAGGATGGACAGGGTGCGCAGCTTATATTCCTGCGTATCTGCGGTGACGGTTGCACCGCTGGTTTCGGACTGCTCGTCCATCATGTGGATGGCGGTATCAAATACCTGCTGGACATTGACCATAAGGACCTCCTTATTTGACGCTGGATGCGTATCTGACTTCCTGATCGTAACCCAGAACGGTAGCCCGGGCACCGGGGGTGTTGACGCGGAAGATCAGTTTATAATAAACGAACTTTTTGACTTTGAGTTTGATGCGCTGGATTTTGGGTGCGCGGCTAATGAGGAATGAGAAGTTGGAGAAATCTACAGCACTGAAATCCAGAAGCGGACGGCCTGCGGACTTGACCATGTATTCATCCCGGCGGTCGGTTTTGACCGTGATCTCCATTTTGGAGGAGGGTTCCGGCAGCATGGATACCCACAGAGTGCTGGAGTATTTGCGCAGATAATCCGCACCGAAGGACATATACCCGGATTCCCAAGTGCAAGCGATGGGGACATTATCGCCGCCCTCCTCCAACGGGGCATCAAAGGCAGAGGAAGGATCGAAGCAGAAAACAGTGTTGTCATTGGCGAATAGCAGGTCACCGTGGAAGCCGTCGGCAAAACGGATATTTTTGAATACTTCACCGGTGTAGACTGTCCAAACGTCCAGCTCATAGCGATTTACAAGAACAGTGCCAGCGTCATCATTGAGGAACATATAATATGTCCGGGTTGCATCGTCGTCACAGGTGACGATCTTGGATGGATCAACAGCCCGAAGATACGGCGCAATCTGTTCACCAATTCGCTTGGCGTATCGTTCATCCTGATAGTGGGATGCGGAATGCCTCCACTCAAAGAGGGATCCGCCGCAGACTGTACGGGGATAGTTGCCGACGGTCTGGATCTGGTTATTCATATCATTGCCCACATCCCGACTGGCGGGGTGGACATAGAAACCGGCCACAACAGAGCCATCTTCCAGTGTAGTAGGCTCATAATTGATGGTAAAGGCGCCGTCTTTCTTAAACGCCATCAGGCGTGTATAGTGACGGCGCATACCGGTAATGGCACTGGCGGAAGAATCCACGGCAATTTCGTTTCCGGCAGGGATATACAGGCCCTCGCCGTAGGCCGGAGCGCCAGTGTAATAGCAAACGTTGGTGCCATCACCATAGAAAAATAGCCGGGTGTCGGTGGCACCGTTGTACGCCTCGTGATGTCGCATGGAGAGGAATTTCGCACGGGCCTGCGCCAAGTCTGCATTGTCAATGCTGCAAAGGAACTCTACGTTATTTACACCCTTAACCGGCGGTGTATCAAATGAGAAAATATGGGTTTCGGGGTTGTAGCTAAAAGCCGGCAACGTCTCACCATCTACAGTGGCAATCACAACGTCAGCGCAGATAGAAGGAAGGGTATATTCCGAAGATTCGCCGTCCGCCGAAAACTGCATACGAGCCAACCCAGAGAGAATGTTCAGAGGCTCTAGCGTAGTGCCGCCTCCGGCGGGGGAGCCGCCGGTTACAACCAACGGAGCATACGGCACATTTTCGGTGCGGCTTGCGATATACTCCCCATCTGAAGAAATCTCCATAATAGACGGCAATTGGTCAGCCGCGGTGGCGCACACATAGATTTTGTTACCGACGGTGAACATTTTTACAGGTTTGCTGGTGTCGGCGGGCAACGGCGAGCCAAAAGATATAGGCGAGCCGTTATCCGTGGTTCCGAATTCGATTGTAAACATAGGGGCACCTTTCGGTGCGTAAACAGTGAGAAGCCATGTGCGGTCGTTGATTGCGCCCTGCCACATGGCGGCAATCGGGTACGAATCAATGCTGCCACCCCTTACAACGGACACACCCGGACGAGTTTTCAGCTTGAAGTCATCGGTGATGTAAAAATTCTCAGCCTTGGATGCCTCGCCCATTTTTAAGCCGGTGGAGCCGTTTTCGGACAGATTAAGTCCAAGAAATTTGCTGACAGTAAAAACTTTCGTACTCATTGTGTATCCTCCTCGCAGGCGTGGATGTAGATTTCTGTCCGGGGATTTTGCTTGTCATAAAGCACCCGAGTGCCATCGTGGCTTTTGATGATATTGCTGTTGTCGTCTGCCAAAATGCCAGCCTCCACCAGTAGATCGTCGGCAGCCGCGCAAAGGTTTAGACTGTCCACCTTGCGGCGTGTAGCCATGTAAAAAAGGTATTGAACCCGAACGGGCGTGTCGATGGGCTCCGGCGGCTTGGGCATCAGATAGGGGTAGGCTTTGATTATGTACTCCGTATGCACCTTGCCCTGTCGGATGAACTGCTTTTTAAATTTTCCACAATAGGGGCAACGCTGTCCGGAGCCTGCGATCATCTGATGGTTTTTCTTTGTTCGAGGGTCTAGGGGAATTGTGTAGAAATGCAACAAAGACATGGAGTTCACCTGCTTTCTGCGCGATACCTCCATTTTAATAAATAATGCCGTAACATATTAGGCCGAATCCGAAAAAAATTTCGGAAAACAAAAGAAAAGGGCGGTTATTTCCGCCCTTTTCTGCCGCCTTTGGGCGGTTCACGGACGGTGCAATCTTTACCGGGAGGGCATGGACGGCGTTGTCCGGTGACAAATATGTAATTACAGCACCGAGTGTAAACATAAGCACCAAAATAGTATCGGCAGCTGGGGTGCGGCATAGTTATCACCTAGAACGGGAGCTGCTCGTCCGGCCCATCCAGTGGTATGAAATTCGATGCAGGAGCCGCATGGTTGGCAACACTGTTGTCAGAATTGCCGCCGGAGTTGCCATTCTTACTCTCGCCGAAGTAGACATTATCAGCGACGATCTCGGCGCTGCGGCGGTTATTGCCCTCTTTATCCTTCCACTGCCGGATCTGGAGCCGACCGGAGACCACGATCATGGAACCCTTGGTAAAATACTTCGTTAGAAATTCTGCGGTTTTGCGCCACGCCACGCAGTCGATGAAATCAGTTTCCTTCTCTCCACCGTCCTTGCCGGAGAAATCCCGGTCGACAGCAACGGTGAAGTTGGCAACGGAAAGACTGCTGGATGTGGTACGATATTCTGGGTCACGGGTCAGGCGGCCCATAATGACGATATGATTTAACATAAATTACTTCTCCTCTGCTGTTTTTTTCTGAGATACCACCGGTGCTTTTTGGCCCGTTCGTAGCACGGAACGTCGCAGTATTTCTTGCGCTGGCGGTATGTCATGAACACTCTGCCGCAGATCGGGCAGGTTCTTTCGTAAATAATGCGAACCCGGGCCAATAGAAAGCACCTCCTACTCCGTCTTCAAATCAAACAGTCGTGCGCCGTTATCCTGAAGGACCTGATAGATGCCCTTAGCGAACATCTCCACCACTTCCTCCTCGTTCTCGATCACCAGACCGGCGTGATTGCGGATACCGTGGAGGATCTCGTGCCACAGGGTCTTGCACCGGCGCTGATGCTCCGTGCCATCGGTGGTGGAGAGGACAATTTCGCTGTCGTCGTACTTGCAAAGCCCATAGCACAGGTCGTTGCCCAACTGCAGGTTCGGCTCATACTTGATAGCATACTCCACACCACCGATGCGGACTTTTTCAGGGATTTTCATGAAGCACCTCACACACCCAGCTGATTACAGATCCGGCACAGCGCATCTGCCGCAAGGATCAGCGTACTGCGGTGGTTATCCAGCGCATGGCGCAGGCACATGGGTGGAGGGTTCACACCCTCCCGGCTGTTGCCCTCACCAAACAGATTACCCTCGACCTTCTCCGCCATGGCCAGAATAGCAAGACCAACCTCGTTGGTTTCCATCATCAGCTCCGTCAGCGGTACGGGCGGATGGATAGGCTCAGGCGCACAGGCGCACTTCGTTTCGTTGTTGTAACTCATTTTCGTTTCCTCCTCTTAGTTGTTTGTTTAATATCCAACCCACTGACCAGCTCCCGAAAACAGCCGTCGCACAGGTGGCACAGCACTTTGGCATGGCCGGTGTAGGGTTCTTTTGTGAATAGCGTTTGCATATTGCGCTTCAGATCCTCATTGCCGCAGTCGGCGCAGTGGGCAACCTGATAATCAGGTGGACGGAATGGATCAGCCATAATCATTCTCCTTTCGGCGGTTTGGGTAATCTCCGTCCGCACATTGGGCAGAAACAGATTTGCCGTGGTTTGCAATGTCCTGTGGTAATAAGCCATTCGCTACCGTGGAAAGGGTTCGTAATGGCAAACGCACCGAACATCTTTCGGTATCCTTCGTTGTCCTCTTTGCAATATTCGCAGCCATCCAACTCCTGCACCGTTACGCCGTTGGCAATCAGGTACTCTGCAAGACATTCCACGCTTTCTTTCGAGCGATACAGCGGCTCACCCTCATCGTCCAGAAGCATAAAAATCAGCTTTTCTTTTACTTTATCCATCGCCTTTCCTTTCTCCGTCAGCACAGTACCAATCATCAGAGATACAGCATCCGTCACAAGTACAATGGATGGTCATGTAGTGCTGGCAATCCCGGCACCGCACCACCTCAACAGCATCCACGGTGGGCTGCTTGTCGATATCCTCACGGAATGCCCAATCCAGACGGCTGTCGAAGCCATCGCCTTTGGGAAAGCCTGATTTGTGGTACGGAATACGATTGGCATCAATCAGCCGCTTTTCAGTTGCCATTGTCATTCCTCCTCACTATCGTCCATCCGATTTATGTACAGATCGCAATGCTCCTTTGCGGGGCAGGCGGCGCAATCCTCCAAGTCAAAAGCATCATAGTCGCATTGAAAACCGCAATCTTTGACCAGGGCAATTCTATCCGTCGGATCATTCCAATCCAACTCGACTTTGCCTTCTCGGTAATACTTGTCTGCCTCCGGCATTCTCGTCGCCTCAATGTGAGTATACGGGACGTCTTCGCACGCATCGGTATATCGTGCTATAGCTTTTGCTTTTCCTCGGGTTTCGGCGAAAACAACCGTAGCGGCAAACTCGTCTTTCTCCCTCACGAGCCACGCCTTCAACCCATCAGGATTTCTTACAGATTTAGCCATCGCCTACACCTCCCAACAGCTCCGGGTTGTCGTGGATGTTGCCGATGATCTCACAACACTCTGTGAAATAGCCATCCAGCACATCCTTTGCCCCAAGATCAATCTGGCGCACAGTCCATTGGGAGACGGTATCGTCCCAGAATACTACATAATCAGAGTAACCATCAGTACCGTAGAAACGGCACACATCCCCCTCGAAGATCTTCTTGCCGTTCTTATCGGTCAGGCCGGTGTACTGGCCTATGGTTTCGGGCAAAACGATTTTGTGATTTAAGCCGCCAGCGATTGGCTTGTTTGACTCATTTGCGGAAAGCCAGGTGTTCGTTCCATCGTTAAAAACGCCAGTACCTTCCACCCAATCTAACATTGTTCGCTGCTTCCCCCGGAACAAAATCTCACGCATCGCCTTCACCTCGCATATCGGCACCACAGTTGGGGCAGTAGTGTTTATCTTGATTCGATGCCTTAAATCCACATTCTGAACAACAATGGCAAGGGTGGCCATAGCGATTGATATATGGTTTCACCCACTGCCCACGCTTCACCGGCTGGGCTACGACTCTCGGAGTGTTCTTCAGAGTGGTATCCACCGCATGAATAAGCACCGGATCACTAAAAATGCGCTGGCAAGTTTCTCTCGCCGCTTTTACGCTGATCAGATCGCCAGATTCAGCAAAGGCCTCCGCCTTTCCTCTGGCGTACCCTTCCGCATCGCCTTTCTTGCGGCCATTCTCAAATGCCTGTACGCAGGCTTCTTGTGGTGTCATGTTGGATCCTCCTTCCCCTCAATGATGTGCTGCAATACCAGTTTGTTGAGCATATGGGTAAAATCGATCAGATCGCCATCAAAGTCGGTCATTTTCTGGCACATGACCACCATTGCCAACAGCATAGCGGTCACATCCTCGGTCAGATCATCCCCGACCTCCAGCTTGTCAAAAGTACAAAGGTTCCGTTCTTCCTCGTCCAGATATACATCGGACAAAGCATACGCAAACCGAGTAACCTTGTCTTCAAGTTTGTCCATTGTCACTTTTCCTCCCTAATCACCTTCCCGCACGCCCGGCACGTATAGAACCGGGTGCAGGAAAGGTTTTTGTCCAAAGTAATTTCAACGGCCATCTTCCGCCGGAACGGATGCCGGGCCAGTTCGCAGAGTTTGTAGATGAGGGTCATGGTGTGGCCTCCTCAACATAGCACCAACTCTGGGGCGGTCGTGTTATCAAAGCCGGTACTTTACAATCCTCGTCATAAATGCACGCCGTGCTTTCGTAACCACTCGTTCGGCAAGCATTGCACTTCTTCCAAATGTAGAAATCGCTCAATTCTTTCGGCTTGTCATAGATCACAAGATTAGAGATATGCCAGCCATACAACGCATCGTGATATGCGTAGCGGTGCAGTTGGTAGTAGGTCAGACCGGATTGCTCCATAATTTGCTTATCCAATTGTCTCTGGAACGCAGGATACGGAACATCAAAGCACCGGATACTGTCACAGACAAACTCGCCAATAATATGTCCATCCAGCTGCACAGGTGGATCAGAAAGACGAAACCAACCCTTCGGAGCCTTAGTGCAGTAAATATAGCACTTGAACGGTGGCTCCAGCTTCGGCTTGCTTTTACGGATTTCCAAAGTTTTCTGCCCTGATATGATCTTCTCGCACCACTCCGGGTGGATGCTGATTAGTACAGCCATCATGCGTCCTCCTTCAGCTGTTTATCATCCGCCTCTGACACAGTCCTATTCTGGCAATTGTGCGCTGTGCAAGATTGGATATCCCCCTGCAATTCTTCCAGCAGCTCCTTCAACGGACACTTTTCTCCGGTGCATCTCATGCCCATCAGACTCCCTCCATCACCGCCCGGATTTTACACTCCACCGGGCAGTTCTCGCACACGGCATCCAGCGCCTCTTGTTCGGTCTCTACATAGGGATGGTGGCAGAGGCTGCACACCGCCTCCATGATGGCTTCAAATGCTTGTTCGGTCATAGTCCCTCCAGCCTTGATTGTCCTCTCGTCAAATTAAGTAAGGTACTTTCTATGAGAATTCTGCACATCATCATCGTCTGTGATGGCGTAGATCTGCGTTGTAGTGAGCTGTTCATGCCCCAACATCCGTGACACTTGCTCAATCGGCATTCCTCGACGCAGAGCGATGGTTGCCGCCGTTCTCCGAAATCGGTGAGGATGGCAATTTCCCACTCCTGCCCGTTTCCCTATATGGCGTAGCATACTGCCTACCGTGCCCTGATCCAGAGGTTTATCTATCACTTTCCCCGTTTTATCCGCAAATTCCCCACCAGGAAACAGCCAGTCATAATTATCCGTCCGCGTGGAGAGATAATCATGAATTGCGATTAGGGCACGAGGATTCAGATATACATAACGTTCCTTGTTTCCTTTGCCGATTACCTTCGTTCGCTCCCCATTTATGTCGGAGCGTTTCATAGTAACGAGCTCGCCAACCCGGCAACCAGTAGAATACAGCGTTTCGATAATTGCCAGATTTCGTTTTGGGTTCTCTAGTGATGTTTTAGGGTTCAATGCAGCTTTCCGTAGCATTTCCACCTCCATCTCTGAAAAAGGTTCTTTTTGCCGCTTCTCCACTTTGATGCGGTCGATCTTCGCTGTCGGGTTATGAGGCAATATCTCCTCCGTGTGGAGAGTGGAGAAAAAAGACCTCAAATTCAGAAGCTCGCCATTCAATGTCGTGTTCGTTACACCGTCCCTGGTTTTTCTGATTGCCAGGTAGACCCGGATATCGTTGGATGTCATATCAGGTACCGGCTTATCCACGTACTGAAACAGTCTTCGTACCGTCATTGCGTACAGTTTCAGACTTTTTTCAGAGAGTCCCTTAACCATTTTGATGGCAAGAAACTGTTTCAGATATTCCTCGTTTGGTATCCGAATCTCCGTGGACAAAGCCGTTTCTTCTTTGGAGAGTGTCACCCGATAAAGGGCCATTCTCAATATGCCATCTAGCCGCTGCCGTTCCTGATCATCCATCCACGTAACACACGCAGATAAAATCTTCCGTACGACCTCGTCCTTTATTTGGTCGCTGTTCATTGGGCCACCCCCTTAAAACAGTGTCAGTTGCCCATCATCAGCGTCTTTGATAGGCAGTGGTGACATCTGCTGCTTTTCGGCAACGGTTTCCGGCGGTTTGGCAGCGACTTTCTTTTGAACCTTTTTCGCATCCTTTTGCGAATCTGCCAGTTTTTTTCGCCAGTTGGTTTCGTTTTCCACATCAATCCCACGCCAGGTCTGACTGAGCCGCATCACCCAGGCAGGCTCCAAGAAATTAAGTGGCATAAACCACGCATCCTGGTACTCGGTTAGGTTCGGCCACAGCATCGGACCTGTAACGGGATGGATTAGAGTGTCAGCGATTACTACATAGCCGGCACAGCCCAGTAGGGATAGCTGAATGTAGCACATCATAGCCGCTGTCCGGTCAATGTCCTGACCAACAAAAAACGCCTGTGTCCCCCCTATCCCATCCAACTCAAGGGCATTTCGTGCACCGATCAGGGTTGCTCCCGCTCCGCATGCCGGATCATGGACGCCTATCCATCCTTTTGTTGCTAACCTATCCTTAGCATCGGCTGTATTGACCTTCGCCATCATTTTGCAGACATTGTACGGAGTGAAAAATTGCCCGTGCCAGTGACTACCTAATTCCAGAGCCATAAACATTTCACCTAGGAAGTCCTGCTCCGAGTCCCTTTCAAGAGAGGCCACCAGTATCCCCAGGAGCTCGGGGAATAGAGCCTGTTCCCCTTTGCTGTACTGTCCGATGATGGACATATACCGTTCTTCTCGCTCCTGTTTTACTTTGCTGCGGATCTCACAGCTGTTGGAAATACTGATGGCCGTCATCTCTACAAAGTCGCTCCACGCCTGCCAGGCACTCTTGGTATTGCAGAGTTTGGCGAAAACCTTCTGGAATTCTGCCTGCCCTTCACGCAGGTGTCGAACTACTTTAGCCATATTTCCTCCTAACCCACCCCATCCGGGCATCCCACCATTGCAGGTAGGCGGCGCAGGGGGTGTTGCATTTTTTGTTTGCCTTACAGCCCTCGCAGGGGCTGTGGCGTAAGTAGTTCCGGTATTCGTCCGGGTGGCAGTAGCAGAAGGCCTTGCCCTCCACCGGCTGGGGCTGGCAGATTTTCCGGGCGTAGGCGTTGATCTGCTTCTGGCGGTAAAGGTAGCGTGTGCGCCAGGCATCGCAGCCGGGGCAGCCATATTCATCCCGGTCGCAGCGTTCGCATGGTGAGGGGTAGGTCATGGCGCTTCCTCCATCATGCGGCGAATGGCTTCACGCTCGTCCTCGTCCATCTGGCGCTCGCTCTTTGCGGCGATTTGCACCGATGGAGGACTTTTCCAATGCTCCTTGGATATGAATTTGGCGGCTTGGGGGACAAACCGCCCGCCGTCCTCGGTCCACTGGCTAGACGTTTTCCACGCTTCCAGCGCCCTAAGAATGGCCTGTGCCGTAGCGGCGTCGGGACGAAGAGTTCGCCACGCTTCCCATGCGGCATTGCGGTCTATCTTCGATGGGTAAGCATCCCAGAAGGCCGTGAAGGCTCGTCCGTCAAAAGAGGCGGGCGCTTCACTGGTGCTTCTTTTATCATTCTCGCCCTCTATCTCTATCTCCTTCTCTTTCTCTCTCTCTTTCTCCCTTGCGGTTTGCTTACTGGGTGCTTGCGGTTTGCTTTCGTTTTGCTTGCTGCTTGCTTTAGCGGACTTGCCGCCCTGCTTGCCACTGGCTGCCTTCTTCCGACTGGAATCCAGCGTGGGCTTCACAAGCAAAAACACAGCACGGCAGACGGAGGAGAGAGATGTGGGCTCCTCGCCAAAAAGGGCGTAGCGGATGATGGCTTTGAGGATGGGGAGCTGGGATTTGGCGGGGAGCTCTTCAATGGCATCCCAATAGGATTTGTAGAAGGTAAATTGCCCACGTTCATCCATCGCAAAGCGCCTCCTCTTTCTCAATATGCTGGTGGAGAAAAACCACCTTGCTGTGGGGTGTGGCGTTAACGGACAACCACCCCATGATCGTTTCAAAGGACATGTGGCTGACTGCTACTGTGTCCTCGTAAATAAAGCCGCCGGTGGCCTGCTTGCGCTCCTTACGGCGCTCCAGATCGTCGCCTTTGTAATTACACTCAACCATGTACAGGTCAAGCTCTGGGGCTTCGATGGGGATATACTGGGTGTCTGTGGCGTAGAGAGCGGAACCGCCGGGGTTGCGGAAGATCCACCCCACATTGGGGACGTTGTGGATCAGCTCGAAGGGCGATACTCGCAGCTCTCCGCCGGGCTCGTGAGGAAACACCGCCGTCTGCCCTGGCTCCAGAACGGTAACGTTATCAGGATTGACCTTGGCATCCGCGCACAAAAGCACCAGCAGATTACGGCAGCAAACGAATCGCAGGCCGGGGCGGCGCTCATGGAGCTTTCGGATGGTGCTGGCGTTAAAGTGATCCATGTGAATGTGAGTTAGAAATACGATCCGAAGTTTTTTGATGTACTTTGTGAGCTTGCCCATAGGCACGCCACAGTCTATGAGGTATGCGCCATCCAGAAGGACGGCGTTACCTTTACTGCCGGTGGCAATGACTTCACAGGTCACTGAGGCTCACCTTCTTGGGGGCGTCGGGCGCAGATGTAGAGACATCATATCCGCGCACGTCCTGAACCTCCTCGTATGTCGGGATGCCGAGCAAGATATCCGGGCAGTGAGCACGAGCAAAAAAAGCAGCGGCTCGATACATCATCATCTGAACCGGCATCGTCAGCCACTTAGAGCCTGCTTTATTGAGCCATCCTTCGGATTTTGCCATTTGCATAGTAATGGTATCAGAAACGCAGGCAGCGCCATTGAGACGGCGATTTGCTTTTGCGTAGCAGCCATGGGTAGGCGTACCGGGTTCGCCTACAAAAACAAACTCCAGCGGCGTAAATCTGCCGCTGCCATTCACCGCTGCAGCGCAGAAAGAACCGGACCAGGAGGGTTTCCCTTTGACCACATAAAGGTTCTGCATCACCATCAGCGGAGATAACCCCAGGCGGTTTGCTAGATCAATAGCCACAAGGCAGTTCTCGGGGGAATTTCGGTATGTATCCGGCACCAGAGCGGAGCAGGAAAGCATTTTCGCTGTGCGGAAGGACAGGTTCATGATTTTTACGTCATTCCACATGGTGACGGCAGTGGGTACAGCAACAGACAACGCAACGGGATCTTGACTTTGGATAGGGAGTTCATCCATGCTGGTTTCGGGGACGGGCTGGGCGGTTTCGGGGGTGCTTTTAAATTCTTCGGACATGGCTATTCCTCCTCGTTGTAGGTGTAATTATTTCCGTCTAGAAAAGCGATCAACGTCTGCAGCTTTTCGACGGTTCCGGTAATGGAAAGCGTAATTTTGCAGAGTTGCTCTTGGCTTGGGATAACCTCCGGAGCCTCAATGTAGACGGCTTGGCGCACTTCTTCTGCCTTGGCGGTGCGCTGGGCGGCCTGCGCCAGTTCTTGGGCGCTTTGTGTTGTGCGCTTATGCCGATCATTGACGGCGGCGATGGCGGCAGAGAGGGACAGAGAGAGCTTGTACTCTGCCATGATCTCCTCGGCGTGCTCCATGGTAGAAATGGTGTGCCGGTCATCCTCGATGCGGTTAAGAAAATCGTGGATGGTGTTTCGGGCCTTTTTGGGGTCCTTCAGGTTGGCAGTTGCCATGTCTACCACAACGCCGGTCTGCTCAAAGGTGACAAAATCGATATGCAGGACGGCGCACAGCTCGTCAAAATAAGCCTGCAATTCATCTTGACAGTTCTGCTTGACCTCGTTCTGGTAGCCGTCGATCCAGTCTTTAAACCGCTTGTCCGCGGCGTTGATGGGGGTGGATATCTTCTGCTTGTAAGCCTGCTCAGCGGCTTCATAAGGAGCCATGACGGCCTTTTTAACAGCCTTGCGCTGATCCTCCAAAGCCTCGAACCGACGGCGCAGGTCGGCTCTGAGGGCTTTGGCTGTGGCGCAGCCTTCTTTATCTCGGGGAAGGGATGCAAGCTGGGAAAGGGCGTTGCCCACATAGGCTGTAATGGCGGTGAGATTTTCAGAGATTACCGGGGGTGTTACACAGCGGAGGGCGATTTCTTCGGGTGCGCTACGTCTGCAATCGCAGATCTCCTGCGGGTCCAATGTGGCACCGCAATGTTCGCATTCTCGCATTATGCCACCTCCACTTCGTCTTCGTTGCCGTTCAGCTCCTCCAGACATTGGGGGCAGACGACCGTATGCTTTGCGGTGTGGAATTTATCACCGGGGTATAGACGCCGGCGGCACAGAGTGCAAACCGGCAACATATCCGCAAATTCATCCCATTCAGCCTGCCGCCGATCTTCCTGCACGGCAGGATCGTAGCAATCAGGCAGGTTCATCGGCTTCCTCCCGTGTCCAGGCGTGGCGCCAAATGCCGGTAGCCTCATAGATGGGGCTCAGGTTGGCAATGAAGGAATAATCCTCGCCGCCTTCCTCGGTGAAAATCGCCGCAACAGCAATCCCCATCTCCCCGGTATCGATGGACACCATGTCGCCGTTATGTACCGAGGAGGCCTCTCGATCGACGTGTGCCACACGCAGGCCTTCGCCCGTATCCACGGTAACCAGATAGCAATACTTTGTTTCACTCATTGACATTTTCTCCAAATTTTGATATATTCGAAGTGGATCCATTCCACCCCTTGCCGCTGACCGGACTGCTACTCCGGTCGGCGGCTTTTTACTTTCTTGCCGTCGTAGTAAAGGTGTATTCCATTCCGTGCCATGTTCTTTAAGGTTTCTGGGGTGTAACCCAGATTAGGGATTGAAGATCGGCACAGCGTTTCACCACTGCGGCGGAGCTCATACAGCGGAGCGCTTTGCATAAGCCTGCTCCAGTTTTTATCAGCCGACCATACAGGTCAGCAGAACGACGGATGATGCGAGGATGGCACCAATCAGGGCGGCATCGATGGCGACGGTTGTTACAGCCTTCCGGAACGCCTTGCTGATGCGGCGGGCGCTTTGGCGGCGCCTCGCCTCGCAGCGGCTCAGGAGCGTTTCGGCCTCGTCCAGCTGGAGCTGGTGATTGATGGTGGTGCGATAGTTAAATTCAGTCATTGGGGTTCCTCCTTAATGCTGAATTACGGGACCGAGATTTTCATCGGCCCATGCTTCGTAATTCTTTCGCAGGATCATAAAGGATCTGCGCCCGGTGGGGGTTAGGCCGATCAGTTGACCGAAGGGGAATAAGCCGGACACAATACCGTCAGAAAGGGTCTTGTGTCCAAGGCTCATGCCCCGGCGTCGCATATCGTCGCAAACTTCGGGGATGGTCATTCGGGGTTTAGTCATTGGTTTTGCCTCCTTTGTGTGTATGTGTGTATGTGATGTGGTAAGTGTGGGGATTGCATTGCGAGGGGTAAAAGTGTAAAATTGTAAGAGATACGGCGCAGAGAGGATTGGAGGACAAATGATAAGTGCAGATCTACCCGTGAAAATGTATTGTCCTATTAGCGATATCGAAGAAACCGTCTATTTCCATCCAGTGCAGCTAGATGGACAGTGGTATATTGATATCAACAGCTTTAACGGCTGCGACAGAAATTGGCACTACTGCAAAGAGTGCGAAGTTTGTAAAAAAGAAGCCTACGCCAAGGTATTCGAGCGAGATAAGTAAGGAGATCTCTGCGCCGTATCTTATCCCGAAAGCTTCTCCTCCACGCATTGCAGGGCAAATCTTAGGGCATCCAGATAGAAGTCACGCTCCGGATAGTTGCCCATGGTCATGCGCTCGTGGTAGCTAATAAGGCCACGGAGAATGTGGGCGTAGCCTTCTTCAGGGGACGATCTACGGACGTTTTTTGGTATCTGCATCGGCTTGATCAGTAGACAAGATGTTCCCTTGCCCTCTGTGTCATTGGTGTGATAGGTTGCTTTGATGTCAGCCAGCATCTGAGCGATGGCAAATGCATCAGTCAATGCGTGCATAAGCAGTTTGTAGGACTCATCCACCCCGACAAGGTCGCCCTGCAGATACCGGTGGACATCCGGAGCATTGGTGGCGATGTACCACGCAGCATCGGCAAGTTTTGTACAACCATGGTTGCCGTAAAGTGCACGACATGCATTAAGGAAAGATTGTTTTACGGATCTTTTGTACTCAAGGAATATTTCGGCGGTGGTGTTTTTGGGATGGCTCATTTGGATGCGCTCCTTTCTGTCCGATTTATTGGACATATGGTGTGCTATACTTGTGGCGCGTCGGGGATGTTCAAGATGTCTTTGATTGCCTCGACAATCTTCGGGGCGTTGCGCTGGCCGGTGAGGATTTTATACAGATAGCTGTCATCAACAAACAAACCGGTATCCTCACCAATCCGCTTCATTAACCAGGTTTGCGTTTTTCCACGCCTCAGAAGTTCCGTCTTAACGCACAAACCAAAAGACGTGAATTTGCAACAATCCACCAAATCGACCTCCTTCCGTACTTTTCTTATTGACAAGTACGGATTACTGTACTACAATGAAAGTACCACCAAACATTGATAAATACGGCGTTCCGTACTCGCTATATCTGCATTATAGTACCGACTGCCGTACTTTGTCAAGCCTATTTTATGGTTTACCGTACTTTTGTAGGCTTTGAACAAATCAGGAGGTACTGTTATGGGTACTTTATACGAAAATATTATTGCTCTATGCAATAAACGCGGCATTAAAGGCGGCAAGCTCTGTACCGACATCGGTATGAGCAAGGGCATTCTGACCGATCTCAAAATGGGCAGGCAGACCGGTATTTCTGCTGCAAATGCTCAGAAGATTGCGGCTTATTTCGGAGTGTCGGTGGGATACCTGTTGGGCGAAGAAACAGAAAAAGCGCCCACCGGTTTCGGCGAGCGCTCAGTTAGTGACGATGATATTAAGTTTGCCCTCTTTGGTGGCGACGGTGAGATTACCGATGCCATGTACGAGAGAGTGAAACAGTTCGCTGCCTTTATCAAGCAAGAGGAGGCAGACAAGAAAAAGGAGTAGAAATGGAGATTCAGGCCCTGTATTATTTAGCACAACAGAATAATATCAGGGTCAGGAACTTTCCTTTGCCGGAGTTCGGCTCTTTGTCGGTCCAAACAGATAGCGGAGACTGCTATATTGGGATTGATACCGAAGTGCAAGACGGTAGCACCCAGGAGCGTGTCCACATGGCTCATGAGCTGGGGCACTGCGTCACCGGCTCGTTCTATAACCGCTATTCCAACTTTGATTGCCGCCAGCGGCACGAGAACCGGGCAGACAAGTGGGCGATCCGCCAGCTGATTACGGAGGACGAACTGGATCAGGCAGTGGCCGAGGGCTACACCGAGGTCTGGGAACTAGCGGAACTGTTCGGAGTTACCGAACAGTTTATGAAGAAAGCAATCTGCCTCTACGTCCATGGGAATGTGGCGGAGGAGTTGTATTTTTAGATTGCAAGAAAGATGGTGACCATATGGCCCTTATTATTTGTCCAGAGTGCAAGCGAAAAGTTTCATCTTGTGCGAATACTTGTCCCAAGTGTGGCTTCCCTTTTAACACCGAAAATGGATCGCTTATTAAAGCCTCGAACGAGCGTGTTCTTTTGCCAAGATATCAGCACAGAAGAAGCGGTGCCTTTGTGGCTGCAGTGATAACACTTGTGATTGCTGTGCTTATATTTGCTGGTGTATTTATTGCACATATGATCAAAGAGGAGAGCGAAGCTGCGTCGCAAGAAGCGGCTCTAAGAGAATCAATTTTACAGCAATCTTTAGCGGAGCAGGAAAAAACGGCGGTCCATGCCGAGTATATTTATAAAATCAACGAGTTTTCCGAAAAGGTTAAGCAAGAAGCTATTGTGGCTGCTGACATTTGTTATATGACAATGAATGTATGGAGCGACACAATATATCAACAATATAACGAGGACACCGTTGCTTATACGCAAACCAATGGAGTGTTCCATAGTGATTATAACGAATCTATTGATAAGCTGTATGCATCTGCGGATATTTCGAACAAGCGCTCTGATGTTGCTTTAAATGTGATAGCTGTTTCAGAATTATACCAATCTTTAAAATATCCTCCGGAGGGGCTTGAAGAGTGTTTCCTTAAAGCAAAAGAGTTGTATTCTGCTTATATGGACTTGGCAGACCTTACCATTGTTCATTATGGAACACTTAGTGAATATTCAGAAGCATATCTGGGGCATTTCCGCCATGTGCTGGAGTATATTGATGAATTAACATTGCTAACTCCACGCAGCTGATGAGCCACGAAATAAAAAACCCTTCCAGAGCTGCAACTCTGGAAGGGCAAACATAGAAAACACCCACACTTACCACAGATAGGGAGGATTCTACCCTTTTATTGTAACCCCTCCTATCTGCTTTGTCAAGAAAGGAGTTTACAATGGAAAACTGTATCAAATGCAAGGCCGAGCTACCGGATGGGGCAGTGTTCTGCCACCTCTGCGGCAAACGGCAAACCCCAGAGCCGAGGAAGCACAAAAAGCGGGCCAACGGCACTGGCTGCATCACGAAACTGTCCGGGAACCGCAAAAAGCCATGGCTGGCCCGGAAGAATGACATCCAGGTCGGCACATACGCCACCCGGGCAGAGGCGCAGAAGGCTCTGGATCGTCTGGCGGACGTAGACGTGACAGATAAGTTCAACCTGACTTTCAAGCAGGTACATGACCTCTGGTTGCCGGAGCATGAGCGCACCATAGGTGAAACCGCAAAGGGCAACTACAAAACTGCCATGGGGCACTGCGAAGAACTGCACGAGCAGCGATTCCGCAGTCTGCGAACCTCTGACTTTCAAAAGGTCATTATCGACACGGAGGCGAAAGGACTTTCTAAATCCTCCTGCGAGAAGGTGCTGCAGTTGTTTGGCCAGCTTTCCGAATGGGCAATTCGGGAAGGGATCTGCCATGTGAACTACTCCAAATTCTGTACTATTGCCGCTACCCAGAAGTCGAAAGGGAAAGTGTTTCCGGCGGAGGCGATACAGGCAATACAAGACAGCGGCGATCCTGCCGCAGATATCACTATGATCCTGCTGGCTACCGGGTGCCGTGGGAACGAGCTATTCACCGTGCCGCTGAGCAACTGCGCCGAGCGGTATTTCATCGGCGGCAGTAAGACGGATACCGGGCGCAACCGTGTCATTCCTGTGGCTCCTGATGGGCTGGCCGCATATCAGCGATTGTTGACGGCGGCCAGATCCAGCGGCAGCAAGCGCCTGATTGACGGATATGCCGGAAATAAAACCTACGCCAATTTCGCCAAGCGAGAGTTTAAGGCGCTAATGGAAAAGCTGGAGTTACACGGCTACACCCCTTACGATTGCCGTCACACCTTCACCACGCAGGCGATCCGGGCCGGGATGGATAAGCAGACTTTGCGCCGGATATTGGGTCACGCAGACCTTACAACAACGGATAAATATTATACACATTTGGGGCTGGACGACATTCTGAAAGCCACCGAGGGACTGGATCTGAAAATTACGGTTAGTAACAAATCTGTAACAAGTCAGAAAACAGAAAAATTGACGGTTGCGAAAAGTTCGTAAAACAAAGAAAAATCCCACGAAAACGATTTGTTTTCGTGGGATTTTTGGTGGAGACAACAGGACTCGAACCTGTGACCTCATGCGTGTGAAGCATGCGCTCTAACCAGCTGAGCTATGCCTCCGTATTGGAACAGAATAGATTATAGCACGTTTTTTTGGATTGTCAAGGGTTTTCTATTGGCTTACGGACAAAAATCTGATAAAATAGCGGGGAAGGATGTGATACCTATGAAGTATGGAAAAATGGTGGAGGGGCGGTTTTTGGCACGGCCGAACCGTTTCATTGCCCATGTGCAGATCGACGGAAAGCGTGAAATCTGCCATGTAAAGAACACCGGGCGGTGTCGGGAACTGCTGCCGGAGGGGGCTCGGGTTTGGTGTCAGGTTGCGGATGACCCCAAGCGCAAGACCAAATTCGACCTGATCACGGTGGAAAAGGGCCAGCGGCTCATCAATATGGATTCTCAGGCACCCAACGCCGCAGCACGGGAATGGCTGCTGGGTGGCGGACTGGGGGCGATAGAAAATTTGAAGGCGGAAACTGTCCACGGCGACTCCCGGTACGATTTTTCCTTTACCCGGAACGGACAGCTTTGCTTTTTGGAGGTCAAGGGCGTGACGCTGGAAAATGACGGGGTCTGCGCCTTTCCTGATGCGCCCACGGAGCGGGGTGCCAAGCACCTGCGGGGACTGACCCGGGCGGCTGGGGAAGGCTTCGGTGCTTATGTGCTGTTCGTGATTCAGATGGAGGGCGTCCGATATTTGCACCCCAATGATGCCACCGACCCGGATTTCGGTGCGGCACTGCGGGAAGCGGCGGAAAATGGCGTGCAGGTTCTGGCGATGGATTGCAAAGTCCAAGTGGACACCATGACCATCCATGCGCCGGTGGAGGTCAGGCTGGAGCAACTTTAAAAATATCTTAAATTGTATTCTCCCCCAATTTTGATATAATGAATGTGTAAACAAGGGTTTCTGCACAGGAGGGAGGATACGATGAAAAAACGAGTGTTAGTTCTGCTGTTGTGCGGTGCACTGCTCTGTGGCTGCAGCTCCAGGCTGGGCAAATATCAGCGCATCAACTTTGAAAGCGATTATAGAAACGAGCTACTGGGCTGCATCCGGGATGATACAGTCGTGACCAATAACACGAACGAAACCTTTCCCACCCAACTGCCCATTTACAAAATCAAAGAACGAATTATCTCCGAGGAAACGGCTCAAGAAATGTGCCGTAATCTTGGATTTGAGGGCAGTCGCTTTTCCCGGTATAAGGTGGACGGAAACTATCTTGATATCAGTCTGACCTCCTATACGAATGTTGACCGTGGCTACTTCGAGATGACGGCAGAAGAAGGAGAAGCACTGGCGTGGGAACTGTTCAGGAAGATTCCCTTTATGGAGGGCGAGTACGAATGTGCCGGAATCGGGCATACCATCACAATCAGCGATCATGAAGGCTCTCACATTACCAGAGCTGGATTTCAATTTCGCAGAGCGCTGGATGGTGTCCGGGTAACCGGCGCTGACGAGTGTATGCTGTATTTAGATGGCAGCGGACTTGTGGGGGTCAGCATCAGGCTGTATGACTACGAAAAGATCGGAACCATGGATCTGGTATCCCTTCAAGATGCGTCCGCCAGGCTCAAGACCCCGGATGACTTTGATTTTGAGCGATCAGGATTTGAGCCGTCAGGCATGATCGAAGAACTGCGGTTCGATCAGGTAAAGCTGCTTCTGGTCAACCAGCATCACCAAGGATGTGAGATTCTTCAACCGATCTATTACTACACCGGAGCAGCAGTTCTTGGTGACGGCAAAACGGAGGACTTTTCCTCGAAGATCATTGCCATCCCGGATACTTACACTTACGAAACGGAGGCGGAGTAAATGTCAGACGAATTAAAGAATATTCTCAAAGCTGGATTACTGATCGTGGCGATCATTGCGGCGATCGCCTTGCCTGTTTGGATTGGATCTTTCTTTGTGAGTGTAGGGGGTGAACCCGGAATGGCTGGCGGCTGCATCAGTATCAGCTTTGATAAATGGGATATGATGCGAGCGGATAAAATTGTGATCGAGTTCCGGGGTGGAACCTATACGGTCACAGATCAGGACTTTGTGCAGGCTTTTTGCCGTGGAACGCTAGACGCAACCTACACGGATTACTGCTGTGCGCATTTTCAGGAGGGCAGCGTCAAGATCTACCGCCAGGATAAGCTGATTCGCAGTATGCGCTATGTGGAAAACCATGACGGGTTTGTGTACGATGCCGACTCGACCCATTGGGTGCTGTTTGGCGACGAGGGGCATGCGTTCCTTAGCGGTGAAACAGCAAAAGCCTTTCGGCACTTGATCGGCTTGCCGTGACATCTCAGTGACAAAAAACACCCCCCGGTGCGCACTTGCGCACCGGGGGGTGTTCGTAGAGTGGTAAATTGTTGTTTACAGGGTTAGGACACGAATTCCGTAGGGGAGGGTCTTGACCCTCCCAAAAACCTAAAACACTTCGATACGTTGGTTATTTTACGGAAACAGAACGTATTCATAAAGAATATACAGCTCAAAAATTGTTGCGTTGTG
>JBGVKN010000083.1:0-12796 GCA_045123795.1 Faecousia sp. | reverse complement strand
TCGATATGTTGGTTGTTTTACGGAAACAGAACGTATTCATAAAGAATATACAGTTCAAAAATCTTTGCATTGTGGGAGGGTCAAGACCCTCCCCTACAAAGATGTCGGTTTTCGCTGCGTCGCTAAACAACAATTTATCTTTCCATCATTCTACCAAAAAAGCGCAACACTTGCAATGGCTTATTGAAAAAATCGGAACTGCCATTGTAGCAGTTCCGATTTACTATTAATCCAAGCCGTGGCCCGTATCCCGATAGGGGCTTTCCAAAGGGCTGACCTGATCGGCCTCGTCCTGATATTTTCCAACCACCTTCGCCGCCAGATCCACCGGCAGCAGCGTACCGGCACCGGCGACACAGCCGCCGGGACAGGCCATGCCCTCCAGCAGGTAGCCGTTGTACTTACCTACCTTAGCGAGGGTCATCAGCTTGCGGCACTCCCGCAGACCCTCCGCCCGGGCGGTCTTGACCTCCACCTCCGGGTTGGTGCGGTGAATTAGATCGGTAACCGCCTGCGCCACGCCGCCGGAAACAGCAAAACCACGACCGGCCGCCGTGCCCTCGTTGAGAATCTCACAGGGCTCAATGGTTTCAAAGTCGATTTCTTTAGCCTCAAACATACCCTGCAGTTCCTCAAAGGTCAGCACGAAATCCACATCGGATCGGATATCCGCCCGAATGGCCTCCAGCTTTTTCGCCGCACAGGGGCCAACGAATACCACCTTGCAGCCGGGGTACTTTTTCTTCATCAGCCGTGCGGTGAAGACCATGGGGGTCAAGGTCATGGAAATATTCTTGCTCTGGGCCGGGAACAGCTTATGCACCATGGAATGCCACGCCGGACAGCAGGAGGTTGCCATAAAGGCCTGCTCTGCCGGAACCTTCTCAAGGAAGTCCTTGGCCTCCTCGATGGTACACATATCTGCACCTACCGCCACCTCCACAGAGCGGTGGAAGCCCAACTCCTTCATGGCGGCGACAAACTTTTCGGGGGTGGCGTGTTTACCAAACTGCCCCACATAGGCGGGCGCTACGATTGCGATGACCTGATCGCCCTTCAGAATGGACTGAATGAGCTGATAAATCTGTCCCTTATCTGCAATGGCGCCGAAGGGGCAGCTAACCAGACACTGACCGCAGGAAACGCACTTAGTCTGGTTGATCACAGCCTTGCCGTGCTCGTCAGAGCCGATGGCATCCATGCCGCAGGCCGCCTGACAGGGTCGCTCCATGTGGATGATGGCGTTATAGGGACAGGCGCTGGCGCACTTGCCGCACTTGATGCACTTATCCTGATCGATCTTGCTTTTGCCGTTGACAAAGGAGATGGCCCCTCGAGGACATACCTTCTGGCAGGAGGCTGCCAGACAGTTCTGGCAATTCTCCGTGACCCGGTATTGGTTGGTGGGGCAGGCGTGACAGGCATAGGGAATAATATTGATCAGCGGAGGCTCATAATACTGCTCCGCAATGGCGGCGGCATCCATGCCTTCGGTCATCAGGTGACGGGTCTGGATGGGGCGCAGGTTCAGACCCATGGCAAGACGCACCCGTTCGCTGGCGATGGCTCGCTCAAGGAATACAGATTCCCGGTGCAAGGGCTGGTCACCGGGGACGATGATGTAAGGCAGTTCTTCGGCAGCAGCATAGCCCTCGCCGGAGTAGGCCATCCGGGCCACCTCGGTAAAGACCTTTTTGCGGATATCCGTGATCAGAGAAGGAATACCTCTCATGAAGTGTACCTCCAATAAAAGAATTTTTTATATCCTATCATATTTGCCCGCTGAAATCCAGCCCCTCTCCGAAAAAGTCCATGGAAATGACAGTATCTTTTGGATAGGGTTGACCGGTAGCTCGGGTACGATAAACGGCGAGCCAACCGGCTCGCCGTTTATTTCTTTGGATAGGGCGTTTTCGCGTTGGTTCGACCGACAAGATAGTCTATACTGACGTTATAAAAGTCGGCTAATGTGTGCAGGGATGCAACAGGAATGTTTAGACGACCTAATTCATAATCAGAATAAGTTGTTTGGTGGATTTTGAGCAGATCCGCAAGGTTTTTCTGGCGCAGGTCGTTATCTTCTCTTAAATCACGCAGACGGTTTTTGTACATATTATCACCCAGGATCTATTATGCATTAAGGAATATACCCTTATTGACTTTTAATGCATAATCCCTTAAAATGCATAAGCAGTAGATACGACAAAACTGTGATTGGTACGATAAATTGTTGTTTACGATTCTGGTGCGGGAGCACCCGAAGGCTCCCTCTGACGAGGGAGCTGTCAGCGAAGCTGACTGAGGGAGAGATAAAACGTGCGTTTTCCCTTAGCAGCGAAGTAATTTTCGCATTTTCTCTCCCCCAGTCACGGCGTTTGCCGTGACAGCCCCCTCGTCAGAGGGGGCCTTGGTTGCGCCTGTAAACAACAATTTATCGAATTATCACAGACATCAAGGGGAAACGAGTATGGACAGAGAATTGGTCAAAAAACTTTTAGCGGTATGGGATGCGGCGAAGGTGGACGAGCCGTATCAGGAACTGGTGGAGGAGTACCCAAATCTGGACAAGAAAGTTCAGTCGGCGATGGAGAAAATGGCACCGGAACACCGGGAGGCTGTTATGGATTATCTGGGCCTGATCCACGCCATCAATCTGCAAACTGTTATAATTGCCCTAACATTGGGTGAAAAATGTTGAAAAAATATTGGATTTTCTGCGAAAAAACCCTTGCAAAACGGAAATACTAGTGCTATAATACATACGATCTAACGTATACTTTACGAAAGAGAGGGGTTCAGCCCCTCTCTTTTTGCTGAAAGAGGCGAAAAAATTGAAAATTACCGATCAAGTTGAAGCATTCGCAAAGCCTGTCGTGGAAGCTCACGGCTGCTCGCTGTGGGATGTGGAGTACGTCCGGGAAGGCTCCGAGCGGTTCCTGCGGCTCTACATCGAAAAAGAGGGCGGCGTGGACATCACCGACTGCGAGGCCATCTCCCGTGCAGTCGATCCCATTCTGGACGAGAAAGATCCCATTCAGGAGTCCTATCATTTTGAGGTCTGCTCCGCAGGTCTGGAACGGGCGCTGAAGCGTCCCGGCGATTTCGAGCGCTTTATGGGCAGCCCCATTATGGTCAAGCTCTATCGCCCTCACAACGGGCTCAAGGAGTTCCCCGGCATCTTGCGGGGCTACGAGGACGGCCGGGTCACTGTGGAAGCCGGCAAGGAAACCATTACCTTTGAAAAATCCCAGGTGGCGCTGGTGCGCCTGCGGGTAGAATTCTGACAGGAGGAAGAAAATCATGGCAAGAAATACAAAAGCCAAGAAGCAGCCCGAGGCCCACAAGATCGACGGGGCCGAGATCTTCGCCGCTCTGCGGGAGCTGGAGAAGACCCAGGGCATTCCCATGGATTATATGCTGGAGCGTCTGAAGCAGGCGCTGGCCAACGCCTACCGGAAGGATCGTGAGGATCGCCGGGATGTTCCCGCCGAGAACGTGGTGGTGGATATCAGCGAGAAGGGCATTTCCATGTTCCAGGTCAAGACCGTGGTGGAGGAGCTGGAGGATACCGCTCTGGAGATCCACATCGACACTGCCCGGAATATCAATTCCAATGTTCAGGTGGGTGACACCCTGTCCCTGCCCATCGTGGTAGAGAATTTCGGCCGCATCGCAGCCCAGACTGCCAAGCAGGTGGTCATTCAGGGCATCCGTGAGGCCCAGCGTGGCATGGTTTACGAAAGCTACTCCAACAAGGCTCAGGAGCTGCTGACCGGCACCGTCCTGCGCATCGATCCCAGCGGCGACATTCTGGTTACCGTTGGTACCGGCAACGAGCAGCACAACGCTGTGCTGCGCACCAGCGAGCAGATCCCCGGCGAAAGCTACCGGGAGGGCGACAAGATCCGTGTTTATGTGCTGGAGGCTCGTCAGTCTGCCCGCTCTACCAATGTCTATGTTTCCCGGACGCACCCCAATCTGGTTCGCCGTCTGTTCGAGCTGGAAACCCCCGAAATTGCCGAGGGTCAGGTGGAGATCCGCAACATTGCCCGTGAGGCCGGCTCTCGTTCCAAGATGGCGGTTCGTGCCGCTATGGAGGGTGTCGATCCCGTGGGTGCCTGCGTCGGCCCCCGTGGCGGTCGTGTCGGTGCCGTTGTGGAGGAGCTCCACGGCGAGAAGATCGACATCGTGATCTGGTCCGAAGATCCCTGTGAGTATGTCAAGGCTGCTCTGAGCCCCGCTGATGTGATCAGCGTGGAGCCGGTATCCGGTCAGAAGGCTTGCCGTGTGGTGGTGCCCGACGACCAGCTGAGCCTTGCCATCGGTAAGGAGGGTCAGAACGCCCGTCTGGCTGCCCGCCTGACCGGCTATAAGATCGACATTAAGCCTGCAAGCCAGGTCGAAGTGGTTGAGGAATAACTTTTAAGATATAAGATACCAGATACAAGATATAAGATAATGCCCCCCAAAAAAATATCTTATATCTCATATCGCATATCTTATATCTCAGAAAATGGGGGCGTTAATATGCAGAAAAAGATCCCTCAGCGGCAGTGTATGGGCTGCCGGGAACGGAAAAATAAGCGGGATATGATCCGGGTGGTTCGTCAGACCGATGGAACGGTATCCCTTGATTTCAGCGGCAAGCTCAACGGTCGGGGCGCATACATCTGCCCGGACCCGGAGTGCCTGAAAAAAGCCCGCAAGGCCAAGTCTTTGGAGCGGAGCCTTGAGGTGGAGATCCCGGAGGAGGTCTATGACCGCCTGGATCGGGAGATGGAGGGCGGCCGTGGATAAAGCGTTAAATTACCTTGCGCTGGCTCGAAAGGGCGGCCGGGTGGAGTTGGGTGAGGAGCCAGTCGGTGCTGCCGCCCGAACCGGAAAGGCCTATCTGATGATCGTGGCATCCGATGCCGGAGATCACACTTGGCGCCGGGCTAAGAGCTTCGCCGCCGGCACTGAGCAGCAATGTGTCCGTGTGAAATTCACCAAGGATGAGCTGGGCGAGGCCATCGGCCGAACCAGCCTTGCTATGGCGGCCTTCACCGATGCGGCGCTGGCGGTTGCCTTCGCCAAATCCTTGGAAAAGGTAGACCCGGCGGTGCTGGAAGTGTTGGAAACTAAGGCCAAACGCCTGAAATCCCGCCAGCAGGAGGCCAAAGCCCACCAGCGGAACGTCCGCAAGGGAAAGAAAAAGTAAGTAACCAACTTTGCAGACTGCAAAAGAATATGTTATTGCGAGCCAGTGCGCACACTGGCGTGGCAATCCCCCCCGGATATTTCGGGAACTTTAGGAGATTGCCACGTCGCTCCGCTCCTCGCAATGACAGTGGTAGGTCTGTTACATTTTGGAGGTGCGTATATGAGTTTAGTGAAGTATCGTATTCGGGATGTGGCCACGGATTTTGGCGTGGCACCCAAGGAGATCGTTGAGATCATCTCCAAGTTTTTTGAAAAACCCAAGTCTAACACCCAGGTGCTGACGGAGGAGGAGCTGAATGTGGTCTTTGACTACATGACCCAGACCCATCAGATCAGCTCTCTGGAGCAGGTGTTTGCCGTGCAGCCCAAGGCCGCGCCTAAGGCCGAGGCACCCAAGGCAGAAGCCCCCAAGGCTGCCGCCCCCCAGCAGCAGGCTAAGCCCCAGCAGAATGCCGGCAAGCCCCAGACTGCTCCCCAGAACAAGCCTGCCCAGCAGCCCCAGCAGCCCAAGGCTGACAAGCCCAAGGAGCCGGAGCGCAAGCGGGAGCGCCGTATTGTAGATACCTCTGCCGTTCAGGTCAACTCCAACCGCTTTGCGGACGTTGACAATCTGGTTTCCGAGCGTGTCCAGAATTTCGAAGGCGGCAAGCAGCGCATTGGCGGCGGCAAGGGCAAGCAGCAAAACAAGCAGCAGAAGAACAATTTCAAGGGCAATAAGTCCCGCAATGAGGAGCAGGAGAAGATGCGCCGGCTCCAGATGGAGGTGGCCCGTAAGGCTCCCACCGTCGTTAAGATTCCTGACGAGATCACCGTGGGCGAGCTGGCTTCCCGGATGAAGAAGACCGCCGGTGAGGTCATCAAGTGCCTGATGAAGAACGGTGTCATGGCTGGTATCAACCAGACCATCGACTTTGATACCGCCGAGTTTGTAGCCACCGAAATGGGCTGCAAGGTGGAAAAGGAAGTCACCGTTACCATCGAGGAGCGGATCATCGATGACCACATCGATACCACAGAGGAACTGGAAACCCGTGCTCCCGTTGTTGTGGTTATGGGTCACGTTGACCACGGTAAGACCTCTACGCTGGATGCCATCCGGAAGACCTCCGTTACCTCCGGCGAGGCCGGTGGTATTACCCAGCACATTGGTGCATATACTGTCGATGTGAACGGAAATATGGTCACCTTCCTGGATACCCCCGGTCACGCGGCATTTACTTCCATGCGTGCCCGTGGTGCCAAGTCCACCGACATCGCTATTCTGGTTGTGGCTGCTGACGACGGCATCATGCCTCAGACCATTGAGTCTATCAACCACGCCAAGGCCGCTGAGGTGCCCATTATCGTTGCTATCAACAAGATGGATAAGCCCACCGCCAACCCCGACAAGATCAAGGAACAGCTGACCAAGTATGACCTGATCCCCGAGGAATGGGGCGGCGATACGGTGATCGTGCCCATTTCCGCTAAGACCGGCATGGGTCTGGACGACCTGCTGGAGATGGTCATTCTGACCGCTGAGGTGCAGGAACTGAAGGCCAACCCCAACCGCCGTGCTAAGGGTACGGTCAT
Source organism: Faecousia sp. (assembly GCA_045123795.1). Lineage (GTDB taxonomy): Bacteria > Bacillota > Clostridia > Oscillospirales > Oscillospiraceae > Faecousia. The sequence goes on along the minus strand of JBGVKN010000083.1, from coordinate 6,022 downwards.
TGAGGCCCGTCTGGATAAGAACCGTGGCCCCGTTGCCACCTTGCTGGTGCAGAACGGTACCCTGAAGCAGGGCGATATCGTCATCGCCGGTACTGCCGTGGGCCGTGTCCGTGTGATGACCAACGACAAGGGCCGCACCGTCAAGACTGCCGGCCCCTCCGTACCCGTTGAGATCACCGGCCTTGCGGAAGTGCCCGCTCCCGGCGACGAGTTCAACGCCGTTACCGACGAGCGTATGGCTCGTGAGTTGGTTGAGCAGCGCAAGCAGGCTCAGAAGGATGCACTGGCTAACGCCATGCAGAAGGTCACTCTGGATAATCTGTTCGCCCGGATGCAGGAGGGCCAGATGAAGGAGCTGCCGCTGATCGTCAAGGCTGACGTTCAGGGTTCTGCCGAGGCCGTGAAGGCTTCTCTGGAGAAAATCTCCAACGAGGAGGTCCGTGTCCGTGTGATCCACGCCGGTGTCGGCGCCATCAACGAGAGCGATATCCTGCTGGCTTCCACCTCCGGTGCCATTATCGTTGGCTTCAACGTTCGTCCTGATGCGGGCGCACAGGCCAGCGCTCACCGTACCAACGTGGATATGCGCTTCTACCGGGTCATTTACGATGCCATCGACGAGATCGAGGCTGCGATGAAGGGTATGCTGGCTCCCACCTATGAGGAAGTGGTCATCGGCCATGCCGAGGTCCGCATGACCTACAAGGTTTCTGCCATCGGTACCATCGCTGGCTGTATGGTCAAGGATGGCAAGATCACCCGGGATGCCAAGGTTCGTGTCCTGCGTGACCACATCGTCATCCACGAGGGCGAAGTGGGCTCCCTGCAGCGCTTCAAGGACGCTGTCAAGGAAGTCACCGCCGGCTACGAGTGCGGCATGAGCATCCTCAAGTTTAATGATATCAAGGAAGGCGACGTATTTGAATGCTTCGCCATGCAAGAAGTGAAAAGATAATTGATTTTCGCCGCACCGCGGATGCGGTGCGGCGAAAATTATAAAAGAAATGGAGGATAAAAATGGCTTCCAATCGTATTTTACTGATCAATGAGGAGATCCAGAAGGAACTGTCCGCTCTGCTGCGGAAGGTCAAAGATCCCAGAGTGCAGGATGTGATGATCTCCATTACCCGGGTGGAAACTACCCCTGACCTGCGCTATACCAAGGTCTACGTCAGTTTCCTGCAGGAGGAAAAAGCTGCCGATGCCATGAAGGGTCTGAAATCCGCCGCCGGTTTTCTGCGCCGCCAGCTGGGCAGTAATTTGAAGCTGCGCTATGCGCCGGAGATCGTCTGGGCGCTGGATGACTCCATCACCTACGGCGCTAGAATGCTGGCTCTGATCAACTCTTTGGACAAGGGCAGCGACAACGAAGAAGCATGAATGGAATTGTAATCGTAGACAAGCCTCAGGGCTGGACCAGTCAGGATGTGACTGCCCGGCTGCGGCGGGTGTTCAATACCCGGCGTATTGGTCACGGCGGCACCCTTGACCCTATGGCTACCGGTGTTTTGCCGGTGTTTGTGGGCCGTGCCACCCGGGGGGTGGAGTTTTTTGAACACGCAGAGAAAATCTATGAAGCGACCATCCGTCTGGGATTAACCACCGACACAGAGGATGTGACCGGCGAAGTGCTGTCACAGCAGGATGTGGCGATTTCTGAACAAGACTTTTTGAATATTCTCCCTAAATTCCGGGGGAAAATTCAACAAATTCCGCCTATGTATTCTGCGTTGAAGGTCAACGGGCAGAAGCTCTGCGATTTGGCCCGAAAGGGAAAAGAGGTGGAGCGCCAGCCCCGGGAAATCGAAATTTTCCAGCTGGAATGTCTGGAATTTGCAGGTGGAACCGCACGGCTGCGGGTTCGTTGCTCCAAGGGTACGTACATTCGCACCCTGTGCAAGGATATTGGCGAGGCTCTGGGCTGCGGCGGCTGCATGGCGGCGCTGCGTCGTGTGACGGCAGGGGAGTACACCATTGACGAGGCAGTACCATTGCAGGAGTTGCTGGATGCGGAAAATCCCGAACCCTATCTTCGTCAGGTGGATACAATGTTCCGTAATCACCCGGCGGTGACCCTGACAGCTAATCAGGAAAAGCGTTGCCGCAATGGTAATGCATTCAGCATTGGCTTGCGGGAGGGTACTTACCGGGCGTATAGCCAGAATGGGGAATTTCTCATGCTGGCGAAGGTGGAAGATGGAATTATGTCAACCATCAAGAGCTTTTTTGAGGTTTAATTTCTAGAAATATGGAACAAAAGACGATCTTTGCCCTCGGTTTTTTTGATGGGGTGCATTTGGGGCATCAGGCTTTGCTGCGTGAATGCCGCCGAATGGCGGACGAACTGGGCTGCAAGGCGGGGGTGGTGACCTTTATCGGTCATCCTGATACGCTGGTGTCCGGCGTGACGCCGAACCTGATCAACACCCCTGCTGACCGGGCTCGGCTGCTGCGGCGGTTCGGTATGGACACGATCATTGAGCTGCCCTTTGATAAGCAGCTGATGCAGATGCCCTACCTCAGTTTTTTGAAGCTGCTTCTAACCAAATACCGGGCAGCGGGATTTGTCTGCGGTCACGATTTTCGCTTCGGAAACCGGGGGGAGGGGAACGCTGAAAAGCTCCTGTCTGCCTGCGAGGAGAGGGGACTACCCTGCACTGTTGTTCCGGAGCAGAAAATCGGTGATGTGACTGTTTCTTCTACTCACATCCGCAGTCTGCTGGAAAGCGGTGATATGGAGAGGGCGGCACAGTTTCTGGGCCATCGGCATATCCTGACGGGAACCGTGGTGCCGGGGCGGCATCTGGGGCGCAGTCTGGGCACGCCTACTGCCAATCTGGTGCTGCCCAATGGGGTACTGGTGCCCAAGTTCGGCGTGTATATCTGCCGGTGCGAGGTGGACGGCGTTTCCTATCCTGCCGTGACCAATGTAGGCACACGGCCTACGGTGGCGGGCACCAATGTGACGGTAGAGCCGTGGATTTTGGACTTCGACGGCGACCTTTACGGAAGGGAACTGACGCTGGAATTTTATAACTTTCTCCGTCCGGAACGCAAATTTCCGTCACTGGTGGAATTGCGGGAAGAAATTCAGAAAAACGCTGCGCAAACCCGAAAATACTTTGAAAAACCATGAAAGTTTTCCTTTACAATTGGGAAAACTTGTGGTAAGATATTCGGGCTGGCTATGCCAGACGACAATTTTATGCCCGCTGCTCGGTTGACGGCTCTTTTCACCGACCGCTACTTGGCTGCTGGGTAATATTTAGAAAAGGTGGAAATTACCATGATTCAGAAGGAAAAGAAGACCCAGGTTATCCTGGAGAACGCTACTCACGAGGGCGACACCGGTTCTCCCGAGGTTCAGGTTGCTATCCTGACCGCTCGTATCAATGAGCTGACCGATCACCTGCGTACCCACAAGCACGACAACCACTCCCGTCGTGGTCTGCTGATGATGGTTGGTAAGCGCCGCAGCCTGCTGGACTATCTGGCTCGCAAGGACATCAACCGTTACCGTGCTCTGATCGCCAAGCTGGGTATCCGTAAGTAAGAATTTTGGGAAGGGCGACCTTGGTCGCCCTTTTTTCCAAAAAACCGGGAGATATTTAGCAGTTGAATGAAATGCTGAAAGTTCGGCGTTTGATTCAAGTGCTAAACCTCCCGAAAGAAAAATACTATTAGGAGGTAAAATTATGATTACTCGCAAGCAGTATCCCAACCATCATGTTTATGAGATGGAAATTGGCGGCCGTCCCTTCACCGTGGAAACCGGTAAGGTGGCTGAGCTGGCCAACGCCGAGTGCATCTGCCGCTACGGCGACACCGTGGTGCTGGTCACCTGCACCTGCAACCCCATCCCCAAGGCCGGTATCGACTACTTCCCCCTGACCATCGAGTTTGAGGAGAGAATGTACTCCGTGGGCCGTATCCCCGGCTCCTTCAACCGCCGTGAGGGCAAGCCCTCCGAGCGCGGCATTCTGAACAGCCGTATCATCGACCGTCCTATGCGCCCCCTGTTCGACGAGGAGCTGCGTAACGACACCGTCGTGACCTGCACCGTGCTGGCTACCGACCATGAGAACCCCGTTGAGGTCGTTGCCTCTCTGGGCGCTTCCATCGCCATCGCTTCTTCCGATGTGCCTTGGAACGGACCCGTTGCCACCACCAACGTTGCTTACCTGAACGGTAAGTACATCATCAACCCCTCCGCTGACGAGCGTGAGGCCTGCGAGTGCTTCGTGTGCATCAGCTCCACCTTCGAGAAGGTTGTCATGATCGAAACCGAGGCCAACGAGGCTCCCGAGAATATCGTCTTCGAGTGCATCCGTGTGGCTCACGAGACCAACATGGAGATCGTCAAGTTCATCAACGGCATCGTTGCTGAGATCGGCAAGCCCAAGTTCACCTTCGAGAAGGCCGCTGTTAACCACGACCTGCTGGATGACCTGATCGCCTACGGTCTGGGCCAGATCGAGTATGCGCTGGACACCGATGACAAGAACGTCCGTGAGGAGCGCCTGACTGCTGCTCGCCTGGACTTTGCTGATAAGTTCGCTGAGAAGTACGAGGACTTCGAAACTCATATCGAGGTCTGCCTGTACAAGATGCAGAAAAAGGTCGTCAAGAAGTGGCTGCTGGCCGGCAAGCGTGTGGACGGCCGTGGTATGGACGACATCCGTCCTCTGGATGCCGAGGTCGGTCTGCTGCCCAGAGTTCACGGTAGTGGCCTGTTCGCCCGTGGTCAGACGCAGGTTCTGTCCATCTGCACCCTGAACACCCTGTCTGCCGCTCAGAAGCTGGACACCATCTACCCCGAGGAAACCAAGCGCTATATCCACCACTACAACTTCCCCTCCTTCTCCACCGGTGAGGCTCGTGCCGCTCGCTCCACCAGCCGTCGTGAGATCGGTCACGGCGCTCTGGCTGAGAAGGCTCTGCTGCCCGTGATCCCCTCCGTTGAGGAGTTCCCCTACGCTATCCGCGTGGTGAGCGAGGTTCTGTCCTCCAACGGCTCCACCTCTCAGGGCTCCATCTGCGGCTCCACTCTGGCTCTGATGGATGCCGGTGTGCCGATCAAGCGTCCCGTTGCAGGCATTTCCTGCGGCCTGATCTCCGATCAGGAGACCGGTGAGTGGAGAACCTTCACCGACATTCAAGGTGTCGAGGACTTCCACGGCGAGATGGACTTCAAGGTTGCCGGTACCTCCGAGGGTATCACCGCTATCCAGATGGACCTGAAGAACAAGGGCCTGACCATGGAGATCATCGCCGACGCTCTGGAGCGTTGCCGTGTGGCTCGTATGCAGATCCTGAACGAGGTCATGCTGCCCTGCATCAGCGAGCCTCGTGCCGAGGTTAGCGAGTACGCTCCCAAGATGATCAGCATGAAGGTCCCCGTGGACAAGATCCGTGAGATCATCGGCTCCGGCGGCAAGACCATCCAGAAGATCTGCGCCGATACCGGTGCCAAGGTTGACATCGAGGACGATGGCTCTGTGTTCATCTCCGCTGTGGACAGCGCTTGCGCTTACGCTGCCAAGAAGATGATCGACGACATCTGCTTCGTGCCCGAGGTGGGCAAGCTGTACTACGGTAAGGTTGTGCGCATCCTGCCCATCGGTGCTTTCGTCGAGATCGCTCCCGGTCACGATGGCATGGTGCACATCTCCAAGCTGGAGAACCGCCGTGTTGAGAAGGTCGAGGATGTTCTGAACCTGGGCGATATGACTTGGGTCAAGTTCATGGGCTTCGACGAGAAGGGCCGTGCCAACTTCAGCCGCAGAGATGCTCTGAAGGAAATGGCCGAGAACCAGTAATTGAATTGAGAACCCGCCGCTGAAAAGCGGCGGGTTTTTGCATGGAACGTGGTGTGATAAATTGTTGTTTAGTTGAGGAAATGTGTCGCCCCGATGGGGCGACAGCGCCCTCCGGGCGCAAAGGCTCCCTCTGACGAGGGAGCTGTCAGCGAAGCTGACTGAGGGAGAGATAAAACGTGCGTTTTCCCTTAGCAGCGAAGTAA
>JBGVKN010000082.1:0-95729 GCA_045123795.1 Faecousia sp. | reverse complement strand
GAAACTCCATGAACTCTCTCCTGTCGCTGGCTCCACTCATGTAGCTAAGCGTAAGGGCCGTGGTATCGCTACCGGCAACGGTAAGACCGGCGGCCGTGGCCACAAGGGCCAGCATGCCCGCTCCGGCGGCAAGACCCGTATCGGCTTCGAAGGCGGCCAGATGCCTCTGGTTCGCCGTATCCCCAAGCGCGGCTTCAACAATATCTTTGCTAAGCCCCTGACTGCTATCAACCTGGCAGTTCTGAACCGCTTCGAGGATGGCGCAGTTGTTGACGCAGCTGCTCTGATCGAGGCTGGCATCATCAGCGAGTGCCCCTACGGCCTGAAGGTTCTGTCCAACGGCACTCTGACCAAGAAAATCACTGTTAAGGCTGCGGCTTTCTCTGAGTCTGCTAAGGAAAAGATCGAGCAGGCAGGCGGAAAGGCCGAGGTGGTTTAAGTGTTTGAGACACTGGCTAACGCTTGGAAGATCCCCGAGCTGCGTAAGAAGCTCATCTTCACTATGCTGATCCTGTTGATCTACCGCATTGGCAACGCCATCCCCGTTCCTTTCATTGACACCGCACTGATGGCTCAGTACTTCGAGGCTAACCTCAGTAACACCATCCTGGGCTTCTACAACACCATGGCCGGTAATGCCTTCTCTCAGGCATCCGTCCTGGCCCTGGGTATTCAGCCCTACATCAACGCTTCCATTATCATCCAGCTGCTGACCATTGCCATCCCCGCTCTGGAGCGTATGGCAAAGGAAGAAGGCGAGGAAGGTAAGAAGAAGATTGAGCGTATCACCCGCTACACCACTGTTGCTCTGGGCGTTCTGCTTGGCATTGGTTACTACTCCATCGTCAAGAACTCCCACATGCTGGTTGCGGATGCCACCGGCTTCCTGCCCGCACTGGTTATCGTCCTGGCATTCACCGCAGGTTCCTCTGTGGTCATGTGGATGGGTGAGCAGATCACTGAATTTGGTATCAGCAACGGTATCTCCATGATCCTGTTTGCAAATATCATCTCCAGCCTGCCCGACACTCTGATGGTTCTGTTCACCATGAAGTTGTGGATGGCAATTATCGTCACTGTTATCATGGCTCTGCTGGTCCTGTTCATCGTTTTCATCAACGATGCAGAGCGCCGCATCCCTGTTCAGTACGCAAAGCGCGTTGTAGGCCGCAAGGTCTACGGCGGCCAGAACACCAACCTGCCCATCAAGGTGGCAATGTCCGGCGTTCTGCCCGTTATCTTCGCACAGTCCATCGCATCCCTGCCTGCTACCGTCTGCGCCTTCACCGGCAAGACAAGCGGCTGGTGGTACGACAACGTATTCAGCAACACCAGCTGGATCTACACTGTGTGCTACGGTCTGCTGATCTTCTTCTTCAGCTGGTTCTACTCCACCATCCAGTACGATCCCGTGGAGATCTCCAACAACATGAAGAAGAACGGCGGCTTCATCCCCGGCTTCCGCCCCGGCAAGCCCACTGCTGACTTTATCCGTAAGGTCATCAACAAGATCGTTATCTTTGGTGCGGTTTACCTGGCTGTGGTTGCATTGCTGCCCATCATTGGCGGCAATCTCATGACCGATGTCCGTAATCTGGCAATCGGCGGTACCTCTGTCATCATCGTCGTGGGCGTTGCCCTGGAGACTGTGAAGGCACTGGAGGCACAGATGCTGATGCGCCACTACAAGGGTTTCCTGGACTAATTACGGAGGCGGATTCATGAATCTGATCCTGTTGGGCGCACCCGGCGCCGGTAAGGGCACACAGGCTGAGCTGCTGATGCAGCACCTGGGTATTCCCTCCATTTCAACGGGCAACATGCTCAGAGAGGCCATGGCAAATGGCAGCGAACTGGGCAAACAAGTAAAACAGTGCATGGACGAGGGCAAGCTCGTTTCTGATGACCTGGTGCTGAGCCTGGTCGCTGAGCGGACTTCCGAACCCGATTGCAAAAACGGCTTTATCCTGGACGGGGTGCCCCGCACCCTGTCCCAGGCAGAGGCACTGGATGCAAAGGGCGTTCGAATCGACCATGTCATTTCTATCGAGATTGATGACAGTGTGATCGAGGGCCGTATGACCGGCCGCCGCGTCTGCACCAAGTGCGGCGCTACCTATCACATTAGCGTCAATCCTCCTAAGCAGGAAGGCATCTGCGATCACTGTGGCAGCGAGGTTGTGATCCGCAAGGACGATGCGGCAGAAACTGTCCGCAACCGCCTGAAGATCTACCACGAATCCACTGAGATCCTGAAGAGCTATTACGCTTCCAAGGGTAAGCTTCGCCTGGTGGAAGGTAATCAGCCCATCGAAGATGCTTATCACGATATCCTTCGGGTCTTGGGAGAAACGGTATGATCGCAATCAAAAATGGACATGAGCTGGAAGCCATGCGTCAGGCCTGTAAAATTACCGCGGCAGCCCGAGCACTTGCTGGGGAAATGGTAAGACCCGGCATGACTACCAAGCAGATTGATAAAGCCGTTCACGATTTCATCGTGAGCCAGGGCGCAAAACCGTCGTTCCTGGGCTATCACGGCTATCCCGGAAGCGCCTGCATCAGTGTCAACAGCACCGTTATCCACGGTATCCCCGGCGGAATCGTGCTGAAGGAAGGCGACATCGTCTCCGTTGACGTGGGTGCTTATTACAAAGGGTTCCATGGTGATTGCGCTGCTACCTTTCCCTGCGGCACTATCAGTGCCGAGGCTCAGAGGCTGATCGACGTTACGAAGCAGAGCTTTTTCGAAGGTATCCGCTTCGCGACCCGGGGACACAGAGTGTCCGATATCTCCCACGCCATTCAGACGTATGTGGAGTCTAACGGTTTTTCAGTTGTGCGTACATTCGTAGGTCACGGCGTAGGCGCACAGCTGCATGAGGAGCCGGAAGTTCCGAATTTCGGATCTGCCGGTCGTGGACCGAGATTGCTGCCCGGTATGACCCTGGCCATTGAGCCGATGGTCAATGTGGGAACTCACGAAGTCCGAGTCCTGAAGGACGGCTGGACTGTGGTGACCTGCGACGGTAAGCTCTCCGCCCATTATGAAAATACTGTACTCATCACCGACGGGGAGCCGGAAATACTCACCGTCGCCGAAGGACTTTGATTATGGACCCAGCTTTACCCGATTTACAAATTGCGGATGTGGTCATGCCCACCGCAGGCAGAGACAAGGATAAATGGTACTATGTTTTGAACATGGACGAGACCTACCTCTACCTGGCCAACGGCAAGGATCACAGGATAGAAAAACCCAAGCGTAAGAAGCGTAAGCACGCTGTAAAGGTCCTTCGCTCTGAGACCAGAGTTGCCGCCAAGCTCTTGGCTGGTGACAAAGTGCTCAACAGCGAATTACGAAGAGATTTGGCTTACTTAAGCCAACACCTGCAAAGCAATAACCTGGGAGGTTAACAACTTGGCAAAAGACGACGTAATCGAGATTGAGGGCATCGTAGTCGATTCCCTGCCGAATGCTATGTTCAAGGTAGATATCGGCAATGGACACACCATTCTGGCAAACATTTCCGGCAAGCTCCGTATGAACTTTATCAAGATCTTGACCGGTGACAAGGTAACCGTACAAATGTCTCCTTATGATCTGACCCATGGCCGGATCACCTGGAGAAGCAAGTAAGAACAAAGAGACATTTCTCTAATGGAGGTTCAACAGTATGAAGGTAAGACCGTCCGTTAAACCCATGTGCGAAAAGTGCAAGATCATCAAGCGCAAGGGTCGCGTTATGGTAATTTGCGAAAACCCCAAACACAAGCAGAGACAAGGCTAATAGGAGGTGCTGAAAGAATATGGCACGTATTTCTGGTATTGACCTTCCCCGCGACAAGCGGATTGAAGTTGCGCTGACTTATATCTACGGCATCGGACCTGCACGCGCTGCAAAGGTTCTGGAGATGACCCAGATCGATCCCGACATCCGTGTTAAGGATCTGACTGAGGATCAGGAAGCTCAGCTGCGTGACGCTATCGAGCATAACTACACCATCGAGGGTGACCTGCGCCGTGAGACCGCTATGAACATCAAGCGCCTGAGCGAGATTGGCTGCTACCGCGGCCTGCGTCATCGCCGTGGCCTGCCCGTTCACGGTCAGCGCACCAAGACCAATGCTCGTACCCGTAAGGGCCCCAAGAAGACCATTGCTAACAAGAAGAAGTAAGGAGGGATATGTACAATGGCTAAGGCTACTAAGAAAGTTGTTAAGCGCCGTAAGGAGCGTAAAGTAGTTGAGAAGGGCGCGGCACATATCCGTTCCTCTTTCAACAACACCATGGTAACCATCACTGACCTGGAAGGCAACGCCCTCAGCTGGGCTTCCTCCGGTGGTCTGGGCTTCCGTGGTTCCCGTAAGTCCACTCCCTTTGCTGCTCAGACTGCAGCAGAGACCGCAGCAAACGCTGCTAAGGAGTATGGCCTGAAGACCGTCGAGGTCTATGTTAAGGGTCCCGGTCAGGGCCGTGAGGCTGCGATCCGCGCCCTGCAGACCGCTGGTCTGGAAGTCGTTATGATCAAGGACGTCACTCCCATCCCCCACAATGGCTGCCGTCCCCCCAAGAGACGTCGCGTCTAATTTGCAATAGGAGGAATTTTGCGTTATGGCTAAGAATATGCAGCCCGTGCTGAAGCGTTGCAGAACGCTGGGCGTTTCTCCTGCCGCAATGGGTTATTCTAAGACTTCCAACAAGAACCCCGGCGGCCAGAGAAGAGCAAAGAAGTCTGAGTACGCTACTCAGCTGACCGAGAAGCAGAAGGTCAAGTTCGTTTACGGCATTCAGGAGAAGCAGTTCCGGAACTACTACGACAAGGCCGCCCGCGCTGAAGGCAACACCGGTGAGGTGCTGCTGACCTACGTGGAGCGTCGTCTGGATAACGTCGTGTAACGTCTGGGCTTCGCTAACTCCCGCCGCCAGGCTCGCCAGCTGGTGAACCATGGTCACTTTACTGTCAACGGCAACCGCGTCAACATCCCCAGCTACCTGATCAAGGTGGGCGATGTGATCGCTGTGAGCGAGAAGAGCGTTTCTAATAACTTCTTCAAGGCTCTGAAGGAAGCTGACACTTTCGTTGCTGCTCCCAAGTGGCTGGATCGCGATAAGAACACCCTCACCGGTAAGGTCGTTGCTATGCCTACCAAGGCGGATATCGACTTCGACATCGCTGTCCACCTGATCGTCGAGTTGTACTCCAAGTAATTGACCCCTCTCTATTCATTCGAATGTTCAACGCGTGGGGCGTAAAGCGCCCCACACAAGTAAAGGAGGGTTATAATTCATGGTAGAAATTGAAAAGCCTCGCATCAACTGCATGGACACAGAGGATGCTTCCTACGGCAAGTACGTCGTAGAGCCTCTGGAGCGTGGTTACGGTATGACGTTGGGTAACTCCCTGCGTCGGATTCTGCTCAGCAGCCTTCCCGGCTATGCTGCAACTTCCGTTAAGATCGCTGGTGTCCAGCATGAGTTCTCTACTATCCCCGGTGTTACCGAGGATGTGACTGAGATCGTCCTGAACGTCAAGCGCATGATCATGAAGCTGCACTGCACCGGCACCAAGACCGTTTACATCGACGCTGTTGGTCCCTGTGAAGTCACTGCTGGCGACATCAAGGCTGATGGCGAGGTCGAGATCCTGAACCCCGAGCTGCACATCTGCACTCTGGGCGACGATGCCACTTTCAATATGGAAATCACCCTGTCTCAGGGCCGCGGCTATGTTTCCTCTGATCGGAACAAGACGCCCCAGACTGTCATCGGTGTGATTCCCATTGACTCCATCTATTCTCCCGTGAAAAAGGTGAATTACACGGTGGAGCCCACTCGTGTCGGCGATAAGACCGACTTCGATAAGCTGACCCTTGAGGTCTGGACCGATTCCACCATCTCTGCTAAGGACGCTGTTTCTCTGGGCGCTAAGATCCTGTCTGACCACCTGACGGTGTTCACCGGCCTATCTGACTCTGTCAGCACCGGTTCCACTGTGGTCGAGAAGGTTTCCGACCGTCCCGATGCCAAGCTGTCCATGACCATTGATGAGCTGGATCTGTCTGTCCGTAGCTTCAACTGCCTGAAGCGTGCTAACATCAACACCGTTGCCGACCTGATCAATAAGACCGGCGAGGATATGATGAAGGTTCGTAACATGGGCAAGAAGTCTTTGGACGAAGTTCAGAAGAAGCTGGAAATGATGGGTCTGTCCCTGGCCAGCGAAGAATCTGGCAGCAACAACTAATAAGTGTTAACCTTTTACAAAGGAGGAAACGTTCATGTTTGGCACTCGTAAGCTGGGCAAGACCAGCACGCAGAGAAGAGCCCTGCTGCGTCAGCAGGTCACTGATCTGCTGAGAAACGGCAAGATGGAGACCACCTTCTATCGCGCTAAGGAAGTGCAGCCCGTGGTCGAGAAGATGATCACTCTGGGCAAGAAGGGCAATCTGGCCGCTTACCGTAAGGCTCTGTCTTTCATCACCGATGAGGACGTGGCGAACAAGCTGTTCAAGGAGATCGCTCCCAAGTACGCTGACCGTAACGGCGGCTACACCAGAGTGACCCGCACCGGCGCTCGCCGCGGTGACGCAGCCGAGATGGCTGTCATCGAGCTGGTCTAATTCCAGTCCCTAATAAAGCATGAAAGCCTGCCGTGAAAACGGCAGGCTTTTTGCGTAGGTTATCTCATGATAGTTGATCAATATAGATACCATAAATGAAAGCCCATCCTTTCGAATGGGCTTTCATTTATGGAGCTGCTAGCCAGATTTGAACTGGCGACCTCATCCTTACCAAGGATGCGCTCTACCGGCTGAGCTATAGCAGCAAATAGTGTTCAGGCACAAGGATTTTTGGAGCTGCTAGCCAGATTTGAACTGGCGACCTCATCCTTACCAAGGATGCGCTCTACCGGCTGAGCTATAGCAGCATATATAAATTGTGCCGAACAACTCTGATATAATACAGCATTTGACCCGATTTGTCAAGTGAAATTTTATCTTTTTGCCCGGTTTGCGGCGATTTTTATAGTGAAACACCCTGGGTTCGTTGACCAGACGTTCCCAGAGTGTTTCGGAGAAAAGAGAGGTAGGAAAATGAAAAGAAATGAAAATCATTTCATTACGCTACATGATAAGTATACCACGTTAATATTAAAAAATTAAGATGTCAAATATTAAGAAACTGTTAATTTTATATCCGCCTATACTAGTTCCATAACCATTCCGAACCATTATTCTTGATTTTCCTATTGTTTGGTGGTATTGTATGGTGAATAGGGGGGATTAGAATGCTGAAACTGGAACGAAGGGTGCTGGAATGGATCGACCGGCATTTGCAGATCATTGTTTTGGCGGCTTTCTGTCTGCTGGGCTTGCTGGTGCGTTTCCCGCTGCGGGAGCATCTCAGCGGCGATGCTTATTATTTTCTTTTACCGTGGTACGAGCAGATTAAGGTCAATGGCTTGAGCCAGCAAGTAGGTGACTATAACCTGCTTTACCAAGCATTGATTGCTCTGATGACCCATTTGCCGCTGAAACCACTGTATACCTACAAGCTGCTGAGCATCCTATTTGATTATGTTCTTGCGGCTGCGGTGGGCGTGTTGACTGCCAGTATGGCAAAAACGGACAAGCTGTGGAAAGGGACCATTGCCTTTGGGCTAGTGCTGTTTTCTCCTCTGGTGGTGCTAAATTCCGCCGCATGGGCCCAGTGCGATGCCATCTATACAAGCTTTGCGATCCTTTCCTTGCTGGCTCTGCTGAAGCACCGTCATGTGGCTGCGATGATCTTGCTGGGAATTTCCTTTACTTTCAAATTACAGGCGGTTTTTATCTTACCACTTTTTCTGTTTGTATATTATCGTCGCCGGAGTTTTTCTGCAATCTATTTTCTAATCATACCATTGACCATGTGTGCCGCCAGCATGCCTGCAATCTTTTTTGGCAGGGAACTGTCGGATGTGTTCCTGATATATTTCAAGCAGACCAGCTCCTATCCCTATATGGCCATGAATTACCCCTCTGCGTGGCTTTTGTTGGTCAATGGCATGAGCCCCTCCGCTTATCATCTCCTACGCTTGCCCGGTATGGTTTTAACCGTAATAGCACTTGCAATGCTGATGCTGTACTGGCTTCGCAGGAAGACCGCCCCCGAGGGGCTCAATATGCTGATCATGGCGTTTCTACTCAGTTATACCTGCGTACTTTTCTTGCCTTCTATGCACGAACGCTATGGGTTTATTTACGAAGTGTTAGCTATTATTTTGGCTGTACGGCTACCAAAAACCACACCTTTGTGTGCAGGAATCGTTGGAGTCAGCGTCTGCACCTACGGCGTGTATTTGTTCAAATGGGAGTGCGTTCCGCTGAATGTATTGGCCATGCTTAATGTGGTGCTCTATATTGCCTATGCATGGATACTCCTTCGCAAAATGAATGAAAAATCAGCGGAACTGGAGAAATAATTCTTTTCATAACCCGTTGTTTATGATATAATCGCTATCAGAGAAAGGCGGTGTATTGTTTGGGTTATTTAGCTGTGATTTTGGGCGCATATTTGCTGGGCTCGTCTAATATGGCGTTTTATCTGAGTAAGCTGGCGAAGAAAGATATGCGCAATAACGGTAGTTGTAACTTGGGCGCTTCGAATGCGTTGGTGCTTCTGGGCTGGCAGGCCGGTGTGTTGGTGGGCATCCACGACATTGGCAAAGCCGTTCTGTCTGTACTGCTGGCGTGCTGGCTGTTCCAGACACTGCCTTATGCGCCGATTCTTGCGGGTGTTGCTTGTATTTTGGGACATATTTACCCATTCTACCTCAAATTTAAGGGCGGAAAAGGGTTGGCATCCTATATTGGCATGACCATTGCATTGAACTGGAAGCTTGCATTGGTTGTGCTGGTGGTGCTGGTTGTGGTCACCCTGATCTCCAATTACATTGTAGTTGGTACGGTGAGTACAGTTGTATCTGTACCGATCGGAATGTTCATTCTGACCGATAATGCGATCACTGCCCTGATTCTTTGTATTCCCACAGTGATCATTCTTCTCAAGCACCGTGTTAATTTTGTCCGTATTCGCAATGGTACGGAGGTGGGCCTGCGCAGCGCCGTGAAGGGCGAACATAAAATGAAATAGGAAAAACCGACGTGCGATTCACGTCGGTTTTTTTGTCAGTTGTTAGTTGGAGGCGGCGTATCCTTTTTCTTTTTGCTGACCAGCTTCAGGATCAGCAGAACAATGCCACCGATGCCTACTAAGGGAAGCAGATAAGGAAGGGCGCACACGAAGATAATGAACAGTTCCTTCAATATAAACCCTAAATTCTTCATGCTGCCGGTAAAACCGGCGGAAATGCGCTCCCAGAAGGTAGGTTCTTCCGTGGGGGTATACTTGGTGACCTCTCGGATGGACAGATTGACGGTGCCATAGTCCACCAGATTGTCATACAGCTTGAGCTGGGATGTGACCTTTTCCAACTCTGTGCGCACATCGGTCAACCGTTTCTCCAGTTCCAGCAGCTCGCTGAGATTGGCGGCGCTGTCAATCAGAGCCAGCAGCCGTGCTTCCTCTGCTTGTAGCGCTTTCATGCGGCTCTCGATTGCTACATAATTCAGCGTTACATCCTCGGATGTTTCGCTGGTGGAGGTTACGTTGCTGACACCGCCCACATGGCTTACAAATTCGTCCAGCCGCTGGGCAGGAATGCGGATGGTCAGGGTGGCATAGCGACTTTGCTCATAGGAAGCATAGCTGCTGCCACTGCGAACACTGCGGCTTTCCGCATAGCCGCCCAGTTCTGCCACCTTAGCATCAATGGCGGGGAGCAGGTTATCCATGTCTTCGGTTTCTGCATCCAATGAAACCCGGCGGATCAGCTTGCGGTCTGTCACCACATTGGATGTGCCGGAGCTGCTGTCATAGATCCCATCTTCTGGGGCGGCTTCCGGTGCGGCACCGGAGTAAGCGTCCTTGGACTGCGCCGAGCAGCCAGCCAGTAACAGCAGTACTGCCAATAGAATGGCAAATATTCGTTTGTACTTCATAGTCGTTACCTCCTTGTCTTGTTATCTATTTCCAGTTTATCAGAAAGAAAAGCTGGATGCAACTACAATCAGGTTACAGTTTCACTACAAAACAGTTACATCGCCCAGTCGGGCAGCGCTTCAAATTGACGGAGCTGGCCACCATAGGGGAAGGTTAGACGGCAGGAAAACAGCATGGGAGCGGTCGAATCATCTCTGGCTCCGTATTTGTGGTCGCCCACCAGTGGATACCCCCGGCTGGCGAATTGAACCCGGATCTGATGGCTTCGCCCGGTGTGCAGGCGAATGCGGACAAGGGAGTTCTCGCCCACCACCAGCCGCTGAAACTCCAATCGTGCCTTTTTGACGCCTTTGCGTTCCCGCTTCACCACAAACACCTTATTTTTGCCGCTATCCTTCCACAGAAGATCTGTCCAGTCGCCGTTTTCCGGCGGTGTACCGTGAACCATGGCCACGTATTCCTTGACCATGGTGCCCTCCTGAACGGCTTTGCTCAGGGTGGCGGCGGACTGTTTTGTCCGGGCGTAGACCATGACACCACCCACATTTTTGTCCAGCCGGTGGATGGGATATATTTCGCCCCCAAGGGCTTCAACCAAATCAGCGGGCACTTCGTGTTCCGAATCCATGCCCACAGGCTTGACGCAGACCACGATCTCCTTATCAGAATATAGAATCTCCATGTTCCTTACCTCAAGTCATCTTCCGAAATGGATGAAAGAATTTTTCCTCCAATTATGTATTGGTGATCGCCCTTTTTCAACGCAGTAACCAGTTCCTTTTCATTGTGGATTCGGTAGGGAAGGGCAATACCCGCCTGTCCGATTCGTGGCTCTCCCTTGTAATGGGTGTCTGCGCCGGAGGTCAAAATACAGGGGGATTCTTTGCTTTTTTGCAGTGCCATCTGATTCTTTACAGGGTCATTTCCGGCGTTAAAAATCTCAAGTCCGTCCACCAGATCCAACCGTACGGTCACATCCCAGCCGCCGTAGCGGTAGGGGTGAGCTTGAATGAGGATGCCGCCATAGTCGTGTACCCGCTGGGCAAATTCGTCGATGGCCAATTGAGGGATGTCCGGGTTGTCCAGCAGGAAAGGTAAATCAATGCCGTATACCAGAACCTCCTGGCCGCCGTAGGCGTGCTCAAGGGCGAAGATCACATCAAAGTCCAGCTTCTCGCCTTCTGCCTTTGCGTCTAAGTATGCGCCGTAATAGCGTTCCATTCGTACTGCCCAAGGCAGTCCGGCATCTACAGAAGTATTGCCGTGGATAAAATGGTCGGTTAGGATCAGTCCAGCGTAGCCTGCGTCCTTGTAGGCATGTACCAGCGCCTGTGCGGTGCTGTGGGCACAGGCGCTGCATTGACTGCTGTGGCAGTGTGTTTCGTATCGGTAAAGCATGGAAAATCACCTCTTATGCTTATGCACGGCCAGATATACAGGGAAAACAATGAGAATTTGTCCAAGAATAATCAAATAGTCAATGAAGGTGGCCTTACCGAATGAAATATTGATAAGGGCCAAGAGAACCATGGTAATATCCAGCCCAACGGATAGATAATTCCAAACGCCTTTTCTTGGCGCAACCTTTTCCGGTTCTTCAGGGAAAATCAACTGACGCAGGGTGTTCAACTGACTGAGATCGTGCCATTGCAACGGTTGAATTTGAAACTCCATGACGGGGATTTCTATATGACGCTGCTCGCCACGGTTGTATTCCTGCGCATTAACCACGAAAACGTCGCTGCTTTTCTGCTTGACGCTATGCCAACTGCTAATGCTGTCCGTTAATACATAAGAAAACCGGTTCTCCACCAGGTCAATGATCAGAATGGGAGTTTTAATTCCGCACTCTTGGTCATACAGGCAAGGCTGAAGAAAAATCAGACGACCATCATCACTGACGGAGAAATTGACGTGGAAGGGGTAGGAGCATTGCGCCACCAATTGAGGGCTTTGCTTATTCTTGAGTATTGCCATGCGTCCCAAATTGTTACACATGGTTACCTCGTAAATGGAGTAAATGCAGCACAGCGTGTCGCTCTGAGGAATTTCGAAAAAACGGTCATGAGCGTCCCAGAACTTTTCGCGAATATCCCATAGAGGCAGAGAAGAAAAATCAAATTTCCAATCGGTGGTTTTCATGGTTGCATCACCCTTTTCTGAGATTAATCACCTAAGTCCTTCAGCAAAGGTGCTGCCAGCGCATCCGGAACTCGCCATCCTTCATAAATCAATTCGTGTGTATCACTGTCAAGGTCGATGACCGATGCCTCGTACAGCCCGTTTTTAGTTACAACAAAGTCGATGTAGTCCAGAACGATGATCCCATCTGAGGAATAACAGTCAGCATAGGCTTCCAGCACAATCGGTGCTTGAATGGGGACAGCAGGCTCGGATGAAGTCTGGGTATAGTAGATATCCAAAGCGGTGGTGGCGGTGGGAGATAGGGAAATCTTGCGTCCGTCTACATAACAGGCCCATGAGTGCGGACAGGTGGAATAATAATTCGTAATGACGTTCACCTGATTTTCCGGACAGTAAAGCCTGCCGGAGGTGCTCCAGACTAAGTCGAAGCCTTGACTGTTTTTGATATGGTACAAATTAGCCCATTGGCTTCGGTTCAGAATACCATCGGGTTTGTAGCTAAATACCGGCGTGGCGATCTGTGCGCAGGTTTCATAATTGGCGTACAAGTCCAGTTCGCAGTAGCGGATGCCCTCTACGGCAAAATAACCATCCCGGAAAGGGTGTCCCTCAATGACAATGCCGGTGTCCACAAAATCACTGGGCACGATGGTATTGGGATATAAGATCAGAGCGCCGAGTCCTATGGGAAGCACGGTGATAATCGTACCGATCACCAGCAACACCACCATAACGGCACACAAGGACTTTCGCTTGCGTGCTGCGGAAAGGATCGTACCGATCAATCCCACAAGTGTAACCACCAGACCAAAGCCCAGCACGATGATTAAAAACACGATAAAAGCGACTGCACCCATCTTATTCCCTCCTTTTTCCATGTTTTTAGTGTATCAGGTCTATTTCTCGATGTCAAGAGAATGGGAATAGACTCAGATAAATTTAAAAGAGAAAAAACGAAAATAATGCTTGACAAATGGCATTTTCATGCTATAATAAGCGTGTTCTGTTTGAGCCGCCGGTATAGCTCAGTTGGTAGAGCAACTGATTTGTAATCAGTAGGTCGGGGGTTCGAGTCCGTCTACCGGCTCCAATCAGACAGCAACTAAATATGGGGGAGTTCCCGAGTGGCCAAAGGGGACAGACTGTAAATCTGCTGCGTATCGCTTCGATGGTTCGAATCCGTCCTCCCCCACCACAAAAACCAGTCCGAATGGACTGGTTTTTGTTTTAATAAAATAAAGGATGTGACCCTTTGGAACGTCTAAAATATGAATTCTATCATCGTCCGTGCCTGCAGGTAGCCCGGGAACTGGTGGGGAAGTGGCTGGTTCACCGTCTGCCATCAGGAGAAATCCGTCGCCTTCGCATCTCTGAAACGGAAAGCTACTGCGGTGAAGCGGATACCGCCTGCCACGCTCACAAGGGACGCACTAAGCGCACGGAGGTGCTGTACGCCGATGCTGGCACTATCTACATCTACCTGTGCTACGGCGTGCATTGGCTGCTGAATGTAGTCACAGGGGACGCAGAAGACCCACAGGCGGTTCTCATTCGAGCCTGCGTGGATGCGCCTGGCCCCGGTCGGCTGACCAAAGCTCTCGGCATTACCGGGGAACTGAACCGTGGGAGCATCTGCGGCGATGAACTGTGGATCGAGGATGATGGCATCCCTTGCGAGGTAGCGACCGATAAACGTGTGGGGATTGGCTATGCCAGCCAGGAGGATCAAGACCGCCTTTGGCGATTCAAACTGAAATGAGAAAATCGCCCTGTCTGGTGACAGGGCGATTTTTGATTATAGTTCAACATCCAGCTTGGCAATGACGGCAGCGCAGCGGGGGCACAGACCCTCGGCGTCGGCGGCCTGAGAGTGCATCCAGCAACGGGGGCACTTCTCACCCTTGGCTTCGGACACGGCGATGGTCAGACCGGGGAAGTTGACACCGTTGCCAACCTCGGCGCCTTCCTCAGCATCTGCCCAGTCGCAGGCAGACACGATGCAGATTTCAGCCAGGTTCACATCAGCACAGGTGGCCTTCAGAGCTTCGTCACCGGACAGGGCAACGTGAGCCTCCAGAGCCTTGCCGATGCGCTTGTCGGCACGAGCCTTCTCCAGCACGCCATTCACATCCTGACGCAGCTTCATAACAGTGGCCCACTTGTCCATGATCTCGTCAGACAGAACGTAAGCGTTCATGTCAGCGGGCATCTGGTTCAGCAGGACGTTGCGCACGTCGTCACCCTCACGGTGGGGCATGGACTGCCAGATTTCGTCACAGGTGAAGGCCAGAATGGGCGCAAATAGCTTTGCCATGGCATCCACGATCAGGAACAGGGCGCTCTGAGCGGAGCGGCGGCGATTGCCTGCAGCCTCGTCACAGTACAGCCGATCCTTGATGATGTCCAGATAGAAGCTGGACAGTTCCACGACGCAGAAGTCGTTGATGGCGTGGGAAACCATGTGGAATTCGTAATTGTCGTAAGCCTTGCGGCAGGCGGTGATCAGCTTGCCCAGCTTGGTCAGAGCCCAGCGATCCAGCTCCTCCATCTCGTCAGCGGGAACCAGATTGTTAGGATCAAAGTCGTTCAGGTTGCCCAGGCAGTACCGGGCAGTGTTGCGGAACTTCAGATAGTTCTGAGCGATCTGCTTGAAGATCTCCTTGGAGCAGCGCACATCGGCGTGATAGTCGGAGGAAGCAGCCCACAGACGGACGATATCTGCGCCGAAGTCCTTGATCAGATCGGCGGGGTCAACGCCATTGCCCAGCGATTTGTGCATGGCACGGCCCTGACCGTCAACGACCCAGCCGTGGGTCAGCACCTGCTTGAAGGGAGCGCCTTGATCCAGAGCGCCGACGCTGGTCAGCAGGGAGGACTGGAACCAGCCACGGTACTGGTCAGCACCCTCCAGATACACGTCCGCAGGCCACAGCTCGGGGGTGCGGTGCATCAGGGAGGCGTAGTGGGTAGAACCGGAGTCGAACCAGCAGTCCAGCGTGTCGGTTTCCTTGTCGAAGGCAGTGCCGCCGCAGTGGGGGCAGGTGAAGCCGTCGGGAATCAGTTCCATGGCGTCCTTTTCGAACCAGACGTTGGAGCCGAACTCGTCAAACAGCTTGGAGATCTTCTCGATGGAGTCGGGGTTGGAAACAGGCTTTCCGCAGTCCTTGCAGTAGAACACAGGGATGGGCAGACCCCAGCGGCGCTGACGGGAAATGCACCAGTCGGCACGCTCACGGATCATGCTGACCATCCGATCCTCGCCCCATGCGGGGAACCACTGAACATTTTCAATGGCGGCAACGGCCTGATCCTTGAAGGATTCCACAGAGCAGAACCACTGGGGAGTTGCCCGGAAGATGATGGGCTTCTTGCAGCGATCGTGGTGGGGGTAGGAGTGGACGATGTTCTCGGAAGCGAACAGCATACCACTTTCCTTCATATCAGCCAGAATGATGGGGTTAGAGTCCTCAGTCTTCAGACCCTCATACTTGCCGGCGTAGTCGGTGTGGCGGCCGTAATCGTCCACAGGCACCACCAGATCCATGCCGTAGCGCATGCAGGTCTGATAGTCGTCTGCACCGAAGCCGGGGGCAGTGTGAACACAGCCCGTACCGGAGTCCATGGTGACGTACTCGGCGTTGACCAGACGGGAGGTCTTGTCCAGGAAGGGATGCTGAGCCAGCATATTCTCGAAGAACTGACCGGGGTAGGTAGCGAGGACTTCGTAATTCTCGAAGCCACCCTGCTTCATGGTCTTCTCCATCAGAGCTTCTGCCATGATGTAGGTTTCGCCGTTGTCGGCCTTCACCAGCACGTACTTGTCCCGGGGATGCAGGCAGATGCCCATGTTGCCGGGCAACGTCCAGATGGTGGTGGTCCAAATCACGAAGAACATCTTGCTCTGATCGAACTCAGACAGCTTGCCCAGATCGTCCTTCATGGGGAACTTGACGTAAACAGAGGTACAGGGATCGTCCTGATACTCGATATCGGCCTCGGCAACAGCGGTGGCGCAGAAGGGGCACCAGGTGACGGGCTTCAGACCCTTGTAGATATAGCCCTTGTCGAACATCCGGCCAAAGACCTTGACTTCCTGCGCCTCGACATGCTTGTCCATGGTGCGGTAGGGATGCTCCCAGTCGCCCACGACGCCCAGCCGCTTGAAGCCGCCCATCTGCTTCTGGATGAAGTCCTCAGCGAAGGCTTCACAGGCCAGACGGAACTCAGACACGGACATATCCTTGTTCAGCTTGCTCTTGGACTTTTCAATGGCACGCTCAATGGGCAGACCATGGTTGTCCCAGCCGGGAACGTAGGGGGTGTAGTAGCCGGTCATGGCGTGGGAGCGGATGATGAAGTCCTTCAGGGTCTTGTTCAGAGCGTGACCCATATGGATGTAGCCGTTGGAGAAGGGAGGGCCGTCATGCAGGACGAAGGGGGGCAGGTCCTTATTCTTCTCCAGCAGGCAAGCGTACAGATCCTGCTCTTCCCAGCGAGCCAGCATACCGGGCTCCCGGGCAGGCAGACCGGCCTTCATGGGGAAGTCGGTCTTGGGGGTGATGATGGTGTTCTTGAAATCCATTTGAAAATACCTCTTGATATAAAATTACTATATTGTAGGGGAGGGATTACCCTCCCAGACTTGACATTTTTTGCGTCATTGCGAGGGCCGTAGGCCCGTGGCAATCTCCATTATAATCCGTCAAAAAACCGTAAAACACTCTGGATGATGGAAAGGACGCTTTCAATACCAATGCAAACTATAAGAAGTGTAAGGCGCAGTTGCAGATACTTGGCACGTTCTTCTCCAATCACCTCATCCTCGGGCAGCTTTTTGAAAAAACGGAATAATTGCCACAGCTGAATAACGATTGCGAAAAGTAAAAGCATTTGAAGGATAAATAAAACGTGCTTCATTTACTGTCTCCTTTATGTCCCCAAAATGGTGAAACAATCTTCAGTTCGGAAACATTCCGTGACCCAAACATCCAATTCCGCAAATACTGCCGCAAGTTCACCACCATGAGCCAATGCTACGGCTCTAACGGCGTGATATTGTTCGGCGGAAACCCAGGTGTCTGCAAAGTAGTGGAAATTCGGGATCAATTCAGAGAAAATTGCGTCCAATCCCAAGCGATCAAAGATATCGGCGTGCAGGTAAATGGAATCATCTTTCCAGAATTTATGCCGGAACCGACCTTTCTGAAACTCAAAATACAGCGTACTTTGTGTTTCTTTCCGTTGGGGGGCGGTCAAAAAATAAGTCATAACATCACCATGCAAAGCGTTGGGGCGAATTAATGAAAAAACACGCCTTTGTCCCTATACGAAGAGACAAAGGCGTGCATAACCTCTGCGGTACCACTCTTGTTCCGGCAAAAAGCCGACACTTGAAGTCGCTGTATCGGGCGTACCCGGCGTGACCTACTGCAATTCAGTCCGCTGCTCCGAGGTGATATGGGTCATATTTCCGCCTGCTGCCTTGCACCAAACCGGCAGCTCTCTGAAAGCGGGGGATATGTCCACCTGTCCTCATCAAAGCGTTTCGTATTTACTTCTTGGTGGGGTCGTAGTTCCGGCCAAACTGCAAATTGGCAAACTTGCTGGTGGTCTCAGACACGGGATGCTTGGGCTCTGCCTTGGGGGCAGTGTCCTGGGTGGTGCCCACCAGAGCCTCAAGGTTCTGGGAGATCTCGTCCACCGGATCAGCCTCGGGAGCCTTCACAGGGGCGATGTCCTCACGGATCTTAGCCAGCGTTTCAAGGCAAGCCTTGATCTGATCTTCAATCTGCAGGATCTTCTCGGAAGCGGCCTTCTTAGCCTCCTCCACCCGGTCGTTTTCAGCGGCGATCAGAACGTCATTGTTTTTGGCGTTCTCTGCAGCGGCAACGTTTGCTTCGTTGAGCATCTGGGTGCATTTGCTTTCTGCGTCCTTGACCATCTGATCGCAGGTCTTCTGGGCGTTGACGATGGCGTCCTTCATGCTGGCCTCGTTGGCCCGGTATTCCTCCAGCTTGCCAACCAGAACACGCATCTTGCTTTTCAGCAGAGCGTTTTCCTTGTACAGGGTCACATAGTCCTCGGTCAAAGGCTCCAGAAATTCATCCACAGCCTGCATATCATAGCCGCCGAAGGTAGCGCGGCTGAAAGAGATCTGTTCTATCTGCTGCGGTGTAAACATAGCGAATCCTCTCTGTCTTTAGATGTAGCTCTCAGCTTCGTTCTGGATGTTCTCCAGATCGCCGACCACATCCATGCTGTGGGGCACGAACAGGTAAGTGGACTGGGCGATCTTGTTGACCTTGCCATCCAGAGAATAGGCGCAGCCGGACAGGAAGTCCACGACCCGGCGGGCCAGAGCCTTGTCCACATTCTCCATGTTGACGATGATGGCCTTCTTATCCCGCAGATCATCGGCGGCCTTGGAAGTATCGTTGAAGGTGGTGGGGCGGAACAGGACGACCTCCTGCTTGCCGGAGTTGATATTCAGCACTTGACCGCTGAAGCTGCCGGACTTGGCGCTGGGGGTGCTGGAAGCGGCATCAAAGTTGAAACCGGTGCTTTCTTCAGAAGCGGCGCTGCGGCTGCGGCGGGGAGTCTCCTCCTCGTAGCCATCCATGCCGTCGTCGTAATCATCGTATTCGTCGTCTGCGTAAGGCTGAGTGAATTTCTTTACATTGTCCCAAAAGCTCATTTCTGTTTCCTCCTGTATGTACATCAATTCTGATGCGGCTTGGTGTAGTCTCTGGCACCAAAGATGGCGGTGCCTACTCGAATCATGGTGCTGCCGCAGCGGATCGCATCTGCGTAATCCCCGGACATTCCCATGGATAAAATATCGACATATACATTATCGTATTTTTTTGCCGTTATGTCAACAGAAAGCTTGTAAATTTCCAGAAAAAATTTGTCGTTATCCCCCGGATTCTCGCAAATCGGCGGAATTGCCATCAATCCACGAACCTGAACATTGGGATATTCGGTCATATTTTCCACCAAAGGCAGAATATCGTCGATACCGAAGCCGCTTTTGCTTTCTTCTTCACCGATGTTGATCTCCAGCAGAATGTCCTGCACGATGCCCTGCTTGGCGGCCTCTGCCTGAATGCATTCCAACAGCTTGAGGCGGTCAACGCTCTGGATGAGATCCACTTTGCCCACCACCTGTTTGACTTTGTTGGTCTGCAAATGACCGATGAAGTGGACAGGTGCGCCTTCATAAGCATTTTCTGACAGCTTTTGCGTCAACTCCTGCACTCGGTTTTCGCCGCAGCAGTCAACACCGGCGGCGATGGCCTGACGGACGTTGTCGGCGCTGTTCATTTTGGTGGCGGCGCAGAGCTTGATTTCTTTTGGATCACGGCCTGCCGCAATGGCAGCACGTTCAATATCCGCTTTGATAGCGGCAACATTTTCAGCAATGGACATAAGATTTGACCTTTCTGTTTGTAGAATTTACCGCACAAAAAAGGCAACGGATCAACCTCCGTCGCCTTTTTGTGTCACTTATGCGGTTGCAGCGGCCTTGAGCTGCTTCATGGGTGCAAGGGTGGAAATGGCGTGCTTGTAGATCATCTGCTGCTTGCCATCGGTCACCAGCACCACCACGAAGCTGTCGAAACCTGTGACGATTCCCCGGAGCTGGAAGCCGTTCATCAGGAAAAGCGTCACGGGAACCCGGTCCCGCCGCACTTCATTCAAAATGGCGTCCTGTAAATTTACTGCGTCAGACATATGTATACCTTCTTTCTTTGGATTGGGACACATATATCTTACGGATATTCAGTTGTCATTTGCCAGTGCAATCTGTCGAGCCTTCTCAAGAATTTCCTCTCGATCCCGAATGAGCCAGTTCATGCTTTTGTTCCGGCGGAACCAAGTCAATTGCCGCTTGGCGTACCGCCGGGAGGACTGCTGTACGAGGGCGGCGGCTTCTTCGATGGTTCCGTTGCCGTCCAGAGCGGACACGAATTCTTTGTAGCCGATGGCTTGCATGGCGGTGCAATTAGCCGGTACACCCTCTGCAAGCAACGCTTTGATTTCGTCGATCAGCCCCATTTCCAGCATTAAGTCCACCCGCAGATCGATGCGGCGGTAAAGCTCGGAGCGTTCGGCAAAGTCAAGCCCCAGCCAGAGAGGGCTGTATTTCGGCGGGATCTGCTGTGTTTTTATATTGTGAGCGGTGATGGTTTCTCCGGTTTCCAGATACACTTCCAGCGCCCGAATGATGCGCTTTCTGTCGGAAAGATGGAGCCGTGCGGCGGCCTCGGGATCGATTTCTCGGAGCCAGTCCATCAGGACTTCCATGCCCTCACGGTCAGCCTTTTCTTCCAGTTCTTCACGCCGCCCGGTGGCGGGGCAGGGGGCGAAATCGTTGCCTTTGATCAGTGCATCCATGTAAAGCCCGGTGCCGCCGGCGATGATGGCAGTCTTGCCCTGTGCGATGATATCGTCCACGATGGGGCTTGCCATTTCGCAGTAGCGGCTGACGGAAAAATCCTCCTCCGGCTCGGCGACATCCAGCATATGGTGGACGATGCCCTGCATTTCTTCTGGTGTAGGTTTGGCAGTGCCGATGTTCATGCGGCGGTAGATTTGCATAGAGTCGCAGGAAACCACTTCGCCATTCAATTCCTTAGCCAGCTCCACCGCCAGCGCAGTCTTGCCGGAGGCCGTGGGCCCGGCAATGCAGATAATGTTGTTCATTTCGGAACTCCTAAAATAACGCTGTCATTGCGAGGGCGGCTTCCCGCCCGTGGCAATCTCCTGGTAAAAGGTCAAATCCAAAGACCAACCAGTACGATCAGCAGAGCGATGCTGATCCCAGCTTTGAAGTAAAATTTGTATTTATTCTTTTCATCAGCACCCAGCATGATCGCACCGATGGCGCAAAGGATGCTCAAAGAGATCACTGTATGACTGACGATCTCACCCAAGCCGTTTCCAGTAATGCCAACGATCATAACGGGAATCACGACCAAAGCGATTGCCAGTATAATCAAAATCATTCTGAAACGTTTTGTGTTGTTCATGGATATGCTCCTTTTCAAATTGACCTTACGCCCTCTTAAACTGCTTTTCCAACTGTTTCTTGCTCAGTGTAATGCAAATAGGCCGGCCGTGGGGGCAATACTTCAAATCCTCTCTCGCCATGACCTGCTTCACAAGGGCTAGTAGTTCGGTATCACTGGTGGTCCAGCCGGCCTTGATGGCGGCCTTGCAGGCAACGGTGTGAAGAACCTCGTCCCGTACCGTATCCTTGCTGTCGTGGCGACCGTTTAAGAGGTCTGCAGCCAGCGTTTCCGCTGCGTCCGCTGCGTCATCGGGAGAAAGATCCATGGGAATCTGCCGCAATAGCACGGTATTTTCACCAAATTCGTCAATTTCAAAGCCTAGTTCGTCCAGCACTGCCTTGTTGTTCAGCAGCTCTGCCGCACCCTCGGCGCTAAGCCGCACCGGAATGGGGGTCAGTAAGGTCTGGCTCGAAATGGCCTCCTGATTTGCTTTCAGCTTGTCAAAGAGAATGCGCTCATGGGCGGCGTGCTTGTCAATGAGGAACGCATTGTCCCCTTCCTCTACAAGAATATAGGAATTGTACAGCTCGCCCACCATGCGCCACTGGATCTCCTCCGGCATGGGGAGCTGTTCCTGCTTCATTTCCTGCGTGTCATTGCGAGGAGGCTCCACAGGAGCCGACGTGGCAATCTCCTGTACAACAGGAGCGGGTGCGATGGGTTTCTCAGGCTGGGGAATCATCACGAACTCCCGCAGGGGAGGGGGCGAACTGCGCTCAATTTTCGCAACAGTTGCAATGGCGGCCTCCGGCTTGGGCTTGGGCGCATCAGCAATGACTTCAGAAAATACCTTGTATTCTGCCGGAGTCATGGTGCGGAAGAAGTCCTGCTTGTGCCCGGGTAGTGCATCTTGCCTCCCTCTCTGAGGGAGGTGCCCCGTAGGGGCGGAGGGAGTGTCGCTCGAAGGATAGGACATTCCCCCAGTCACGGCTTGCGCCGTGCCAGCCCCTTCAGGGAGGGGGCCGAGGTTTGCTTGCGGCTTGGAAAACTGCACCTGCGGCCGATCGGGGGTCTTATTCAGCGCACCCAGCACGCCGTAGTGAACGCAGTCAAATACCGCCTTTTCCGACAGGAATTTCACTTCCGTCTTTGCCGGATGGACATTCACATCTACCGCATTGGCAGGCAGACGCAAATGCAGCACGCAGGCTGGGAATTTGCCCACCATAATCTGATTGCGGTAGGCCTCCTCCAGTGCGGCGATCAGCAGTCTGGACTTCACCGGGCGGTCGTTGACAAAGAAGGTCTGCAAGCTCCGGCTGGGTCGGGAATCTGTGGGCTTGGACACATAGCCGGACAGAGAATACTGCTCCCAGCGGCTTTCTACCTTGACCATTTTGGCACATTCTCGCCCATAGACGCTGTAAACAGCGGCCTCCAGTCCACCGGTGCCGGGGGTGGACAGCACTTGCTTGCCGTCCCGGATGAAAGAGAAAGACACCTCCGGATGGGCCAGCGCCTGCATCTGCACGGCGGCAGCCACCCGGCTGCCTTCTACGGAGTCGGATTTCATAAATTTCATTCTCGCCGGGGTGTTGAAGAACAGATCCCGGATGATGATGGTGGTGCCATCGGGGCATCCGGCTTCGGATTCTTCCGTGATGACCCCGGCTTCCAGATGTAGACTGATGCCCATGAGGGCTCCGGCGGTCTTGGTCATCAGATCAATGCGGCTGACGGAGGCAATGGCGGCTAAGGCTTCACCACGGAAACCCATGGTGGCGATGGCAGCTAAGTCCTCGGCGGTGCGCAATTTAGAGGTTGCATGACGCAGGAAGGCGGTTTTTGCGTCCTCCGGGGCCATGCCGCAGCCGTTGTCCGTGACACGCAGGAAGGTCATGCCGCCGTCCCGAATCTCGATGGTCACCTTGGATGCACCGGCATCCACGGCATTTTCCAGCAGTTCCTTGACAACGGATGCCGGACGCTCCACAACCTCACCGGCGGCGATCAGATTGGCGATATGGGGGGATAATTGAATGATTTTAGGCATAATATCACCTGTCAATCCAACATTTTCTTCAATTTATAAAGCTCATTCATAGCTTCAATGGGGGTCAGAGTTTCCACAGTAATGGCGCTCAGAGCGGCGCAGACCTGCTGGGAACGCAGATCCAGCATGCTGATCTGATCCTCCGGTTCTTCGTTAACGATAACACGCTGAACACCGTTCTGGCTCTCCAGCTCCGCCAAGATCTCTCTGGCTCGGCTGACTACGGCGCCCGGCAGTCCTGCCAGCTTGGCAACCTCTACGCCGTAGCTGTCATCCGCCGCACCGGGGACGATTTTGCGCAGGAAGATCATCTGATCGCCCCGCTTTTTCACGGCAATGTTGTAATTTTTAACATTGGGCAGCTCGGCTTCAATGGTGGAAAGCTCGTGGTAATGGGTAGCAAACAGAGTTTTTGCACCCAATTTTCGGGGGTTGGCGGCATATTCCAGCACCGCCCGAGCGATGGCCATGCCATCATACGTAGAGGTGCCACGACCGATTTCATCCAAAATCAGCAGACTCCGGGAGGTTGCATATTTCAGGATGGATGCCACCTCGGACATTTCCACCATGAAGGTGGACTGACCGGATGCCAAGTCATCGCTGGCACCAATTCGGGTGAACACCCGGTCAACCAGACCGATTTTGGCAGCCTTTGCGGGCACAAACGAGCCCATCTGAGCCATCAGTACGATCAGAGCAACCTGACGCATATAGGTGGATTTACCAGCCATGTTGGGGCCGGTGATGATGGATACCTGATCGTCGTGGCTGCCCAGCCGGGTGTCGTTGGGAACGAACAGAGTGTCCTTGAGCATGACCTCTACCACCGGATGCCGTCCGTCGGTGATGGAAATTTCGTTGCCCAGACTGATCTCCGGGCGGCAGTAGCCCCGCTGGATGGCAACGGTGGCGAGGCTGCACAGGGCATCGGCGGCAGCCACCGCTGCGGCGCTAAGCTGCACCCGGGCGGCTTGAGAGGCAAGATACTCTCTCAGCTCCGTGAAGATCTGATATTCCAATGCTGTCAGCCGATCCTTGGCGGTGAGTACCTGATCTTCCAGCTCTTTCAGTTCCTGCGTGATGTAACGCTCGCAGTTGGCAAGGGTCTGCTTGCGGACATAGTGGGCAGGAACCTGATCCATAAAGGATTTGGAAACTTCAATATAATAACCGAAAACCCGGTTGAAGCTAACTTTTAAGGTGCGGATACCGGTCTTTTCCCGTTCCGCAGCTTCAATGGCGACAATGGTGCCGGAGCCGCCCTCCATGATATCACGAAGACGATCCGCATCGGCGTTGGCACCCTTGCGGATGATGCCGCCTTCCCGCACAGTCAGGGGAGGTTCGTCTACAATGGTCTGTTCGATGCGGTCGGCGCAGTCGGTCAGGGGATCGATCGCCTGCTCCAGCTTGCGAAGTAGAGGTGCATCAGTCTGGGCAAGCTGCGCTTTTACCAACGGCAGCGCACGCAGACCCCTTGCAAGACCCAATAGATCCCGGCAGTTGACCGTGCCGGTGACCACTCTGGTCATGACTCGCTCCAGATCTGTCACGTCCTTCAATGCTTCAATCAGCTCACCTCGGCAAATGGGGGCGTTGACCAGTTCTTCCACAGCTCCTTGCCGCCGCCCAATCTCGATGGGGTCTAAGAGGGGCTTTTCCAGCCAGCTGCGGATCAGCCGTCCGCCCATGGCGGTGTGGGTCTTGTCCAGCACCCACAGCAGTGTGCCCTTCTTTTCCTTGGAGCGCATGGTTTCCGTCAGCTCCAAATTCCGACGGGCATCCATATCCAGCTCCATAAACCGTCCGGTGGTGTAGTATTGCAGCTCCCGGATGTGAGCCAAATCATTTTTTTGCAGGGTCAGCAGTGTTTGCAGCAGGGTGCCTGCGGCGATGATCGCCGTAGGCAGTCCGGTGATCCCAAGCTGAGCAAGGGGTGCACCGAAATGCCGCTCCAGCAGCGCTTCGGACGATTCAAGGTTAAATTGTTCAGGCTTGCCTTCGCCCACGCAGCAGCTCAGACGGCGGAACAGGGCATCGGAAAGCACTTCCTCCTCCACACCGCTGCCGAAGCGAATGACCTCAGAGGGGGAGAACCGACCCAGCTCCGATGCTGCCGCATTGGCATCGGCGCAGACAGTGACGAAAAACGCACCGGTGGATACATCGCAGAAAGCAAGGCCAAACTTGCCGCCCTCGCCGTAAATGCAAGCCATGTAGTTGTTCTTGCTTTCGTCCAGCATACAGCTTTCGGTGACGGTGCCGGGGGTGACGATGCGGGTGATATCCCGCTCGACAAGACCTTTGGTGGTGGCGGGGTCTTGCATCTGCTCGCAGATGGCGACCTTGTAGCCCTTTTGCACCAGCCGGGCGATGTAGGCATCTACGCTGTGATAGGGCACACCGCACATGGGGGTCTGTTCCTCTTTGGGCTTGCCCCGGTCACGGGTGGTCAGGGTCAGATCCAGCTCTTTGGCGGCCACCCGGGCATCGTCGTTGAACATTTCGTAGAAGTCACCCAGTCGGAAGAACAGGATACAATCCTGATTGCGTTCTTTGATATCGTTGTACTGCCGCTGCATGGGCGTCAGTTCATTCGTAGGCTTTGCCATGAATTACACCTCTCAACTGGGCACGCTTACAGCGTGCCGATCAGGCTCCATGTGGTAGAGCCGGTGATGGTAACATTCTGATAAGTGCCGATCAGTTCTTCGCAACCGGCAAAGCGCACCAGCCGGCCACCCTCG
Organism: Faecousia sp.; assembly: GCA_045123795.1. GTDB lineage: Bacteria > Bacillota > Clostridia > Oscillospirales > Oscillospiraceae > Faecousia. The sequence goes on along the minus strand of JBGVKN010000082.1, from coordinate 69,719 downwards.
GTGCGGGCGGTGAGCTGATCGCCGTCTACGCCGTCCACCAGGCAGCGCATGGTGCGCCCTACATAGGCGGCGTGAATTTCCTCAGAGATTCGGTTCTGCACAGCGCAGAGCTTGTCAAACCGACGGTTCTTTTCCTCCTTAGGGGTGGGGTCATCCATGCTTGCCGCCGGGGTGCCGTGGCGGGGAGAGAAGATGAAGGTAAACAGGGCATCGTAGCGCACCGCTTCAATCAAAGAAATGGTCTCCTCAAATTCTTCCTCCGTTTCCCCGGGGAAGCCCACGATCACGTCGGAAGTCAGCACCAGCTCCGGCATGACGGATTTGGCGTATTCCACCGCCGCCAGATACTTCTCCCGATCATAGTGCCGGTTCATGGCTTTGAGCACTCTGGATGAGCCGGACTGGAAAGGCAGATGCAGCTGCTTGGCGATTTTGTCGTACTTCGCCATGGTATCAAAGAGCTTTTTGCCTGCATCCCTCGGATGGCTGGTCATAAAGCGAACAAGGAAATCGCCATCAAGCTCTGCAATCATGGCAAGCAGATCGGAAAAATCTACGCCGCAGTTCAGATCCTTGCCGTAGGAATTGACGTTCTGACCCAGCAATGTGATCTCCTTAATGCCCCCGGCGATCAATTCCTTGCATTCGGCGATGATATCCTCCGGCTTGCGGCTGCGTTCCCGGCCACGGACGTAGGGCACGATGCAGTAGGTGCAGAAATTGTTGCAGCCGTACATGATGGATACCCATGCCTTCAGCTTATTGTCCCGTACCTGCGGAATGCCTTCAGCGATGGAGCCGGGCTCGTCGGTTACGTAAAACTGCCGCTTCCGCTTAAAAAGAACGTTGTGCAAAATCTCCGGGAACTGCCACAGGTGGTGGGTAGAGAAGACGCCGTCCACATGATGGTAGCTATTTTTGATTCGCTGGGATACCACTTCTTCGCCGGCCATACAGCCGCACAGGAAAACTTTCTGCCCGGGGTGGCGGCGCTTGGTGTGTACCAGTGCGCCCAGATTGCCGAAGACCCGCTGTTCAGCGTGCTCCCGAATGGCGCAGGTGTTCATCACGACTACATCGGCCCCTTCGGCCTCTTGCATGATGGCATAGCCGCTTTGCACAAGCATGCCCCGAATCTTTTCAGAATCCGCTTCGTTTTGCTGGCAGCCGTAGGTCTCTACGTATGCCTTGGGTGTATATGCCTGCTCCCGCCAGTAGGCGGAAATCTTATCACAATAATCAAACTGCACATTCAGTGCATCCTGAGAAATTACAGTGGTTTTTCCTGTCATGTCGATACTCCCCCAATAATACTATCCTAGCTTAAAATGATACCATTTTTCTGCCGGATTTTCAAGTGCCGCATGGGTTTCAGCGGTAATTCATTTGTAAATAAATTGTGTTTTCTATTGCAAATCCATATCAGTCGTGGTAAACTGGGAACATTATCCGCCGGCAAAGCCGGAGAAAGAGGAAACTATGAAATGTAAATTCTGCAACGCAGGCATGAAAAAGGGCACCGAGGTCTGCCCCTTCTGCGGGAAAAAGCAGATCGAACCGCCTGTGGAGGTGATCGAGGAAGCACCCGCCCCGAAAAAGAAGGTCAAGACTTGGCAGATCGTGGTGGCGAGTGTTGCGGCCTTGGTTCTGCTGCTGAGCCTGACGGTGGTGGTCTATTGGAGCGTGATTGGCGTAGAGAGCTTCGATGAGGGTGTTCAAAGCATTGTGAATTTGTTCAAGCCCCGTGAAAATGATGTGTTGTATAAGGATTCCTACACCGTTTCCGATAAAAAAGCCGCAGACAAGCGGGATGAAGTGGTGGCGACCATCGGTGACCGCACCTTAACCAACGGTCAGCTTCAGGTTTACTACTGGATGAACGTAATGGATTTCGTCAGCAACTACGGTTATTACGTGGCCTACATGGGTCTGGATGTAAACACGCCGCTGGACAAGCAGATGCATCCTGATATGGATATGACTTGGCAGCAATTCTTCCTGGACGATGCCCTTGACCGCTGGCACTACTATCAGTCCATGGCGCTGATGGCTGAAAAGGAAGGCTTGAAGCTGGATGAGGAAACCCAGAAGAGCCTCGACGAGCTGGAAGAAAACATGACCAAGGCAGCTATGGAGCAGGGATTTGCAACAGCAGATAAGTTTTTGCAGGCTGACATGGGCCCCGGCTGCACCTTTGACGATTTCAAGTTCTATCGAGAAGTGTACTACAAGGGTTATTTGTATTTCACCGAGAGATACGACGAAATCAAGGTCACCGATGAAATGCTGGAGGAGTATTTCACCAAGAACGAAGCGGCCTTGAAGGAAAGCGGTATCACCAAAACCAGCGGCAATATGTACGATGTGCGCCATATCCTGATCAAACTGGAAGGCGGCAAAGAAAATGCAGAGGGCGAGAAGATCTATACTGATGCCGAGTGGGCAAAGTGCAAGGAAGAGGCTGAAAAGCTTCTGCAGCAGTGGCTGGATGGCGAGCATACCGAGGAAACCTTTGCAGAGCTGGCTAATAAGCACTCTGATGATACCGGCTCCAACACCAACGGCGGTATGTATACGGATCTGAATGCAGACACGAATTTCGTTGAGGAATTTGTGGACTGGTATATGGATAAGGATCGAAAGGTCGGCGACTACGGTCTGATCAAGACGGAATACGGCTACCATGTGATGTACTGCTCCGAAATTGAAGCGGAGTGGATTCGCACCTGCCGTGACGGCGTTCTCAGCAATGAAACCGCAAAGTTCCTGCAGATCGCCACCGAAACCTACCCCATGGAAGTCAACTATAAAGATATCGTTTTGGGTTTTGTGGATCTGAAATCATAAGATAAGATAAGATAAGAAGAGCTGTTGCCAAAAAGCAACAGCTCTTCTTATCACTCATACATTGTCCAATCCGGCAGCAGCCGGGGCGCAAGGGGCAGGGTATGGAAAATTTCTGCGGTGACGCTACGGAATTCCTGTAAATCCGTGGCTTTTCGCAGTCGTTTGAACAGCTTTTCGCCGCCGTCAAACCGGCAGGCCAGATGCCGCCAGTTCTCTTTCAGGCGGAACATGGCATTGCGGGCGCTGTTAAAGGTAACGGCGTACTCGTCCAACAGGTCGTTGTGAAAAGCCTCCAGTGCAGATGCGGTGGTGCCGCCGGGAATTAGCATACCCGGATCGCCAATCAGCCCCCGTCCGATCATAACGGATTTGACCTGCGGATATTTTTCCTCGATCAAAGAAATATCTTCAATACTGCAAACATCGCCGTTGTAGCATAGAGGATTGGTGCTGTGTTCTACCGCATAACAGAATGCATCTTCCCGAATCGGGGTCTTGTAAAAATCCTTTCGCACTCGGGGGTGAACAGTCAGCTCCTGAATGGGGTAGCGGTTTAGGATCTCCAGCAGCCGGGGGAATTCCTGATCATCATGGATACCCACCCGGGTCTTGATAGAAATGGGCAGGGGCGCATCCCGAAAAACCGCATCCAAAAAACGGTCAAGCCCATCAGGGTCTGCCAGCATTCCGGCGCCTTTGCCCTTGGCGACTACCGTGCCGGAGGGGCAGCCGATATTGAGATTTACTTCCTCATAGCCCCGATCTCGGCAAACCTGCGCTGCCCAGAGGAAATCCTCAGACACTTTCGTCAAAATCTGCGGAACGGCGGCAAAGGGAACGCTGTCCGCCATGGGCAGCTCCCGATCCTCCCTGTTAGTTAGCGTACGGTGGATGGTGGGGGAGAGGAAGGGCATATAGTAGCGGTCAACACCGCCAAAATGCTTGTGATGCAGACGGCGGTAAACGCTGTCCGTCAACCCCTCCATGGGCGCAAAATAGTATCGCATAAATGTACCTTCCTAACAATCTCAAAAATGGGCGTGCAGGTGATCTGCACGCCCATATCCTTTAGATCTCCATGATGACCGGCAGGATCATGGGGTTACGCTTGGTGTGCTTGTACAAATAGCCGCTCAGATCGTTCTTGATGGCGGATTTGATAGTAGCCCAATCCCGGCTGCGCTTGCGGCTACAACGGTCGATGGCCTCCATGGCAACCTCCCGCAGCTCGTCCATCAGTTCCTCGGATTCTTTGACGTAAATGAAGCCACGGGTGATGATATCCGGGCCGGAGATCACGCTGCCGTCCTGAGAGCTGATGTTGACACACACCACGATCATACCGTCCTGTGCCAGATGCTTCCGGTCACGGAGCACCACACTGCCCACATCGCCAACGCCGGTGCCATCCACGAACACCTTGCCTGCGGGAACAGTGCCGTTGACCTTGCAGGTCTTACCGGACAGCTCAAACACCGTGCCGATCTCGCCAATGTGGATGTGCCGGGGCGCCATGCCCATGGCCATGGCCAGCTTGCCGTGAATCTGCAAATGTCGCTGCTCGCCGTGGGCGGGAATGAAGAACTTGGGCTTGACCAGTCCGTGAATGATCTTCAGCTCCTCCTGACAGGCGTGGCCGGAAACGTGCAGGCCCTCGCTCTTCTCGTAAACGACCTCTGCACCCTTGCGGTACAGCTCATTGATAATGCGGGAAACCGCCTTTTCGTTGCCGGGGATGGCAGAGGCGGAAATGATGATTCGGTCACCGCTGGTGATGTCCACCTGTTTGTGGGTGGAGAAAGCCATGCGGTACAGGGCGGACATATTCTCACCCTGAGAGCCGGTGGAAACGATGACCACCTTATTCTTCGGCAGGCTCTTGATGGCACCCAATTCTACGATGGTGCCGGCAGGAACCTTCAGATAGCCCAGCTCCTGTGCGACCTTCAGCATATTCTCCATACTCCGTCCGGAAACGGCAACCTTGCGTCCATAACGGTGGGCGGTGGCAAGCACCGCCTGAATCCGGTGCATATTGGAAGCGAAGGTGGTGACGATGATCCGCTGGTCGCAGTTTTTAAACTGCCGGTCAAGGCTTTCTGCCACCAGCGTTTCGCTGGGGGTGTAGCCCTGACGTTCCACATTGGTGGAGTCTGCCAGCAGAGCCAGAACGCCTTCGTTGCCCAGCTCACCCAGCCGGGCCAGATCGATCATGCCGTCCTTGGCAGTGGGGTCGATCTTAAAATCGCCGGTGAACACCACAGTACCCACGGGGGTGCGAATGGCGAAAGCCACTGCATCGGCGATGGAGTGGTTTACATGGATGAATTCCACACTGAAACAGCCGGCTTTGACCACATCGCCGGGTTTATGAGTGTGCAGCTTGACGGTGCCGGCAAGGCCGTGCTCCTCCAGCTTCAGCTTGATTAGACCGTTGGTCATGGCGGTGCCGTGGATGGGGCAATTGACCTGCTGCATACAGTAGGGGATGGAGCCGATGTGATCCTCGTGACCGTGGGTAATGAACATACCCCGCAGCTTTTTCTGGTTTGCCACCAGATAGGAAAAATCGGGGATCACCAGATCTACGCCATACATTTCTTCGTCCGGGAAGCCCACGCCGCAGTCTACTACGATCATGTCCTTGCCGTATTCCAGAACCGTAATATTCTTGCCAATCTCATCCAGACCGCCAAGGGGGATGATTTTTAATTTTTCTGCCAAAAGTATACTCCTTTCAAAAATAAGCGAAACAAGTAAGCAACCGCCACCCGAAAAATACAGCCCTGAATCGCCTTTTTCCGGGAAAACGCCTGCATGAATGTGTGATTGATGTTGCCCGGGCCTGCCCACCCGGCGCATACTACAGATAGTATAACACAAAAAAGCAAAAATGTACATACAAATTTTTCGCCATCCTTCGCCGGGAAATAATATGATGAATTGTTGTTTATGGGATTAAGTGTGTCACCCCTCCGGGGCGACAGCGCCTGAAGGGCGTAAAGGCTCCCTCTGACGAGGGAGCTGTCAAAAATCTCTGATTTTTGACTGAGGGAGAGATAAAATGTGCGATTCCCCTCGGCAGCGAGGTGATTTTCGCATTTTCTCTCCCTCTGTCACGCCGTTCGGCGTGCCACCTCCCTCGTCAGAGGGAGGTTTGGGGTGCTTCCGCACCAGAAGCGTAAACAACTATGTTATCTTATCAACAAGAATTTCTCAAATAATCCTCAAATGGTTGTTGCACCTTTCTTTGGAATTTGCTATAATAGTACGGATAACATGATTAGGATGGGTTATGGTGCCCATTTTAGGAGGCGAGGATATGAATAAGAAGCTGGCACGTCTGTTGCAACCCGGCATGAGCTGGTTGTTTGTGGTGTTGGTGTGCTTCTGTTTGGTGGCGGTGATGATGGGTTATTACCTGCTTGCAGCTATCGAACTGGTCATTACAGCTCTGCTGTTCGGCGTGTATTGGATACTCAAGTCCCGCCGCAATAAGGAGATACAGGCTTTCATCCAGTCTACCTTCAATACACTGGATGTGGCCAAGGGAGCGGAAAGCCCCTTCCCCATGGTGCTGGTCCGTCTGGTGGATGGTGGTATCATCTGGAGCAATAAACGCTTCAATACCGTTACCGGATTCCACGAGAAGATGCACGAGCAGCGGATCACCGATATTCTGCCCACCCTGACCACGGACTGGTTGCTGTCCGGCAAAAGCGAATTTCCTTACGATGTAACCATCGGAGGTCGACGCTACCGGGTCTACGGTACAGCCATTCGTCCCGGCGAAAGCGGCTCCATCATGCTGGGAATGTTGTATTTTGCCGACCTGACAGAGCTGTATCAGGTGCGGGATGAATACATCCGCTCCCGTCCCGTGGTGTCCATCATTTTGGTGGATAACTATGAGGAGCTGACCATGAACCTGTCGGAGAGTGCCATCTCCAATATGAATGCTGAGATCAACGATGCCATCACCAAGTGGACGGATAACTTCCACGGTATGCTTCGTAAGCTGGAGCGCAACCGCTACCTGTATGTATTTGAAAAGCGCTATCTGGAAGAAGCTCAGAAGCAAAAATTCTCTATTCTGGAGGATATCCATCAGGTGGTCAACCCGGCTGGATTGGCGGCATCCATTTCCTTTGGCTTGGGTGTGGACGGTGCCACCTTTGAGGAAAGCTATAATTTCGCCGCCCTTTCCATTGAAATGGCGCTAAGCCGTGGCGGCGATCAGGCGGTCATCAAGGATCGGCTGAACTTCACCTTCTATGGCGGTCGTGCCAAGGAAGCCGACCGACGCAGTAAAGTCCGCTCCCGTGTTACCTCCAATTCTCTGATGGAGCTGATTGGTCAGAGTAGTCAGGTGTTCATCATGGGCCATAAGAATGCGGATCTGGATGCAGTGGGTGCCGCCATGGGTATCAGCTGTATGTGCCGCAAGAAGGGCAAAAAGGCCTATATCGTCCTTGACCGAGAGAAAAACGCTGCAGAAAAGCTGATTGCCGAAATCGACAAGGTTCCCGAATACCGGGAAACCATCATTTCCGGTCAGGATGCGCTGCTGCTGTGCGATAACCGTTCGACCTTGATCGTGGTGGATACCAACCGCCCGGATCAGGTGGAGAGCCGTTCTTTGTTGGAAGCCATTTCCCGTGTCTGCGTGGTGGATCACCACCGCCGTGCCGCCGATTATATCGAGCCGGTCGCCATCAACCTCCACGAGCCCTACGCATCCTCTGCTTCCGAGCTAGTGACGGAGCTGCTGCAATATGCGGTGGAAAAGTCGGATGTACTGCCCATCGAGTCAAAATCCCTGATGGCAGGTATTTTCTTGGATACCAAGAGCTTCAACGTCCGCACCGGCGAGCGTACCTTTGAAGCAGCTGCTGTCCTGCGCCGTATGGGCGTGGATACGGTGGATGTGAAGAAGCTGCTGCAAAACGATTTCCAAGACACCATGAACAAGTACCAGATTATGAAGTCCGCCCGATTGTACCGGCAGGAGATCGCCATTGCGGCCCTGAACACTGGCACAACCCGCCCCTTGGCGGCCCAGGCGGCAGATGATCTGCTGAACATTTCCGGCATTACGGCCTCCGTGGTGCTGTATCCTCAGGGGGAGGATGTGTATATTTCCGCCCGCTCCATTGGTGATGCCAACGTGCAGATGATTCTGGAGCCTCTGGGCGGCGGCGGCAACACCGCCACGGCAGGCGCACAGGTGAAGAACGCCACCGTCAAGGACGTTCTTGACCGCCTGCTGACCTCTATTGACAAATATTACGATGAAACCTAAAGGAGAATAGATTATGAAAGTGATTCTGTTACAGGATGTTAAGGGCAAGGGCAAGAAGGGTCAGATGATCGAAGTATCCGATGGCTACGCCCGTAACTTCATGCTGCCCAAGAAGATGGCCATCGAGGCCACCCCCGATGCTATCAATACCATGAAAATGAACGACAAGGCCACTCAGGAGCGCATCGCCCGGGAAAAGGCTGAGGCGCTGGCGCTTTCCAAGCAGCTGCGTGAGATGACCCTGACCGTTACCTGCCGTGGCGGCGGTAATGGCCGCCTGTTTGGCTCTGTGACCAATCAGGAAATCGCCGATGCACTGGCCAAGACTGCCGGTATCAAGCTGGACAAGCGTAAGATCGTCATTGCTGACACCATCAAGAACGTGGGCACCTATACCGTCACCTGCAAGCTGGGCTACGAGATCACTGCCCCTCTGACCGTCAAGATCGAGGAAGCCTAATCTCAGATACAAGATACGAGATATGAGATACGAGATAAGCGCATCTTATTTCGCATCGGAAGGGAGAGAAACATGGATGAAGAACTGATGAACCGCCAGCCGCCCCAGTCCTTAGAAGCAGAACAGGCGGTACTGGGCTCGATTCTCATCGATAGCCGGTGTGTGGCCGATGTCATCGGCATTCTGCGCCCGGAGGATTTCTACCTCCAGCAGAACCGGGAAATTTACGAAACCATCTATACCATGTTCAACTTCTCTCAGGTCATCGACCCGGTGACGGTGTTGAACAAGATGAAGGAGCTGGGCTACCACCGGGATAATTCCCGTGACTATGTCCTCCAGCTCATGGAAATCACCCCCACCGCCGCCAATGTGGAGCGCTATGCCGGCATTGTCCGGGATATGGCTATGCTCCGTGGCCTTTCTCAGGCCGGTGTTGACATTTGCGAGATCGTCCATTCTCAGGTGGGCACTCCTGCCGAAATGCTGGAAGCCGCCGAAAAGAAAATTTACGCTCTGCGTAAGGGCGAGCGTGGCGACTCGCTGGAGCATATCGGCACGGTTATGCACCGGGTTTTTGACAACTTGACGGAGCTGGCTCAGTCCGACTCTCTGATTCCCGGCCTGTCCACGGGCCTGCGTGATCTGGATATGAAGATCAACGGCCTGAATAAATCTGACCTTTTGCTGATCGCCGCCCGTCCTGCCATGGGTAAAACCTCGTTTGCCCTGAATATCGGTTTGAATGTGGCAAAAAAGTACAATTCCACCGTGGCGTTCTTCTCTTTGGAAATGTCCCGGGAGCAGCTTGTTATGCGCTTGCTCTCCGGCGAGAGCTTTGTGGACAGCCAGAAGATGGCCACCGGCAAGCTCAGTGAGGACGAGTGGGAGAAGCTGTGCATGGCCTCCGCCGCTCTGACCCAGACGGATATCCGGGTGGACGACAACCCCTCCATCACCGTGGCGGAAATGAACGCCAAGCTGCGCCGGGTGGAAAATTTGGGCTTGGTCATCATCGACTACCTGCAATTGATGACCGGCTCCGGCTACGGCAAGTCCAGCGAAAATCGTGTTCAGGTGGTGGGCGAAATTTCCAGAAGCCTGAAAATCATGGCGAAGGAATTGAATGTGCCTGTTATCTGCTTGAGTCAGCTGAGCCGTGCGGTAGAAAGCCGTCAGGACAAGCGGCCCATTATGTCCGACCTTCGTGAATCCGGTGCCATCGAGCAGGATGCTGACGCAATTTTGTTCCTGTACCGTGATGATTACTATAACCCCAATTCTGAGGAAAAAAACGTTGCCGAATGCATCGTGTCGAAAAACCGTCACGGCGAAACCGGCACCGTGAAACTCCAATGGCTGCCCCAGTACACCACCTTTGCCGACCGGGAGTGGAAGCATGCTGAATAAGCTGTATTCGTTCATTCGGCAGCAGGAAATGGTTCAGCCGGGGGACAAGATCATTTGTGCCGTTTCCGGCGGTGCAGATTCCATGGCGTTGCTGTTTGCTATGTATTTGCTGCGAGAAAAATTAGGAATTTCCCTGTCCGCAGCTCATTTTAATCACAATTTGCGGGGAGCAGAATCTGATGAAGATGAAGCCTTTGTCCGATCCTTTTGCGACCGCTTTGATATCGAACTGTTCGTAGGCGCCGAAATTGTGACGGCTGGGAAAAAGGGGCTGGAAGCTGCCGCCCGGGATGCCCGGTATGCCTTCTTCCGGACGCTGCCCGGTAAGATCGCCACAGCCCACACCGCCAACGACAATGCGGAAACGGTTCTGATGCACCTTGTCCGTGGGACGGGGTTGAAGGGCCTTGGGGCCATCGCCCCTATCCGGGGCAATGTGATCCGTCCAATGCTGACCATCACACGGCAGGAGGTTTTGGAATTCCTTTCGGAATACCATATTTCCTTCCGGGAGGATAGCTCCAACGGTACGGATGAGTTCCTGCGCAACCGCCTGCGCCATCATGTGATGCCCCTTTTGCAAGGGGAAAATCCTCGCATTGCGGAAAATCTCTCTGCCATGGCACTGCGCCTGCGGCAGGATGAAACGGCGCTGGGGCAAATTGCCGCAACGTATTCGATGGATGTTACCCAGTTGAGAAAAGCACCCCCGGCTATCCGCAGCCGTGCGCTGGAAAAATTTCTGAAAGGCAATGGCGTGAAGGAGCCGGAGGCGGAGCATATCGCACTGGCAGAAGCGCTGGTGTTTTCTGATAAGCCCTCCGCCAGCGCCCGATTCCCCGGCGGTGTGACCATCACCCGCCATTACGGCGAACTGGTTGCACAACCCAAGGAAATACCATTGGAGCCGGTGACGCTGACCTGTCCCGGTAGCTTGAACCTGCCCCACTTCCGGGTGGAATGTACACCGGCCCAGGAGATGATCAATACAACGAACGTATTTACAGTGGCCTGCAATGGGCCTATTACGATTCGCTGCCGCCTTTCGGGGGATGAAATTCGATTACCCGGCGGAAGAAAAAGCTTGAAAAAGTTGTTCATTGACCGCAAAATCCCTGCAGACCGGCGGTTACAGATTCCGGTGCTGGCGGACGATGCGGGTGTCCTCGCTGTTTACGGCGTGGGCGTTGATTTAGATAGAGCCGCAAAGGATTTGCCCGCATGGCAGGTTCGCATTGTGGAAATATAGAAAACCCCTTGCATGGAGGATAATTTTATGGAAAACAATATTCAGCAGGTTCTGATCACCGAGGAGCAAATTCGCACCCGCATTGCGGAGCTGGGCGAGGAATTGACCCGTGAGTACGAAGGAAAAGACCCAGTGGTCGTGGGCGTTTTGAAGGGTGTCGTGGTATTCTACGCTGATATGATCCGTCAGATCAAGACCCATTGCGAGATGGACTTTATGATCGTTTCCTCTTACAGCGGCACTGATTCTACCGGCAATATCATCGTTAAGAAGGATGTAGGCGTGGATATCAAGGGCCGCCATGTGCTGATTTTGGAGGACATCTTTGATACCGGCAACTCCTTGGATTTTGTCTACAACCACCTGCTGGCTCGGGAGCCTGCCTCTTTGAAGATCTGCACCCTGCTGGATAAGCCCGAACGCCGGAAACCCGGTATTACACTGCAGGCGGACTATGTGGGCTTTACCATTCCCAATGCCTTTGTTGTGGGCTATGGTCTGGATTTTGATGAGCATTATCGCAATTTACCCTATGTGGGAGTCCTGAAACCCGAGGCATACCAAAAGTAAGGAGATAATAATCGTTTTGAAGAATAAGAAACCGCTTGTAATTATTGTATATGTTGCGATCCTTGCGCTGGCATTGATGCTGGTCATGGGAATCTTTGGCTCCGGTGATGGATTGACAGATTCTCAGGTGGCACAGCTTCTGCGTGACGGTCAGGTCAAGAGCTTTGTGGTGAAGAATGGAACCATCACCCTCAAGCTCCATAGTCCCTATCAGGGGGAAACGAAGGTGACCGCCGACCTTGCTGACGTGGATGCCTTCCGGCAGGAAATGTGGCCCTTGATCGATGCCCAGCAGAAGGCCGGAACTTTGGAAAGCTTTGATTTTGTGCCGGAGAAACAGCCCTCTGCCTTTGATCTGGTGTTCCCGCTGCTGATCGTTGGATTTATTCTTCTGCTGCTGTGGGGCTTTCTGATGGGCCGTGCCAACGGTGGCGGCAATCCACTGAGCAGCTTTGGAAAAGCCCGCACGGTTTTGGGTGTGCCCGATGGTCAAAAGGTCACCTTTGCTGATGTTGCCGGTGCGGATGAAGAAAAGGCTGAGTTGCAGGAGATCGTGGATTTCCTCCGTGACCCGGATAAGTATACCAAAATCGGCGCCCGAATTCCCCATGGCCTGCTGCTGGTTGGCCCTCCCGGTACGGGTAAGACGCTCTTGGCCCGGGCTGCGGCAGGAGAAGCCGATGTTCAGTTCCTGTCCATCTCCGGCTCGGACTTTGTGGAAATGTACGTGGGTGTCGGTGCCAGCCGTGTCCGTGACCTGTTCGATCAGGCGAAGAAAATCGCACCTGCCATTATCTTTATTGATGAGATCGATGCGGTGGGTCGCAAGCGTGGCACAGGCCTTGGCGGCGGTCACGATGAAAAAGAGCAGACATTGAACCAGCTTCTGGTGGAAATGGACGGCTTCGGACGCACCGAGGGTGTGATCGTTCTGGCAGCTACCAACCGCCCTGACATTCTGGACCCGGCGTTGCTGCGGCCCGGCAGGTTTGATCGGCAGATCTACGTGGGCGCACCGGACGCCAAGGGCCGTGAGGAAATTCTGAAGGTCCACGCCAAGGGCAAAAAGCTGGATGGGGATGTGAATCTGCGCTCTGTGGCGCTGGCGACCTCCGGCTTTACCGGAGCGGATCTGAGTAATCTGTTGAACGAAGCTGCTATTATGGCAGCTCGTGAAAATCGCCCGGTTCTGAATATGGACGATCTGAATGAAGCCATGATGAAAATTACCGCAGGCCCCGAAAAGCGCAGCCGTGTCCGGCTGGTTCGGGATCAGCGGATCACCGCCATCCATGAGGCGGGCCACGCTGTCGCCATGTATCGTCTACCTACGCAGGACCCTGTGCGGCATATTTCCATCATCCCCCGTGGGCAGACCTTGGGTGCCACTTGGCATACGCCCAAGGAAGATACCGCTCACCTGACCCGCAACGAAATGTATGAAAGCATCGTTGGCTTGTTGGGTGGTCGTGCGGCGGAGGAGCTTTTCCTCAGCGATATCTCCACCGGAGCCTCCAACGATATCGACCGTGCCTCCAAGCTGGCTCGGGATATGGTAGCCCGCTACGGTATGTGTGAAAAGCTGGGTGCGGTGTCGTATCTGGGCGATGGGGAAGTGTTCATCGGCCGGGATTACCAGAGCACCAAGAGTTACTCTGAAAAGTTCGCCGGAACCATTGACGATGAAGTCAAGGTTCTGATTGACAGAGCTTATGCCCACTGCAAGCAGATCTTGACGGATAATTCTGAGCGATTTAACGCCGTTGTGGATTTCCTGATGAAGAATGAAACCATGTCCGGCGCTCAGTTCGCCGCCTGCATGGAAGGACAGCCCATCGAGAAGCAGTCCAGCACATCTCTGTTTGATGTAACCGAAGAATAACAAAATGCCACGAGGTTTTTCCTCGTGGCATTCATTATTTTGCCTTGATGTCCAGATGGTACTCAACCAACCCACCGGCGCTTTGCTCAATGTCAATGCCGTAGGTTAGATCTACCGTACCGCCCAATTCTGTGATATCGTAAGCCATTTTGCTGGCGCAAACGGTGATCATCAGGGTGCCGAATTCCATCCGGTACAGAGACTCGTGGAGCACGCCGATCTGGAAAACCATCTGAGAGTTGAGCCGCCCGGTGCGGGTCAGGGTGATCTTGTCAGGCTCCACCAGGAAGCAGGTGGTCACACCCTCCATACCGGTTAGACTGCTTTCTTCATAGCAGATGTTCCAGCCGTTCCCAAAGGATTCCATGGTGCCTTCCGTCACCAGCTCGATGACCTCCGGCTCCTGCTCCTCATAAAACTGCTTGCCGCAGATGCTCAGCACAACAGGTATTTTCATGTTATGCCTCCATGGCAAGCCGCAGCAGCTCGTCGATGAGCTGACTGTAGGGAATGCCGCTGGCATCAAACAGCTTGGGATACATGGAAATGGAAGTAAAACCGGGCAGGGTGTTGATTTCGTTGAATACGACCCGGTTGTCGTCGAATGTGACGAAGAAATCCACACGGCTCAAACCCTGACAGCCGATGGCGCTGTAAATCTTCACAGCGGCTTCACGCACCTGCTCGGCTACATCCTCATTGATGCGGGCAGGAATATAGGCGGTGGAGGTGTCGGTGACGTATTTTGCATCGTAGTCATAGAAGTCTGCGCCGGAGTCAATCTCGCCGCAGACAGAGGCCATGGGGCTGGAGTTGCCCATGACGGCCACTTCCACTTCTCGGCCACGGATAAATTCCTCGACCAGAACCTTGTCATCATAGACAGCTGCCGCAATCAGAGCTTTTTCAAGTGCGGCCCGATCAGCGGCTTTGGAAACGCCGACAGAGGAACCGGTGCCGGAGGGCTTGACAAACATGGGATAAGCGAAGCGACCTTCCAGTGTGTCCAGCGTCTGCTCCAGTCGTCCGTCCAGATCGCCCCGGCGAACCAGATGCCATGCAGCCTGTGTAACACCGGCCTTGTCGGCTACCAGCTTGGTCAGGGTTTTGTCCATGGAAACGGCGGACGCAGAAACGTGAGGGCCAACATAGGGAATACCTGCCAATTGCAGCAGGCCCTGCATAGCGCCGTCCTCGCCGTTTTCGCCGTGCAGAACAGGGAAGACCACGTCGATCTTGGTCTGTGTTACACCGTCATTGCCAAAGCACAGCAGACCGTGACCCCGCACGGGGGAGATGGCGGCAGGACGGTTGTTGCGATTTTCCAGCCACTTTCCGGCGGGCAGCTCGGCATAGTCGTTGCCGCCAAAGAGAATCCACTGACCCTCTTTCGTGATGCCCACAGGAAAAATATCGTATTTTTCCTTATCCATATTGTTCAGCACGCTTTCAGCGGAGCGCAGGGAAACCTCATGCTCCGGGCTCATGCCGCCAAACAGGACGCAAACGTTTAATTTCTTCACGAATAATCGCCTCATCTTATTGCAAAATTTACATTTTTCCTCTTTAAAAACAGAAAGCAGATGCTATAATAGACTGCAACGGAAATCAAAAGGAGGGATCGCCATGCAGATCGATCTGACACAGAAAGAATTCCGCCGGCTGTTGGATCTGGTGTACATCGGGAATTGGGTTCTCAATTCAACCCGGGGAGATAATCGTTTCGGTGACTATGATGATGTGGAAAGCAAGCTCTTTGGCCTGTGCCGTGCACATAAAATGGATGTGCTGGTGGAGGATTGGAACGGCGTTGCCGTCCCGTCTAAGGCATATACCGAGGGCGGCATCCACGAGGCCATCGCCTGCTATGAGGATGCGGTGTTTTACGAGATCTTAGCCGAGGAGCTTTCCCGGCGGGATATGGACTATCCCCAGATCACCGATGAAAACTACGGTGAGATCGTAGACCGCATGAACAAATACATGGATGAGTTTCAGCTTTCCGGTGTGGATAAGCTGGTTCTTGAGGATTAAGGACGGCGAAAACCGTCCTTTTTCTTATTTCAGCAGTGCTTCACCGGCACGATAGATATCGCCGGCACCGACGGTCAGGATCACATCACCGGGCTGGGCAATGGAGCGAAGATACGCAGTCACTTCTGGCAGCGTTTCGCAATAGATCGCACCGGGAATTTCATTTTGAATATCACGGGAGGAAATACCCACAGTGTTGCGCTCACGAGCGGCGTAGATCTCAGCCAAAACCACCACATCCGGTTTCTTCAGCTCCCGGACAAAATCATGGAACAGGGCGTGGGTGCGGGTGTAGGTGTGGGGTTGGAAGGCCAGCACGATGCGTTTATAATCCATAGACTGCACCGCATCAATGGTAGCAGCCAGTTCGCCGGGGTGATGGGCGTAATCGTCATATACGTCCGCACCGTTGAACTTGCCCTTAAACTGCAAACGGCGGTCAGCACCGGTAAAGGTGGCAAGACCTGCGGTAACGGCCTCGCCGGGAACACCCAGCAGCCATGCCGCACCGGCGGCAGCCAGCGCATTGAGCACATTGTGCCGTCCCAGTACCTGCAAATTCAGATGGCAGTAGATCTCGTTGTCGCAAACAACATCAAAATGCTGCCAGTCGTGGGAAATATTCTCGGCCCGAACCCGGTTCTGGGCACCAAAGCCGAAGGTCACATAGCTCAGTCCCTCCAGAGCATCGACGGTGTTCGCATCATCGCCGTTGGCGAGGATGCGATCCGTTGCCAACTCAGCAAACTGATGGAAGGAATGCTCGATCTCCTTCAGATCCTTGAAGTAGTCCAGATGGTCTTCTTCAATGTTCAAAATCACCGCCAGCGTGGGGTAGAAGTTCAGGAAGGAGTCGCAGTATTCACAGCTTTCCATGATGATGGTATCGCCGTGACCCACCCGATGACCCGCATGGAGCATGGGCAGATAGCCTCCGATCATCACGGTGGGGTCCCATTGGGCCGCCATGAGGATGTGGGTCATCATGGAGGTGGCAGTGGTTTTGCCATGGGTGCCGGAAATGCAGATGGCGTTCTTGTATTCCTGCATGATCACGCCCCAAGCCTGCGCCCGCTCAAAAATCGGGATACCGGCGGCTCGGGCGGCCTGAATTTCGGGATTGTCGTTGTGGGCGGCGGCGGTACGAATGATGCAGTCCGCACCCACAATATTTTCGGCCCGGTGGCCGATGGAAACGTGGATGCCCTGTGCGATCAGTTCATCCGTGGAAACGGAAGAATTCATGTCCGATCCGGTGACCAGCAGCCCCATGCCCTTGAGCACCAGACCCAGCGGACGCATGGAAACACCGCCGATGCCCACCAGATGAACCCGGCGGCCCGGCTGGATGTACTGCTTGATTGCTTGGCTTCGATTATCCATATACGAAAACATCCTCCGATGTGTGATAAGTTCATTAACCTTTATATTATATAATGTTTCGTAAGAATTTACAACTGGTATTCTATCCAAAAAACCAGTTGTTCATCTGAAAATCCAACCAATTTCCTCATAAAAACGCTGCCGTCGGATGACGGCAGCGTTTGGAAATCTTTTATTTTCCGAGGAATTCCTTGGTGGTCTTAACGATGTTGTCAGCGCACAGACCGAAGGCCTCCAGAACCTCGCCGGCAGGGCCGGAGAAGCCGAACTGATCGTTTACACCGATGCGGCGTACGGGGGTAGGATAATTCTCGCTGAGGAAGCTGCAAACAGCCTCGCCCAGACCGCCGATGACGCTGTGCTCCTCACAGGTGATGATCTTGCCACATTCCTTAGCAGCCTTCAGCACCATCTCCTCGTCCAGGGGCTTAACGGTGGACATATTGATAATCCGGGCGTTGATGCCCTCAGCAGCCAGAGCCTCGCCTGCCTTGATGGCTTCGTAAACCATCAGACCGTTGGCGATGATGGCAATGTCGTTGCCCTCACGCATCACTTCGCCCTTGCCGATCTGGAATTCAAAGCCTTCCTCGTGGAACACAGGCACAGCCAGGCGGCCCATACGCAGATACACGGGACCCTGGTATTCGTAAGCAGCCTTGGTGGCAGCCTCGGCCTCCACACCGTCGGCGGGGCAAATGACCACCATGCCGGGGATGGAGCGCATCAGGGCGAAATCCTCGCAGCACTGATGGCTGGCACCGTCCTCACCGACGGACATACCGCCGTGAGAAGCGCCGATCTTCACATTCAGGTGGGGATAGCCGATGGAGTTGCGGATCTGCTCGAAAGCACGACCGGAAGCGAACATAGCAAAGGAGGAAGCGAAGGGAGTGAAGCCACTGGTGGCAAGGCCTGCAGCTACGCTCATCATATCAGCCTCGGCAATGCCGCAGTTGAAGTGACGGTCGGGGAATGCCTTGGCGAACATACCGGTCTTGGTGGAACCAGCCAGGTCTGCGTCCAGCACAACGATATCATCGTGGGCTTCGCCCAGAGCCACAAGGCCCTTGCCGTAGCCGTCACGGGTAGCCATTTTCTTAACGTCTGCCATATTAGTTGCCCTCCAGTTCGTTGAGCTTCGCCTTCAGTTCAGTCATTGCCTGCTCGAACTGGGCATCGTTGGGTGCAACACCGTGCCAGCCGGCGTTGTTTTCCATAAAGGAAACGTCCTTGCCCTTCACGGTCTTCATGACAATGGCGGAGGGCTTGCCCTTGACAGTCTTAGCAGTGTTCAGTGCAGCTTCGATCTGCTCAAAGTCGTGGCCATCGATGGCTTCCACATGGAAACCGAAGGCTTCCAGCTTGTCTACGATCGGATAGGGGCTCATGACCTTGGCTACATCGCCGTCGATCTGCAGACCGTTGTTATCGATGATGACGCACAGGTTGTCCAGCTTGTAGTGGCTTGCGAACATACAAGCCTCCCAGACCTGACCCTCCTGAATCTCGCCGTCACCCAGCAGGGTGTAGACGCGGTTTTCCTTGCCCTTGACCTTGGCAGCCAGTGCCATGCCACAGGCGGTGGAGATACCCTGACCCAAAGAGCCAGTGGACATATCAACACCGGGGACAGAGTTCATATTGGGGTGGCCCTGCAGGTAGCTGCCCACCTTACGCAGAGTCAGCAGGTCTTCCACAGGGAAGAAACCACGCAGTGCCAGAGCGGCGTACAGGCCGGGGGCAGTGTGGCCCTTGCTCAGCACAAAACGATCCCGATCCTCCCACTTGGGGTTCTTGGGGTCAACGTTCAATTCTTTAAAATACAGGTAGGTGAACATATCCGCAGCGGACATACTGCCGCCGGGATGACCGCACTTGGCAGCGTGGGTGGATTCGATAATGCCCATGCGCACCTTGCATGCGGTAATGGCAAGCTGGTTCTTTTCCTGGGATGTCATAGTATTTCTCCTTCAGTCGTTGGTTCTGTTTTTACAGCGGCCCACAGACCGCCCATTTTTCATTAGAGCCTACTACTCGCTTATATTATCATTATTCCCCAAAATATGCAAGAGTTTTCCGTGGATTTTGCCGAAATCCGCTGTCAAAAAAGCTGCCGCAAAAAGCGGCAGCTTGCGTGCATTATGTACAATCGTCTTGAAAAAGCTGGTGCATACAGTATTGGATAATGGAACGCCGGGTAATGATTCCGATGAATGCATCCTTGTCATCCACCACGGGAACAAAGTTCTGCCCGCTGGCTCGTTCTACCAGATCCCGCATGGAGGTGGTGACCCGAACAGGAATGTTGTCCTTGCGACGAGAGATTTCCATGATTCGATGGGCTTCTGCCAGACGGATATCCATGTAACACATATTCTTCAATCCCCACAGCAGGTCACCCTCGGTCAAGGTGCCCCGATATTCGCCATGGCGATTCAGGATCGGCAGGGCGGCAAAGCCGGAGCCTTCCATTTTCTCCAGCGCCTGCCGGAGGGTGTAGTCATCGTATAGATAGGCGCACATGGCCTTTGGTGTTAGAAAAAATAAGATGTTATTCATAATCGCTCCTTTTACACTCGACTGGGCAGCGTACTCTTTGCTGCCCCGTTGCTATTATAGCATAGATTGCAGGAGAAATCATGATAAATTATTGTAAATAAAGTCAAATGGGTGCCGAAAATTACGGCACCCATTTGTATATTTTGCATAAATCAGCACTTGGGCATGAAGGGTGTGCAGTCCAGAGTTGCAAAGTAGTCGGCAGGTGTTTCCGCACGGCGGATCAGCTTGAAGCCGCCGTCCTCCTGCAGCAGAACCTCGGCGGGACGGAGCTTGCCGTTGTAGTTATAGCCCATGGAATGACCGTGGGCACCGGTGTCGTGGATGGCAACGATATCGCCGATCTGGATTTCGGGCAGGCTGCGCTCAATGGCAAACTTGTCGTTATTCTCGCAAAGACCGCCGGTCACGTCGTAAACGTGATCCAAAATGGCGTCCTCCTTGCCCAGCACAGTGATGTGGTGGTAAGCGCCGTACATGGCAGGACGCATCAGGTCTGCGGCGCAGGCATCCAGACCCACATATTCCCGGTAGATGTGCTTCTGGTGCAGCACGGTGGAGATCAGGTGACCGTAGGGAGCCAGCATGAAACGGCCCAGCTCGGTGAAGATTGCCACATCATCCATGCCTGCGGGAGTCAGGATCTGCTCATAGCGCTGGCGAACGCCCTCACCAATAATGCCGATGTTGCAGCAGGGTTGCTCGGGACGGTAGTCCACGCCGATGCCGCCGGACAGGTTGATGAAGGAAATATGGGCACCGGTGGCGTTGCGCAGCCGGACGGCCAGACGGAACAGGTTGGTGGCCAGCTCCGGATAGTATTCGTTGGTGGTGGTGTTGGAGGCCAGGAAGGCGTGGATGCCGAAATGCTTCACACCCAGCTTCATCAGGCGGTTTATGGCACCGGCCATCTGATCCTCGGTCATGCCGTACTTGGCATCCCGGGGCATATCCATGATGGTGTTGCTGATGGTGAAGGAGCCGCCGGGATTGTAACGCAGGCAGACGGTGTCAGGCATTTCATCAGTGATCCGCTCCAGGAAATCCACGTGGGTGGCGTCGTCCAGATTGATGTAAACGCCCATGTCCACGGCCTTCTTCATATCGATCTCCGGGGTTACGTTGGAGGAGAACATGACATCCCGACCGGTGATACCCACAGCCTCGGACAGCAGCAGCTCCGTGTAGCTGGAGCAGTCGCAGCCGCAGCCTTCTTCATTGAGGATTTTCAGGATGTACGGATTGGGAGTTGCCTTCACAGCGAAAAATTCCCGGAAGCCCTTGTTCCACGCAAAGGCGGCCTTCAGCGCCCGGGCATTGGCCCGGATACCGGCCTCGTCATAAATGTGGAAGGGGGTGGGGATCTGGGCGGAGATCTCCTTAGCCTTTTCCAGTGTTAAAAACGGTGTCTTCTTCATTCTTTATCCCTCTTTACAGTTAAAATGCCCCATGTCAGTTGACAAAGGGCATAGAAAGTCAATACACCCCAGGTCAGCACTCCATCCGATTTTTCCGGATGACAGTCCCGCGCATTTTCTGCCCGGGCCCAGAATACACCGTTTGGCACCGTATGTATTCTTCGGCGGTGGCCCCTTTCCCGCTCCGGCAATTGCCAAACCGGAGGATACTGATGAACACCGCAACCTCAGCCATGGTTTCTTATGGAATTGTAGTAGAAAACCTTGGATTTGTCAACATTTTTTTGAAAATCTACTACAGGTAGAGCGATGTATACAAAAAGTAGTTTCATTCTACGCCGAAATGTGTTATAATGCCTCCATTCCTTTTGAAAGGCGGAACCCTATGAAAAAACGATTAAAGCTTTCCGAGCGCCATTTGCCGGATTACACCCGTGGTGAGGAGATTATGAATATGGTTACTCACATTGTTGGCGGTGCGATGGGAATTGCGGCCCTGACCTTGTGCGTGATTTTTGCTGCCCTGAATGGCAATGTCTACGGCGTGGTGGGATCGGCAATTTACGGCGGCTGTATGATTGCGCTGTATAGTATGTCCAGCATCTATCACGGCCTGCGACCCAGCACCGGCAAGAAGGTGATGCAGATCTTGGATCACTGCACCATCTACTTCCTGATTGCGGGAACCTATACAGTGATCGCCCTGTCGGCTCTGCGTCCTGCTTACCCGCTGTTGGGCTGGAGTATGTTTGGCTTCCAGTGGGCGCTGACGGCTTTGGCGGTGACCTTGACCGCCATCGATTTGAAAAAGTATAATGTGTTCTCTATGATCTGCTACATCTGCATGGGCTGGGCCATTCTGCCTTTTGCGAAGCAGACCGTGGAGGTGCTGACCATGCCGGGCTTTGTCCTGCTGCTGGCAGGCGGAATCAGCTTTACCGTTGGTGCGGTGCTGTACGGTGTTGGCTCTAAAAAGCGTTGGCTCCATTCTATATTTCATATTTTTGTGGTGCTGGGCAGCCTGCTACAATTCCTGTGCATTTTATTTTATGCGGTGTAAGAAAAAACCTTTCCATTTTTTAAAAACCATGGTATAATAAGCGTATCAAATAAAACAAATGGAGGAAACCAATATGGCTAATAAATATGCTGGCACTCAGACCGAAAAGAACCTGATGGCTGCCTTCTCCGGTGAGTCCGAGGCTCGCAACAAGTACACCTATTTTGCTTCTAAGGCTAAGAAAGAAGGCTTCGAGCAGATTGCAGCTCTGTTCCTGAAGACTGCTGACAATGAGAAGGAGCACGCCAAGCTGTGGTTCAAGGAGCTGAACGGCATTGGTGATACCGCTGAGAACTTAGCTGCTGCCGCCGCCGGTGAGAACTACGAGTGGACGGATATGTACGATGGCTTCGCCAAAACCGCTGACGAGGAAGGCTTCCACGAGCTGGCTGAGAAGTTCCGTCTGGTGGCTGCCATTGAGCGTCATCACGAGGAGCGTTATCGTGCGCTGCTGAAGAATGTGGAAACCGCTCAGGTCTTCGCTAAGAGCGAGGTCAAGGTCTGGGAGTGCCGTAACTGCGGTCATCTGGTGGTCGGCACCAATGCTCCCGACATCTGCCCCACCTGTGCCCATCCCCAGAGCTACTTCGAAGTCCACGCCGAGAATTATTGATTTGCAGATCGAAAGGGCTGCCGCACCTGCGGCAGCCCTTCTTTCATACAAAAGGACAGCCCCGAACGTTTCGTTCGGGGCTGTTGGTATTAAAGCAATCCATTCAGAATATCCTCGAGGATATCGGCAGGATCATCCGGTATGTTCACGGGGTCGGAAGGAGTCATGGGCTCATCGGACTCGATGCGCACGACCTTCTGATCACGCTTGCTGTACTTGGAGGTGTTCACCAGCTCGCTGGAGATCACAGAGCCGGTCTGCTTATGGAGTCTATCCATGTGAACCTCAATATCGTAGCCGGTGATGCCGGAGGTCAGAATGTGACCGTTTTCATAACCCATGACGTTGTTCTTGTCCATGGTCTGATAAATGATCTCAGGATCGTACTGTGCCACAGTTTCGGTACGAAGCTGCACATCGTAGTTCTTGTTCTCTGTGCCGAAGATCCGAATGGTGACGCTACCACCCTCGGCAACAGCCACGATGCGAATGGGTTCGTCGGTGTTGTTGACCAACCGCAGATCTTCGGTACCCCAGCTAACGCTGGCATCCAGACCCAGTTGTGCGTAATCCACGGCGTAGCCGCTGTTGTGCCGCTCCAGAATCTCAAAATCACACAGCAGGGCGCAGTAGTACAGGGCGGAAGCGGTCTGGCTGATGCCGGCGCCGAGAATGTCGGTTTCTACACCGCCACGGAAGCCGGGTGCCTTCTGGTAGCCCTTCTCCACGGTCAGTCTGCCAATGACTTTGTTGAAGGAGAATTCCTCACCGGCCTTCAGGACGAAGCCGTTGAGCTCCTCGCAGGAAAGAGCCACATTGGTCAGCCAGCCCTCGTGGGTGCCGGAGTAGGTGCAGGTGTATGTAGCCAGAATATCCTGGAACAGATCCTCGGTCAGCATTTTTGCGGTAATGTCCGGCATGATGAAGCCTAAAGTGATCTCGATGGTTTCGCCATACTGGGCGGCATTGATCTGTTTCTGAACGGCTTCAATGTCAAAGCCGTAGCCGTAAATCTCGGGGGTAACCTCAAAGGTCACGTCGTCAATGGCGGCGTCTACAGGAGCCAGACAGTGCTCGGCAAACAGGGCCTCGGCGCTGGGATTTTCAGGCTCCGTGACAGCGGGGGCCTTGTAGTTGACGGTCAGCTCGTTCAGGCTGTACGCATCCAGAACCTCGTCGTAAAGATCATCGGCATCCAGAATGTAGTCCGGAGTGCCCATGGTGATCACCAGTGTCTGGTGAGGCACAGGCAGATCGGGGTATTCCGGATCAAAGGCAGGCCGGTCGCCCTTGAGCATGGCGTTGGGCTGGGTCATGGTGCTGCTGTAAGTGCCGCAGAAATCCTCAATGGTGCTGTGGATATACTGCAGATCCAGATCCAGATAGGGCAGCAGGGCAATGGTGTGAATGGTGGTGGCGGCATTTTGCTGCGCCTTCTTGTTGGCAGCCTCAGAGCCGGTGCGTCCGTAATCGTAGGCGGCCTGCACCACAGCATCGACATCCAGCTTGGCACCGGTGCCCGCAGGGGACAGCGTGAAGCTGGTGTCAGGCAGCTTGACGACCATATCCTTCTTGGTGAAGGTGTTGTCAGTGGCCAGGTGCAGGGCGTTTTTGGCTTCCTCGATGGTCATGCCACCCAGATTGACACCACCGGCGCAGACGTTATTCAGAATTTTTCCATCATCCTTCTTCCCGCCGGAGAGGGCAATCATACCAATGATCAAACCGATCAGCAGCACCAAAACAACGGAGCAAACGCTGATAATGGCAATCTTGCGGTTTCGGGCTGCCTTTTTGCGTGCGGCGATCTGCTTGGCAGTGGGCCGTTTAGCAGCGGCAGATCCTCCGGTTACCTGCCGGAAGGCTTTATCGACTTCGGCGTTTTCGCGGGCGGTCATCCCGCGATCCTTTTCATAATTTCCCATAATCGGTGATATTTCTCCTTTCCATCAGCGGCGAAATGCCGTCCTGTCAGGGTTCAAATACAGGGATATTGTAGCACAAGTTTTCAATATTGCAACGCTTTGCAGTCAAAAACTTGGGATATCTTCAAAAAGTTGACAGTTTCTTCACAAATTCAGGCAGTTTCGATACCGCTGGATGAACACCTTGGACTGTTTCAGGCTGTCTACGCCACTGCTGAGCTTCAGCCGCAGCGTAGGCTCCTTGGCGGTGGCAACGAAGGTCAGGCGGTTTTTGTAATCCGAATCGGCACATACAGCGCTGACTGCCTCAAAGTTCAGTGTTGTCATGGTAAACAGCACATCCCCAGCCTTCTGGCGAATATCCTTGATGCCGGCCTGCCGTGCTTGCGCCCGCAGAAGAGCAATGTCGATCAAATTCAGCACGCCCTTAGGCGGATCGCCGTACCGGTCGATGATCTCGTCCAGCAGATCGTCCGCATCCTCCTGGGAACGGATAGCTGCCATTCGGCGGTACAGATCCATCCGTTCCTCGCCTCGGGCTACAAAGTCCGGGTCCACGTTGGCGGTTACGTTGAGGTCGGCGGTGCAGTCCGGCTCCTTGGCCTTCTCGCCACGCTCCTCCAGCACTGCCTCGTCCAGCAGCTTCAGATACATATCGTAGCCTACGCTCATCATGTGGCCCGATTGCTCCGCACCCAGTAAATTGCCTGCGCCTCGAATCTCAAGGTCACGCATGGCAATCTTGAAGCCGGAGCCGAATTCTGCAAAATCACGAATGGCAGACAGCCGCTTTTCGGCGATCTCTGTCAGGTTTTTGTCTGGCTTGTAGGTGAAATAGGCGTAGGCATGGCGGGTGGAGCGACCTACACGACCACGAAGCTGATGAAGCTGAGAAAGACCGAACCGGTCTGCGTTTTCAATGATCAAGGTGTTGGCGTTGGGAATGTCCAGACCGGTTTCGATGATGGTGGTGCATACCAGCACTTGAATCTCACCGTCAGCCATGCCCTGCATCACATCGCCCAAAGCGTCCTCGCCCATCTGACCGTGGGCAACCGCCACGCTGAGTCCGGGGATGCGCCGTTTGAGTGCCCCGGCGCACTGGTCGATGGTTTCCGTGCGGTTGTGCAGGTAGTAGACCTGACCGCCCCGCTCCACCTCACGGCGAATGGCATCGTCAATGACCGCATTGTTGTGCTCCATAACAAAGGTCTGCACCGGATAGCGGTCTGCCGGCGGTTCTTCGATGGTGGACATATCCCGAATGCCGGACAGCGCCATATTCAGTGTCCGGGGGATGGGGGTAGCCGACAGGGTCAGCACATCCACACCCTTGGCGATTTCTTTCAGCCGTTCTTTGTGGGTGACACCGAAGCGCTGCTCCTCGTCTACGATCAGCAGACCCAGATCCTTGAATTCAATGCTCTTTTGCAGGAGCTTGTGGGTGCCGATGATCAGATCCACACTGCCGGAGCGGAGGTTTTGAACGGTGCGCTGCTGCTCCTTGGAAGAGCGGAATCGGCTCAACACATCAATATTCACCGGGAAACCACGGAAACGGGATACGGCGGTCTGATAATGCTGCTGGGCCAGCACCGTGGTAGGTACCAGAATTGCCACTTGCTTGCCGTCCATAACGGCCTTCATCACTGCTCGCAGAGCAACCTCGGTCTTGCCGAAGCCCACATCGCCGCAGAGCAGGCGATCCATGGGGGTAGGCGATTCCATATCGTGCTTGATATCGGCGATGCACCGAAGCTGATCGTCGGTTTCCGGGTAGGGGAAATTGTCCTCGAATTCTCGCTGCCACGGACTGTCGGCGGCGAAGGCAAAGCCCTCCTGCCGTTTCCGGGCGGCATAAAGCTTGATCAGCTCTCCGGCCATATCCTTGGCGGCCTTTCTGGCCTTGGCCTTGGTTTTCTGCCATGCGTCGGAGCCGATCTTGTTCAGCTTTACGTTGGTATCCTCGCCACCGCCGCCGATATACTTGCTGACCATGTCCAGCTGGGTGGCGGGGATGAAGAGGGTATCGCTGCCTTGATAGGCGATCTTGATATAGTCCTTGATGGCACCGTCAACCTTGATCCGCTCCATGGCAACAAAGCGTCCGATGCCGTAGTTTTCGTGAACAACCAGATCACCGGGAGAAAGATCTGTGAAAGAATTAAGTTTTTGCCGATTGGTGGCGGTCTTTTTTGTTTTGCGCTTGGGCTCCGTTTTGGCAATGAGCTGACCTTCCGTTAAAACTGCCAACTTGCAGTCGGGGTACTCCATGCCGTAAGGCAGCGTGCCTTCGGTCAGCAGGATTTGCCCGGCCTTGGGCATGGTGTCCAGCGGAATACACAGGAATGCGGAGAGATTTTTGCTCCGCAGCAGCTCCTGCAACAGCTCCGCCCGACGGCGTGTGCCGCAGAGCACCAGGGTAGAGAACTCCTGCTTTTGGTAGTGGGCAAGGTCGCTGGCGGCGGTGTCCATACTGCCACCATAGCCGGGAAGCTGCTTGGCGGTCATGGGCAGCAGATGCTTGGGACGGTTTTCCTCCGGATAAGAGCCGCCGCCGAAGGCATCCATATATACCACCGTCCGACCGGACAGTCCTCCGCAGAAATCCTCCCATTGGCACACATAGTCGCACAGCTCGCCGGCTACGATACCGCCCTGAAGCAGACTGTCCAGCTGCATTCCCATTTCCTCGGTGCGAGTGTGGGCTCGGCGGCGCAGACTGCCCTGATCACACAGGATAATAGCGGCGTTGGCCGGAATGTAATCCATTGCGGTTGCGAATTCCGGATAAATAAACGCCATATAGCGGTCGGATGCCGGATTTTGAATGCCGTTTTCGTATTTATCAAGATCCTTTTCCAGTGTTTTGATCAGCGGCTCGTTAATGGTTTTCCGCCGCTTTTGGCGGGCAATCAGGGTGGAAATATCCTTGCATAGACCGTCCATGCCGCCGGGATGGAGCCGGGGTTGGGTTTCGCCTACGGGCAGGATCAGCACGCTGTCTACGTTCTCGGTTCGACGCTGGGTGTCCGGGTCGAAGTAACCCATGGTATCCAGCTCGTCACCGAAGAACTCTGCCCGGAAAGGACGGTCCGCAGCAGGGGAGAAAATGTCCAGAATACCACCCCGGAGAGCAAACTGACCGGGGCCTTCTACCATGCCGCAACGGCTGTACCCCGCACCGGAGAGCTTTTTTAGCAGATCATCCAGCACATACTCCTGCCCAACCTCCATGGGAAAAGCCGCAGAAAGTAAGGTGTCCTTCGGCATGGTGCGCTGGCTCAGAGAATCCCATGTTAAGATTTGAATCGGAGTACTTCCGACAGCCAGATCATAAAGCTGGCGCAGACGCTTCTGCTCCCATGCCCGGGAAACCACGGCACTGTCGTACAGGGTCAGCTCCCGACTGGGAAGAATCGGCGCAGTTTCGCCCAGAAAGCATTTCAGTTCCTCCTGTAGCCGTTTGGCTGCCATATCGTCCTGACAGACCAGCACCAGCGGACGGCCTGCATCCTCACGCAGTCCGGCGATGATGTGGCTGCGGTTGACCTGCCCGATGCCAGTGACGGCGGCGGATTGGTTTTGCTCCAGAGCCTGCACCAATGTCCGATACTCCGGCATGGTCTTTAGTAAATTGAGAAGTTGTTCCATCAAATCACCTCAATCATGTTTTTTTTGCTCCACGCAACAACGCGGAAAGGGGGCAATAGACCCCCTTTCCGTGGAAATGTGACACTATTCGATTACGGCATACTGCCGTTGAAGCGGTTTGCCGCTTCGGGCACGCCCTTGTCTATGATGGTCAGGGCAGCTTCCGCAGCCCGTTCCAGTGCAGACACCAGATCCTTTTCCTCCTTGGCGGAGAAGCCGGACAGCACGTGATCCGCCAGATCCTGCTCCGGATGGGCTTTACCGCCCACGCCGATCTTCACCCGGGGGAAATCCTGAGAACCGACTTCTGCAATGATGGACTTGATGCCGTTGTGCCCACCGGCAGAGCCGTCGGCACGAATGCGCAGTCGCCCGGGAACCAGCGAAATATCGTCAAACAGGACAATGATCCGCTGAGGCGGAATATTAAAGTAGGAAGAAAGCTGTAACACCGACCGGCCCGACAGGTTCATATAGGTCTGGGGCTTCAGCAGGAAAAGCTTTCTGCCGCCGTAAGTGGTCTGGCAATAAAGCCCCTGATACTTGAGCCTGTCAATCTTGCAGCCCAGCTTGTCAGCAAGGCAATCAATGGCCCGGAAACCGGCGTTGTGCCGGGTTTTTTCGTACTCCCGGCCGGGATTACCCAGGCCGACGATGAGCCAGCTTTCGTTAGACTTCGCAAACACGGCTTAGAACAGCTCGGCGATGGAGGTGCCGCCGTGGATGTGCTCGATGGCACGGGCAAACACGGGAGCCACGTCCAGGAACTTGATCTTGCCGCTGGGGGTGTTGCCCATCTGAGGAATGGTGTTCAGGAACAGCATTTCCTTGATGACGCTGGCCTCGATGCGGTCGTATGCGGGGCCGGACAGAACGCCATGGGTAGCACAGGCGTAGACTTCCTTGGCACCACCCACTTCCACCAGAGCCTTGGCGGCGTTACACAGGGAGCCGGCGGTATCCACCATGTCATCGTACAGAATGCAGGTCTTGCCACGGACATCGCCGATGACGTTCATGACCTCACACTCGTTGGCCTTCTGGCGGCGCTTGTCAACGATGGCCAGGTTCATGTGAACCTTCTGGGCAAAGTTACGGGCACGGGCCACGGAGCCGACGTCGGGGGAAACAACCACGAAATCATCGTGATTGAACTGCTCCTCGGGGAACTTGTTCATGTAATACTCCACGAAGGAGGGAGCACCCAGCAGATGGTCCAGAGGGATGTCGAAGAAGCCCTGAATCTGATTGGCGTGCAGGTCCATGGTCAGCACCCGGTCGGCACCGGCCACGGTGATCATATTAGCAACCAGCTTAGCGGAGATGGGGTCACGGCTCTTAGCCTTGCGGTCCTGACGGGCGTAGCCGAAGTAGGGGATCACGGCGGTGATGCGGCCGGCGGAAGCACGGCGGCAGGCATCAATCATGACCAGCAGCTCCATCAGGTGATCGTTAACAGGCTTGCAGGTGGACTGAATCAGGAACACGTCAGCACCACGGACGGTTTCTTCCAGAGTGACAGAAGCTTCGCCATCGGCGAAGGTCTTGACAACGCCCTGACCCATGGTCATGCCCAGTGCCTTGCAGATGGTCTCGGCAAATTCCTTGTTGGAGTTGCCACAGAAGACCTTGATATTATCTCCGTATGCGATCATTAGAAAATACCTCGCTTTAATCTATTTCTGCCCAGTGTTCGCCACACTAAGCCATTGTATCCATATTATAGCATTGCCTGTCACAAAAATGCAATACCAACACAGAGGAAATACCATCCAAAAATACACGAAAAAAAAGACAATATTGCAACAAAGCGACAGTGCTGTCTGAAAAAATACAGGATAAGAACAAAAAACGGAAAAATTGAAATACTCAAAGGCCGGCCGTGATGCTGGTTGCTCAGATAAGCGGCCGCTGCTGTCAAAATACACTAGTTTTTTTGCTCTGCAAGTGCAAAAAGTGTGAAATATGCATGCGAAATCACCATAATTATGATATATATAAAGAAAGTACCATAGGATACAAGGAGGAAAAAGTACATGAAAAGGGTTATCAGTCTATGCCTTGTGCTTATGCTGGCTGTATGTGTGCTGATTGGACTGCCCATGCAGGCCGAAGCTGCAGATACCGGTGTGCAGGATGGTCTGGAAATTGCCGTTTTGACAAATCAGACCGCATACTCTGCTGATGAAGATATTCAGGTAACCATTACAGTTCGCAACACCAACGATTACCCGGTGGAGGGCATTTCCGTCCAAGCGCTGCTGCCCCATGGGCTGGAGCTGAAGGGAGGTGCCCTTACGCAGGCGGATATCACCCTATCTGCCGGGCAGACCCATACTCTGACCCTCACTGCAAAGCAGGGAACAGGGGAGTGGTCCCCTGAAACCGGCGAGTTTGGCGGAATGTTCCTGCTGGTGGTGCTGGCTGCCGCCGTCATCGGCCTTGCGGTGATGGTGAAAAAGGGGCAGAAGATGCGTGTCCTCAGCCTGCTGCTGTGCGCCGCTATGCTTCTGTCTATGACACCGATGGCCGCATTCGCTACCGAAAATGAAACCGGCTCCATCCGTGTGGATAAAACCGTCACCGTTGATGGTCAGGAATACACCATTCAGGTCGATGTGACCTACCAAATCAGCGCACAGGCCCAGAATCGGGTCGCTCCCGAGATTGCCGCCCTTTACGGCGTTGATCCCGATGAAATCGATTCCGATGAAGATGGCTTGAGCAACTATGCGGAAATCTACCTCACCGGCACCCATCCTGCCATGGTGGATACCGATGAAAACGGCACATCGGATGCCGATGAGGATGCAGACGCTGACGGTATCAGCAATATCGAAGAAATTCAACTGGGCACCGATCCTGCCAAGGCCGATACGGATAACGACGGCATTACCGATCCGGCAGAGATCAGCCTCGGCACCGATCCCAGCCGTTACGATACGGACGGGGATACCCTGTCTGACAACGACGAGCAGCTGCTGGGTCTGAACCCTCTTGCCCAGTATACCGATGGCAAGATGCTGGACGCAGCCCGTGTCTTTACCCAGAAGCTGGACAGTAAGAACTTCGAGGAGCAGCTGACTGCTTCCGAAAATGTTGCCGTTCCTTCTCTGACGCTGACTACCACCGGCAACATTAACCGCCGTGTATCTGTTACGGAAGCCGCATCCCAGCTGTTCAGCGACAGCCGTGCCGTGGTCGGAAAGCCTGTGAATGTCACCGGTAAAAAGATCGGCCAGGGCACCATTACCTTCACCCTGAACACCGCCGCTGCGACGGTTAACACCAAGACGATCTGCCGTTACAATGAAGATGGCACTACGGAGTATCTGACTACCGATTACGATGCCGATGCCAATACCCTGTCCGCTCAAATCAACGGCGAGGGCACCTACTATGTGGTGGATGTCAAGACCATGTTTGACGAAATGGGTCTGGCTATGCCCGCTAATACTGTAAAGCGGCAGGCCAGAAGCGTCAGCACCTTTGCCGCCGGAGCGCAGACTGCATCCACCGACGCCATGGCCCAGGCGGACATCGTGTTCCTGATCGACTCCACCGGCTCCATGGAAGATATCATCAACTGCGTCAAGAACAATGCGGAGGCTTTCGTAGATGCGCTGAAGCAGAAGGGCGTTTCTGCCGCATTGGCTCTGATCGATTATCAGGATTTGACTGCCGATGGTTACGATACCACCACTGTGCATCAGACCGGCGGCTCTAACTGGTTCTATGATCTGAACGCTTTCAAGGCAGCCCTGTCCGGTCTGGAGCTGGGTCACGGCGGCGATGCCCCCCGAGTGTGCCGTGGATGCGCTGGAAACCGGTAGACTGCTGGATATGCGTGCCTCCGCCGGTAAGATCTTCGTTCTGGTCACCGACGCTGGCTTCAAGGTAGATAACCGTTACGGCATCCCCTCTATGGCGGATCAGATCGAGCTGCTGAAAAACGCCGGTATCCGCTGCGCTGTGGTTTCTCCTACGACTGAAAAGAACACCTACTCCGACCTGTACACCCAGACTGGCGGCGTGTGGGCTGACCTTTACGGTGACTTCCATACGACGCTGATGACGCTAGCAGATCAGATCGGTGACGAGGTCGTGGGTGATGGCTATTGGATCTATCTGGATGGCCCTGTGCCTGTGCCCGTCAGACTGGATGCCCAGCCTCAGGCTGGCAGTTTGGCCGATACCGATGGTGACGGTGTCCTCGACGTTTACGAGCTGGAAGGCCCCAACCCCACCGGTAGTGTTGATCTGGACGCACTGCTGACCCAGGTCAGCCAGGGCGCTATCACCGGCACTAATTACGGCACGGTGATGACCTATAAGTATAGAAGCAGCCCCGTGGAAGTGGATACGGATTACGACGGCATCGCAGACAATGTGGATACCGCCCCCAAGAATAATACCTTCACCGCCACCATGACTTACAACAGCAACGGCGATACTTGCAACATTGAGTTCAATGTGGATTACAGCCTGCTCTTTGGCGATAACACGGTATATCAGAAGGATCTGTCCGTGTTCTCTATCGTCTACGCCTCTGAAATGTACAGCGACGTGAGCCTTGCCATGACCTCCGGCGTCACCGGCGGCGACGGCAAGCCCGCCACCTTCGGCAAACTGTTCGGTTTGCAGGATGTGGAAGATATCAAGATCAAGGCCGCCAATTATAGCGTGGACAAGGATGACCTGACGGAGTTCGCCGTGGGTCACAGAACCGTGTTCTACAAGGGCTACGAGAAGGAAATCATCGTTCTGGCTGTCCGTGGCACCAATGCCACCAATGCCGAGTGGTCCAGTAACTTCGACGTGGGTGCGGATACACCGGAATACTACGCCGCCATGGGCGAAAGCCACCCCGACTGGGTCAATAAGGGAAACCATAAGGGCTTTGACGTGGCCATGAACCGTGTTCTGGCCAAGTTCTATGACTATGTTGAAAGATACGGTCTGAACGACCTGAACAGAGATAAGACCATCCTCATCACCGGTCACTCCCGTGGTGCAGCTATCGCCAACCTGCTGGGTGCCCACTTCGAGGATAGCGCAGAATACGAGTCCTTTACATACACCTTCGCCTCCCCCTTCTGCACCACCGATCAGAATGCCGCCAAGTATAAGACCATCTTCAACGTGGCCAACGAGGACGACCTGATCGCCTACCTGCCGCTGGAGGTCTGGGGCTTTAAGAAGTACGGTATCACCAAGTCCATCAGTATTGTTGATAACTACGAGGATGAAGACTGGTTCGCAGATGCAGAGGGCAGCTTCGAGTGGCTGACCGGTGCGGACTATAACGGCAACGGCGGCGTTGCCAACGCTCTGACCGCCTTTGCGGCGCTGGCATCCAACCGGAATGATCTGTATGTGCTGGATCTGACCGATGACGGTACTGTCAACATTGGCAACGTCAATAGCTTCAGTCAGGCTGATGCGGAGAAGCGTTTGGCGGAAGTGCAGGCGTTGATGGATGAAGCCAAGCTCTCTCCCTTCGTTTCCTTGAGCATCATCAAGAAGGGCTTCTGGCGGGAGGCGGTTGTCACCTATAGCCCCGCCTACCTGATGCAGAACCTGGCAAATATGGCCAGCGGCGTGGGTCCCACCACCGGCTACGATACAAGAGGAAAATACCAGACTGCAAAGAATGCGTTTATTTCCTGCTTCATTGGCGGTATGACCCACCCCCATATGCAGCCGACCTACTATCTGATCGCATGGAACAACTTTGAATCCATCTTCTAATCAGAAAGCGGCCCCGGGAATTCCCGGGGCCGCAATGCATTTTAAGTTATTTTCTTCGGCTGCTCAGTGCAATGAGTACCTGTGACGGCAGATAGAAAAACCACGCCAGATTAAACCCAACGAAGATCATGCTGTGCAACATCGAACCTTCCGGGATGTTTAAATACACACCGCTGGCCATCTGTAATCCAATAACCGTGTCGCATAGAAGAAACAGCACAAATCCAATGGGCAGCAGCTTATTTTTGTGCAGCAGAGTAAAGGATATCGCAATATTCATGACCAGATTGGCGTAATAGGCAAGGGAGATCATAGCCAGCGCATCAGTATTTTCCTTCAAAACCGCAACAGTAATGACCTCGGCGCATAGGATCAGCACTATTCTGACTACCATAAGAACCCTGTTTTTGTTGTCCCGATGCAGCCGGATGGCATACAGCGTTTGGGCAGTCAAAAAGCAGATCATGCCGTATAGCTGCTCAATGGGGGAACAGATCACCAGAAAGAAGTCTGCGCCCACAGTGCAAGCCAGCGCAGCGATGAATAGCGGATCGCTTTTTTTACCGCCTGCGGCACAATACAAAAAGCAGATCACAATGGATGCAAAGGACGTGATCACCAGCGTGGTGCCGCCGGCAGTCAAGATAAAATAATAAAGCACCAGTTCAACCAGCAGAAAGGCCAGCATGCCAATCTGCTGTTTTTTGTTTTTCTGTATCATAATCATTTATTGCCAGCAGTCCACCTGATGGGGCAGGTCAATGTCAGAAGCCCGGAAGGTAGGCTCCTTGCCCTGCTTGAGCTGGTCGGTGTAGTTGTTCAGACAGCGGATGGCGTACTTGCTCAGCAGGAAAATGACCGGCATATTGATCAGTGTCATGCCGCCCATGGTTAGATCCGCAATGCCCCACAGAAGATCTGCATTCAGACCAGCACCCAACAGGATCACGGCAGAGGCGATCACATAGTACACCCGCATAAATGCCTTGCCGGGCTGACGGCCCAGCATATAGTTCAGACTCTTGTCCACATAGTAAAGGTTACCGAGCAACGTGGTAAAGGCAAACAGAATCATGGCAACCGTAATAAACACCGGGCCAAAGGCTCCCAGTGTGCGCTGTACAGCGGCCTGCACATAGGGGGCGCCGGACAGCTCAGCCGTGGGCTCCACACCGGAGCACATACACATAAACGCCGTAGCGGAGCAGACCAGCAAGGTGTCGATAAACACGGACAAAACCTGTACCAAGCCCTGCTTAGCGGGGTGACTGACTTCGGCGGAGGCGGAAGCGTTGGGGGCAGAGCCCACACCGGCCTCGTTGCTGAACAGTCCCCGCTTGATGCCGTACATCACGCAGGAGCCACTGAAACCGCCGAAAATGGCTTCAAGATTAAATGCATCCGTGAAAATCTGTCCGAAAATGGCGGGCAGTCTGGTGATGTTCAGCAGTGTGATCACCACTGCCACCAGAATATACGCTACACCCATCACAGGAACCAGGAACGTGGTGGTCTTGATAATTCGGGAACCGCCGCCAAACAGGTAGAAACAAACCACACCTGCCAGAACAATGCCGATTACCCAAGGGGAAACCGCCGGATCATAGAAAGAATAGGCAGAGAATGTGGACTGCAAATTGTAAGATGCCAGCATATTGAAACCGATGCCATAGGTCAAGATCAGGAAAACGGAGAACACCACCGCAAGCCAGCGCTTTTTCATCACGGCTTCAATATAGTAAGCGGGGCCACCGTAGCAACCATCAAGACCTTTCTTTTTGTAGATCTGGGCCAGCGTGCTTTCTACGAAAGCGGATGCCGAACCGATCAGGGCGATCACCCACATCCAGAACACGGAGCCGAAGCCACCCAGACACAGGGCGGTGGAAACACCGACGATATTTCCTGTGCCTACCCGGGATGCGGTGGAAACCATCAGGGCTTGGAAGGAAGAAACACCGTTCTTGCCGTCGGGCTTTTCCGTGACGGAGCGAAGCTGCTCCTTAAACATCCGAAATTGGACGAATTTGGTGCGGAAGGTAAAGTACAACCCGCCTGCAACCAGTAGGATGATCAGCACCCAACTGTACAGCGCATCGTTGGCTTTTGATATCATCATTTCAAACATTTTTGTTCCTCTCATTCATCATCATTCACGCACATTATAGCAGACGGATGCCATTGCGTCAATGATGCCCCAATAAAGGATAGCTGTAATCGTTTTCTTGCAGAAAATGGCTGTTTGTGCTATAATCATTATAATTAGATAAATTGTTGTTTGACGTAGAGAATTTGTCGCCCCGTTGGAGCGACAGCGCCCTCTGGGCGCAAAGGCTCCCTCTGACGAGGGAGCTGTCAAAAATCTCTGATTTTTGACTGAGGGAGAGATAAAATGTGCAGTTTTTCTCGGTAGTGAGGTGATTTTCGCATTTTCTCTCCCCTAGTCACGGCGTTCGCCGTGACTGCCCCCTCGTCAGAGGGGGCCTTGATTGCTCCACTAAACAACAATTTACCATTTCAAAGGAGTGGACTGCATGACTGTTGAAGATTACATCAAAAAACTATCCCTTGAGGAAAAAGCGGCACTTCTGCAAGGCAACACCTCATGGACCACCCGGCCCATCCCTCGGGTG
Source organism: Faecousia sp. (assembly GCA_045123795.1). Classification (GTDB taxonomy): domain Bacteria; phylum Bacillota; class Clostridia; order Oscillospirales; family Oscillospiraceae; genus Faecousia. The sequence continues at coordinate 32,966 of JBGVKN010000082.1, read as the reverse complement.
CTTCTGCCCGGTATGTGGCTGGCTGACGGCCCCCACGGTCTGCGCAAGCAGGCAGGCTCAGCAGACCATCTTGGCATCAACGAATCCTTGCCCGCCACCTGCTTCCCCACCGCCGCCACTATGGCGAACTCCTGGAACCCGGCACTGGGCGAGGAATTGGGCACCGCCCTTGGTGAGGAAGCCCGCAATCAGAGCGTTCACGTGGTTCTCGGCCCCGGTCTAAATATCAAGCGCAGTCCCCTATGCGGCAGAAATTTTGAATACTTCTCCGAAGACCCCTATCTGGCAGGCAAAATGGCCGCCGCTTACATCCGGGGTATCCAGCGTCAGGGCGTAGCCGCCTGCCCCAAGCATTTCGCTGCCAACTCGCAGGAGCTGCAACGGATGTGTACCGACTCTGTGGTAGACGAGCGCACCCTCTGTGAAATTTACCTGACAGGCTTCGAAATCGCCGTCAAAGAGGGCGGTGCCAAAGCCATCATGTCCGCTTACAACCCGGTCAACGGCGTTTACGCCAACGAAAACCCCCACCTTTTGAAGGAAATCCTTCGGGATGAATGGGGCTTTGACGGCTTCGTGGTATCCGACTGGGGTGCCTGCAACGATCCTGCCGACGGCATCGCCGCCGGATGCGCCCTGAATATGCCCAACCCCGGGCTGGGCAATGCGCAGGCAGTATGCGACGCCGTCCGCAGCGGTAAGATTTCCGAGGGCGATCTGGACGACCGCCTGCGGGAACTGCTGCCTGTTATCCTTGCCACCACCGAAGCCGCTGCCCCCAAGGGATTTGACGCAGATGCGCACCATGCTTTGGCTCAAAAATGCGCCGCCGAGTCCATCGTTCTTTTGGAAAATGACGGTATTCTGCCCCTGGAGGGTGATGCCAAAATAGCGGTCATCGGCGACTTTGCCCAAGCGCCCCGGTATCAGGGCGCAGGCTCCAGCTTGGTCAACCCCACCCGGGTGGACAACCTGCTGACAGAGCTGAAAAATAGCTGCCCCAACGTAACCTTTGCTCAAGGCTACCGCCGGGGCAATGGAGCTGCTGACCGCACGCTGATCCGGGAGGCACTCGCAATCGCTAAAAACGCCGATGTTGTCCTGTTGTGCGTCGGCCTTGACGAGCTTTCTGAATGCGAGGGGCTGGACCGTCCCCACATGGATCTGCCCAAGGCCCAGCAAGCCCTGATCAGCGCCGTGTGCCATGCCAACGACAATGTGGTACTGGTGTTGTCCGGCGGCGCACCCTTTGTCATTCCGAATTGTCCTCGCCGTGCGGTAATCCACGGATACTTAAGCGGTCAGGCCGGGGCTGGAGCCATGGCAAAGGCGCTGATGGGTGCTGTTAATCCCAGCGGAAAGCTGGCAGAAAGCTGGCCATTGACATTAGAGGACACCCCCTGTTATCACTACTACCCCGGCAGGGAACGCACCAGCGAATATCGAGAGGGCCTGTTCGTTGGCTACCGTTATTACGACACTGCCGGCATCACTGTCCGCTATCCCTTCGGCTACGGCCTGAGCTACACGACCTTTGCCTACTCCGACCTGCAAACCGACGGACGGAAAGTGACCTTCACCTTGACCAACACCGGCAATTGCGCTGGTTCCGAAGTGGCTCAAGTCTATGTTTCCTGCCGCACAGGCAAGGTTCTCCGGCCCAAAAAGGAGCTGAAAAGCTTCCAAAAGGTGTTCCTCAACGCCGGCGAGAGTCGCCGGGTCACCATTGAGCTGGACGATAAGGCTTTCCGCTACTTTAACACCGCCACCAACCGCTGGGAAACGGAAACCGCCCATTACAACATCAGCATTGGTGCCAGCGTGTCCGATATTCGGCTCAGTGCCACGGTTCGGATCATCGGCACCGAAGCCGTCGCCCCCAGCCTGAACCTGCCCAGCTATGAAAGTGGCAACATTAAAAATGTATCCGATGAAGAATTTGCAATTCTGCTGGGCCGCCCCATTCCGGAAAGCCGCTGGAGCGGCGATATTGGGATCAACGATCCCATTTTCCGCTTCCGGGATGCCAAGTCTGCCGCCGCTCGCTGGATGTATCGATTCCTGAACCGCAGGCTGGAAAAGCAGCGTGAAAAACCGGATATGACCTACGCCTTCATTCTCAATATGCCCATCCGATCCATGGCGCAGATGACTGGCGGCATCATCAGCCGAGCCATGACTGAGGATATCGTGTATCTGGTCAACGGGCACTTCTGGCGTGGGATCGGGCGGCTGGTGCGTGGGTTCTTCCGTGGCAGAAAAACCGCCCGGGCTTATGAAAAAGAACTCCATTACGGCCCCAAAGAGAAATGATCCTTGTACGATAAATTGTTGTTTAGCGAAGAAAGTGTTACTTTCTTGTCTCCGAACAAGAAAGTAACCAAAGAAGTCGGCATAGGGGAGGCGCTAATTGCTTCGCAAAATGCGCCCTCCCCTAAGAACCCCTCCCGCAGCCTAAAAACTAAGACGAAGCATCGAAACCAAGGCGAAAATGTTCCGATTTTCGCCCTGCCGAGTGATGTTTTGCATAATCTTTGCCAAGTGCGCGCCGGGAGTTTCTTAAGAGGCCGGCTTTGGCGCGCGGGAGCGCGACACTCAGGGCCTCTTAAGTCGGCTTCTTTTCGTACTTTTCTTGCCGAAACAAGAAAAGTACATTCTCCTCTAAACAACAATTTACCTTATCAACAATCCCGGCGCTGTTCTGATGAACAGCGCCGGAGTTTTAGCTTTCCATTTGTTTTCCCAAAAATCCCGCCACGGTCTGAGCCAGCTTTTGATCCGCTTCCTGCATGGGAATGCGATCCTCGCCCATCAGCAGCATAACACAGCCCATCAGATCCCCTTGGGACAGGATCGGCGCCGCCACGCCCAGATGGTACTTGTCCGACCCTTCTGTGGCACGGATCAGATTCTCACCGGAAACATAGCGGTAGTTGCGCCGCTGCTCCATCAGCTTGTCCAGTTCCTGAGAGTTGGGTTTGTCTATCAACTCACGCTTGGGCGCACCGGACAGAGCAATGATGCTATCCCGATCGGAAACCGCAGCAATGAGCCCGGTGTTTGCGCCGATAGAGTCACAGATTTGGGCAGCAAAATCCTGCAGATCCCCCATGGGCGAATACTTCCGGAAAATCACGCCCCCATCCTTTTCGGTGTAAATCTCCAACGGGTCACCGTCACTGATAACATTGACAGTATAGACCTTGTCCTTTCGATGAAAACTCGATTGGACTAGTTCGGTCTTTAAGATATCCATACTGCCTTGCTCAAAATTTGCGGCTTTCTCCAATTCCCCACAGCGGATCAGGTTATCCACATCTGCTTTCAATTCGATTTCCACATGATCCTCATACACCCGGATTCTGCGAATGATCAACTCCAGATCGTTCCGGTCGAGCGTTTCCTTGTTCAGAATATCCTCAAACACATCCATGGCGGTCTTTGCCGCCCGGTTGACCTTGATGATGGTGTTGCGCTTGTCGGAGAGCATTTCAATCTGATGACGGATACCGGCGATCTTCTTGTGAAGCTCCGCTTCCAGTTCATCGTAAGTTTCCTCCAACAACTGTTCATCTTCCGGGTGCTTCATGATATCCCGGACTCGCTGCCGCTTGGTGGCTTTCAACTCCGCCTGCAAGTCCTCCATGATCTCCGCCAGACGGTCGGCAGAGGCCTCCGTTTCGGTCACATCCTCCTGCTCTCTGGCAAGGTCTGCATTCAGCTGTTCCAGCATGGCTGTGGAATTTTCCATGACCTTCTGCACATACAGCTTCAGCATCTGATCCAAGACATCCACCCGGATGTGGTGGGAGGAGCAGCCATCCCGACCACGGCGGTGATAGGTGCCGCAGGTGTAGGCAGGCTTCATATCCTTGCGGCTCATGGCAAACATAGGGCTACCACAATCACCGCACTCCAAAAAACCGGAGTAGACATTGTCGTACTTTTTCACACCTCGGTAATGGGATGTAGTACGCTTTTCTCTCAATGCGCGCGTGATTGCAAAGGTGCGGTAATCGATGATAGCTTGGTGATGGTTTTCAATGACGATATGATCGTCCTCGTCCAGCTTCACATCCTTGCCATTGATCTTTTTCCGTGTGTACTTTGCCTGCCGGAAAGTGCCGATGTAGAAATCGTTGTCCAAAATCCCCTGAACGGTAACGATGCTCCACTCCGGTTTTGCCTTGATCTTGTTTTCCTCACCAGCTTCCTCCTTTCGCTGCTTTTCGGACATACGGGGCGTCGGGATGCCCTGTGCCGTCAGATGGTTGGCGATTCGCTTGTAACCCCAGCCTTCGTTGTTGTAGAGGTCAAAGATTTTACGGATAATATCTGCCTCCGTTGGGACAACTTCAAACTCCTGTTTCTTGTTGATGATGTACCCATAGGGTGCAGCACAAATCCACTTGCCGTCTGCCTGCCGCCGCTTGATGACGTTCTTGACCTTCTTGCTGGTGTCTGTGACGGGCATCTCGTTAATGAGGAACTGAAACTGAATTTTCAGCCAGTCATCATCGTTGGGAAAGTCAATGCCGTCACCGATGGAGATGATCCGTACTCCAGCATCCCGAAGATCCTCCAGTTCCACCAATCCCCGGCTGTTCCGACGGGAGAACCGGGAGAAGTCCTTCACGATCAGAATATCGATCTGATGCGCCATCATCAGCCGCCGCATTTTCTGATACCCTTCCCGCTGCTCAAAGGTGTAGCCGGAACGGTCACGGTCTTCATAAAAGGTCAGCCGGGAGCCGGGGAACTTGTGCCGGACAAAATCCTCAATAATCGCCTTCTGGTTTTCAATAGAGGTGTTGTCCCTGTCCTGTTCTTCGTCCACAGAAATACGGGCGTATCCTGCGATATCAAAGGTTTCTATCAATATTGCCACTCCTTCTCTGTCTTTTTGCAATCAACATTGTATCGGAACACCGCCGGAATAGCTACCGGTAAGATTTGGACTTTTCTCCCGGAGGTTTTCAAGCTCTGCAATCCGTTTCCGATTAAACAGCAGCAAATCCCGGGTGGCAGCATACAGGTCATCCGCCCCGGAATGAAACTGCGCCACCTTGAAGCTCTTTGCCGTATAGTCTTGATACATTTGATGGAGCCGTTCTTGCAACTCTCCATTTTCCCGGTCCGTTTTGGTCAACCAAATCTCAACAATCTTCATATCCTGGTGTACTCTTAATTCCAAATCCATTCCTCCATCTTCGTCGCTGCCTATATTTTCCTCGTAAATTCAAAACAGTATACATTTCATCATTTCCTTTCTTGGTTGTTTTGTGTTTAGACTTACATTGTCTGCTGCCAGGTTTCTTCTTCGACATAGTATTCATTGCATTCCTCCTGTTCTTCCGTGGTCAGAGCCATGACAGCACCGATGGAAAGACCCAGAGCCGTTCCCAAGTCGGAGCCGTTCTGTTCGGCTTCCATGCGTTTACGCCGTTCCTCTGGATCTTCCTCGTCATCAATTATCTGAGAAGCCACTGCCAGACCACGCAGACCAGCACCGAGGCCACTGCCGATGCCGACACTGTAATGGCGAACAGTTTTCGCACTCTGCGCTCCAGCCGAGTGGCTGTATCCTCCATAGCCGTGAGGCTCTCCGAGAGCATTTTCGAGATGGCGGAGGAATGCTGTTCTCTCTCGTTCCCAGCCTGTCGGAGGGCGGTCTGTATGGATTGCATCGTCTGTTCGTTGCGGTCTTTCAGCAACCGAACGTGCTGTGCCATCGCTTGTCCCAACTCCATCTTGGTAGGACGAAGGCTGATCATCCGATACAGCTCCGGCTGGAACTCCACCGCCTGTGCCAGCAATGCCTGCTCCTGCTGCCGGATATCGTCGGGGATTGCCCAGACGATGGGCTGGTAGGGTGTCAGTTGTATGGTCTCTACCGCTTCTGCGTTCTGCTGCATCAGCCGATCTAATTCGGTCATCGGTGAGTCGTTGTCGTATTGCAAACTCATTTTTAAAATTCTCCTTTGCGTATTTTTCGTGGTGCAGACGTGATCCTCTGCACTTCATTCCGTTGGGACAGATGAAGGTAATGTGTTTCCGTTCGTCTGTCCAGAGGACTTGATAGCCCTTTTTCTGCATGAGGGCAATGAAGCCCTCACGGCTAGCACTCTGCTCCATGGCTTTTCCGATATGGTACATCAAACGGAACTTCCAGCTCTCGCCCTTCTTCGCTGTACGATACTCTCTGGCAGAAAGGTTCTGTCCACCGCTTTGGTAGGGTTTCAACACAGTCAGTCCATGAGCTTGACAGATCTCATCGCTGAGCTGGCGAAGCTTTTTCAACGTGCTTGGGTCCTGACGCAGCTTTAATCCAGTTTCATAGCTGACAGAGTTGATTACCAGATGAGAGTGGATATGGGCAGCATCACAGTGGGTAGCTACCAGCACCTCATGTCCCGGCCATGCTCGTTCCGCAAACTCCTTTGCAATCTCGTGAGCCTGTGCCGGTGTGATGGGTTCTCTGGGCGAGAAGGATTGAACGTACTGATAGAAGTTCATGCCGTCCAATTTTCGGTAAGCTGCTTTGGTTGCTTCAAACTCGGTAACAGGATTAAAGCCATCGCAGTAGATGCCGCTGACCAAGTGCCGCCCCGATTGTTCATCCCGCACCTTATCCTCTCTCATACAGTAGTTCATCACCGCACGCATAGCACTGAGATGCTGTTTCCGTTCCGGAATATAGATGACCGTTGTTCAGCGGATCTCTGTCACTCATTTTCCGCAGGTGATGCACCAGCAGAATTGAAAGTTTCAGATCTTCCGATAACCGTTTCAGCTTTTGCAGTTCCTGATAGTCACCACCATAAGATGGCTCCGGGTTTCCGGAGCGCACCATCTGAAAGGTATCAATGACAATCAGCACCGTATCCGGATGCTCCCGAACGAAATCAACGATCTGCCGTTCCAGATCCTTTGCCAGTGTGCTTGCCGCATTTGCAAAGAACACATTGTCCGGTGCTTCATCAGTGATGCAGTTCAGCCGTTGCTGAATACGAAAATAAGGATCTTCCAGACAGAGGTACAGTGTCGTTCCTTTAGCTGTTTCCAATCCCCACATTGGTTCTCCCTTTGCGATGCGGACACACAGATCCAGCACCAGCCAGGACTTACCGATCTTCGGTGCGCCTCCGAGGATCGTCAAGCCCTGTGGGAGCAACCCTTGAACACAGAACCGGGGCGCAGCCAGTTCCATGTCCAGCAGGGTCTCGCCGTCAATGACCTTGAGTTTCTTGCTTTCTTCCATTTCAGTTTCCTCCCTTCATTTTGAATTTTGAATCGATTCGAAAAAAGCTTAACATAGGGATTGCCTTTTGTAAATAGTTGCTGTATCATATAGGTGTATTCACTATTCTGGTGAAATTACATTCACTATTGGAGGAATGATTATGGGTATTCTCGGTAAGGATCTGCTTGATTTACCCCGGCCGCTGACCCACACGAAGGTACAGTTCGGTGCGGACAAGTATTGGATCGAGGAGAATAAAAAAGGGATTCCATACGGTGCTGTGTTGGTGGCTCTCTTGAATTACGATGTGACAGCTTATTGGGAATGCACCCAGCGACTGCATGATGCAGTGGATGCACAGGACGATGCGGAGGTGCTCCGTGCGCTCTCGTATGTGCGAACAGAGTTTTTGAAGCTGCCTTTCTACAACGCCTACCTCACCACGCTGGAGGTGGCAGAACTCTATCTCACCTTCACGGAGCAGATTCAATCACTCTATACCAACACCGACGTGCTGGCACCCTTTTATCATGCGGCGAATGACATTCCCACGATTCAGGATCGCTACGCCCGGTTTCTGACGGATGCCATGGACGACGGCGGCCAGCGCAGAAAAAAAGGCCAGCGGAAGATGCCGCTGGCAGACCGAATCGTTATGAATTGCATGGAGGCTTTTGTAAGCGGACGCAGTCTGGGCAGTGATGTGCAGACGGATGCCCCCAGCATCCAGATGCAGTATGCAGTCCTGAAATCTGAGGAAGCCGGCATTCAGCTCGTTGAAAAAATGTACTTCGACCGGCTCAGTGACTTCGTTTACGTGGAACTGATGAAGGGACTTCAAAAGGGGTTTCTGCCCAAGCGTTGCCCCAACTGCGGCAGGTGGTTTCTCCTGGAGCCGGGTTTTGATTATAATTACTGTGACAATCCAGCTCCCCAGGACCCCAGCAAGCTGTGCCGGGACATTGGCGCAACCAACAGCTTCCTGGATAAGAAGAAGAACCACGCCATTTGGAATGTCCACCAGCGAGCGTACCGGAAATACTACGCCCGGATGAAGAAAAACCATATGTCCCGTGATGATTTCTACACGTGGGCAGAGAATGCCGCCGCACTGCGTGACGAGCTGCTGCCCAAGTACGGCATCGCCAATGCCGAAGAACGTGCTGCAATGGTCGAGGAATACCGCCTGACCATCAATATCAAATAATTTCGTCACAATACACACTTGCAAATATAAAAAATTCAAGGTAACATCACCCAAAACTTTTTTGGGGGTGTTACCTTGAAATCATTTTTTGCCATTTTGAAAGCCTACATAGAAGCCCATCCACCAAACTACGGCGATGGCGAGTCTGTCCTCACCATGCTCTACGAGTGCCACAATGAAAACAATCCCTATGACAACGAACAAATCCGCGCGGACTTCAACGAGCTCTACCGGCAGATGAACGGAATGCCCCTCCGGGAAATAGATCAAATCATTTACCCTGTCTGTAAACTCTGCCGGGATCATGAGAAATCTGGATTTGTAGAGGGCGTTAAAGTCGGTATCCGATTAGCAGAAGATCTATCATAGCAAAATAATGAACAAAAGAGCGACCATGGTTCTCAGAACCCGGCCGCTCGTTTGTTATATTCTGTCACCGTATGGCAGTGCCTTAATGTAGGCCTCCATATATGCAAAATCAGGATTTCCGTCACTCGCCTGTGGAAGTTTAATCACCGTGTCTTTCATTTTCTCAAGAGTCCATTTGCGACCATAGCTAAAACGATAGCGATTCGCTTTGATGACTGTTACGATAAACAGCGCATTATACTTGTTCATATCCCAGCCATCGGCATAAAGGATGTTTACTCTCGCTGAATCTTCTTGCCTTTAACCAAATCGACATAGTTCTTCGGCTCCAGAATAATATCTCTGGCTTTACGCAACTCAGTATAATCATCTTGGCCCTTGCTCCATAGGAATGCACTTGCTCGGAGTTTTTCACGCTTGGTACCACTGACAGCAACAGCAATAACATTGTAGTCTTCCTTCAAGAATTTCGCATAGTAGAGGGCGCCGTCAACAGCGTAATCTTTTGGAAGATCCCGATCGGTGGTCTCGTGTCTTGCAACAGATTTCTTACACTCGACGACAATGATGGTGGTTACATCGTCTTTAAAAGTGATAATGAACTCGGGCAAAGCTTTACCAGCGCCCCCTAACGAGAAGTCGTCCAGAGCACAGACCTTTGGCTTGCCGCCAGCCTTCCTCAGCAGTTGTTCTACTTTATCAACATCAGCAACATCGCCTTGGGAAAAAACATAACCAAAGTCGTTCTCACCAATTACGCACTTCATGCTTTGGAGCGTAATACAGAAAATTGTAGTGTCAAGGCAGTAATTAGCGATATGGAGCGAACCGCACCATCTACTTGTCACGGTAAAAGGTACAGTTCTTTCTACATTGGTATCTGTTTTTGATGTTGACATTTATACAAAAGTTAATTATACTATTTGTATCATTGTCAACAGGTGGTGAGTGCTATGAACTATGAACGCATTTTGAAAGCGTTATCCGAGCAAGGGAACAATATTATTACGACCGCGGCGGCGGAGGCTGCAGGGATTTCACGGGCGATGTTGTCCAAACTATGTAAGGGAGGCAAAATCCAGCGGATCGCCAAGGGGCAGTATATGCTGGCCGACGATATGCCGGACGAGCTGCTCTCCATCAGCCTGCGAACGGAGCATTTGATTTTTTCCCACGAAACCGCATTGTTTTTGCACGGCATATCCGACAGAACACCCTTTGTCCATAGTATCACCACTCCCACCAGCAAAGTCCCCTCGCCTTCGCTACGGGACGAGTGCAAGGTCTATTACATCAAACCGGAATTGTTTGAGATGGGACGTTCCGAAATGGAAACAACCTTCGGGAATCGGGTGCCCTGCTACGACTTGGAACGGACGGTCTGCGACATAATCCGCAGCCGCAACAAAATGGGTATAGAAACGTTCCTGGCAGCGCTGAAGCAATACGCCGCCAGTCCCAAGAAAGACCTGAACCGGCTGAATATTTACGCCAAGAAAATGCGCCTGACCACATTGGTCAGGCAGTATCTGGAGGTGCTGTTATGAGCAACGCCATGAGTTTGAAAGCAAAAATCCGAAACATCGCCAAAGACAAGAATATCCCTGCTCAGGTGATTCTGCAGAACTATATGTTTGAGAGGCTGCTGGTGCGGCTTGCACAGTCTGAGTATCGGGAGAAGTTTGTCCTGAAGGGCGGTATGCTGGTGGCTGCCATTGTCGGCTTGGACAATCGGGCAACCATGGATCTGGATACAACGCTGAAAAATCTGCCCCTGACGCCCGAAGCAATTCGCAGTGCGTTAGAGAGCATCTGCGCTGTCCCCTGCGATGACGAGGTTTCCTTTACCATTGGCAGCATTACTCCAATCCGGGATGACGATATTTACGGCGGCTATCGTGTCATGCTGGACGCACGATATGACACGATTTTGGCACCGCTGTCCATCGATGTATCCACCGGCGATGCCATAACCCCCCACGCTGTTGAGTTCTCCTTCAACGAGATCTTCGATGACAGCAAATCCTTCCGCCTGTGGGCATACAACATTGAAACTGTTCTGGCAGAAAAGGTGGAAACCATTCTCCGGCGAACGGTGTTTAATACCCGTCCCAGAGATTTCTACGATGCGTACATTCTCGCCACCACGCAGAAGTACGACAAAGAATTGTTCGGCCAGGCTTTACGAGCAACGGCGCAACACCGTGGAACGACCGAGCAGATTGCCAACATACCTGGTATTCTGCAAGATATCTCAGAGAGTACCGCCCTACAAGCCATGTGGGACAAGTACCGCCGGCAGTTTGCCTACGCCAAAGATATCTCATTTACCCAGATTATCATTGTTTTGCGCAATCTTTGCGATGGGATAAAATGATATACTTCCACTAATAAATTAACGAGCAGCACCTTTTGATAGGTGCTGCTCGTCGTTGTATAAAAAATAGTTCTTCTTTAATCAAAGTCTACACCCTGGTTAAGCTCCGCAGGAGAGAACCACTCGATGCCGTACTTTTCAAGAAGTAGTTGTTTCTGCCGGCGCCAGATTATATGGCAGGAACCAAAGCCGCCGTACATTTCTCCCAGGTTCTCTTTAATGATCTCCTCGATGATGGGCATGGCTTCTTTGTAGGCGGAAGTTTCCTCCACAAAATCATAATACAAGTCTCCGCGTTTTGGGAAAGGTCTCCATTCGTCTTTATACAAGAAGTAAGGCACGCAATCAATGTATTTTATGCTCCGCTTTTCTGTGACAGAAGGCTCCAGCTGTTCCAGTGACGCGAAAACGCGGTCTATATGATCGACACCACCGGGCCATTCTTCATTACGGTGCTCCTGATGCCATTGCATCATCTGCTCTCGCTGGGATTCTGTTGCCATGTTCCACAACTTTCGCAAGGCATCCTTGCAGTCAAGGAATAGACTGAACATCCCATCATCTAAATCTTGGGTCTCCCATTCCAGCGCAGTTTCCATGACGATCCAGATCAGGTGGAAAGTGTCCATAGGGGAGCCAACTTCAAAAAGCAACGGCAGTTTCGCACTAAGGAAATTAGAAAGTTCATTCAAAAATTCCCACGTATCTTCATCGTTGATTCGCCCCCTGCGATCCGCATACTCGCCGGCGGTTTCTTGCAGGCTGGCTCTCCAGTTCTGCAGCTGATACTCCGGTAATTTACCTAAGTACAAAACGGTAAGCCGTTCTTTCAGACGTGCGTCCCTGTCGGCTTGTTTCAACATTTCCTTGCGTATCACATCTTCAGGAAGATTGTCGATGGCCTCCAACCAGGGTAATTCCATTGGGACATGGGAAACGATTGTCGGCTGTTTCGCAGGAGGAAGCTCCTCAACACAAACATCCTCACTCTCTAACGCGAACAAGACCGCAGCCATGTGCTTGCAGTTATTGTCCCGGGCATAAGGGCAGGTGCAGAGCATTTCTTCAATGTCACCATCTTCCACAGAAACCTCGACCTCATAATCCTCGGAACCTTCAACAATCGCGAAATAGGTATCGCCCCTCCGCTGAATGCGACGAACATTTCCTTCTTCGAAGTACTTCTTGCCACGCATCAATATAAGGGGTGTGAATTCTTCTTGCCAATCGTTAGCGATTCTACTCATAGGCAACACCTTCTTGCTTTCAAGGATAAAAGCACTTCTTCCACCGTTTTCAAAATATATCTCCGATAGCAACGCATATCCGTTTGGTAATTCATCGGATACGCCGATTATATCTCCGAGCCAAACTCCGAGATCAATAGATTGCCCATATGCCATGAGCATAGGGAGTGGGTCTGCATAATCGCACAAGTCGCCGTTTTTATAGAGGATTTTCGTTTCGCTCAAGGAATAATATACTTTTTTCGAATGGTTGATCACGTAGCGAAAAGATTTCCCGGTTTGCAGGAAGAGTCCGTCATACGGTGTGGCTAAGTCGATGCCGTATTCATTAATAGATGCACAAGGGTGGCCGCGTTTCAAATCTTCTAAATAACAACGAATTTCCTCACGCACTTGGGTTTCCGCTTCCTTGAACAGGCATGACACATTGCGGTAGTTCTCGCAAATATAATCAAAATAATCGCTCGACACTGCTTGATTATCCAGTTTTTGCAATACTAGAACTGGCGTGTCGGATGGTATTGTACCTTCGTCACCAAGGAATATAACTTGATCTCCGCACCACCGGCTGGAGAGCAATTCGTGCAAAGCACGTAAAACAGGATTGTTTTTATGCAGTGTTTCGTGCGACTTATTTCCATAACCGAAATCATTCGGACACAAATATTCCTTTTTGTCAACATTGACCCAATTAAAATATTCGCCCATAACAATCACCGGTTCCTACTGAATAAAAGCATCTTTTTCTGGAAAGTAGCCGTTCTTTTTGTAGCAATCCAGAATATGTACCAACAAACACCATGCGATATAGTCGCACGGAATATCCGACCTTCGAAATGCGTTCTTGCCTTCTCTATTAATCGTAATTGCTCCGGATTTCAGTCCATCAGCAACATTTTTGATTGTGTGGGTTTTGTCGATGGTAAACATTCCGTCCTGCAGCGCAGAGTCCCCGGATATAGACTTTCCGTCATCGTTCCAGTTTTCTCCTGCATAGGAATAAACGGCAAAGCTTTCATCTTCCATAAGCAGTTTGCACATTCCGGTATACCCTAAGCTCATATACCACAACACTCCTCGCCGTTTTGTATGCTAATACAATCCTACCACACTAATGGTACAATAAATCGGGTCTGATTGCAACAACGGAAGCATCATTTCATTTTTCCGGTGAACGAGCAGCCCCCTACCGACGGCAGGGGGCTGAAATTTACCCTCTCGGATACATACGGTAAAACAGGTTTCATTCACCAATTTTCGTCAATATGTACCATTCCAGAGGTTTCTTTTTGACAGATCCAGCATAGCGAAGCTGAAAATCTGCCATGGTGTCAATGTTGTCTGTGACGGGTCTCCCTCGCGAATACGGAGGGTACGGCGGATCTCTTTGGGAATGACAATTCTGCCAAGGTCGTCAACACGGCGTACAATGCCTGTGGCTTTCATATATATCTATCTCCTTATTTTACAAATTACGATGTTAGTATCTGTAAAAGGCAGGAGATTATACCCGCAGGTTTGACTTTTTGCTTTCGCCGTGTTATGGTAAATAAAAAGCGGTGATACAATGACCACGAAGGAAGTATATAATCATCTCATCTGCAAGCCCGATTTACAGTCTCAACCTGAACTACATGACGAAACGCTTATATGGCCGCTGTATAAAGACGCTTATGTTCAAGCCTTTTGCCATGACGGCGATACATCTATCGATATTATTGGCAATTCTGTATTCTCTGGGTCAATTATGCACTGGCACCCTGATGAAGACGATATAGTGAACGAATTGTATGCCTTAGGCAAAACGGGAAATATGTTGGTGCTGAAAAAATCATTGCTGGGAACAAGTGTTTTCTACTCAGGACCATCTGAAACTTTTCCCCTTACTGATAGAAGGTCGTTGCATTTCGGCAAGAAAAAGTGGGATGGTGGCCAACTGGTCTACCTTGAGCAAAAATAAGTTGCAGCGGAGTGAAATTCACTACGGTCTGAGGGCTGGAAAATCCAGCCCTGTTTTGTATGTATATTGTTAATCCTCAATTTTTTCAATGATAACAGTAGGGACACCCGAGGACGGGTGTCCCTACAATCATTTTACAAATTACGATGCTAGTATCTGTAAAGCAGTTTGGCTGATGCCATTTGTTATCCTTTGTGTTTATAAGGATCCTCACTTCAGCAATTCATCAGACAATCGCAAGATCTCCGGAGCGATCTTCTCCCGCTGCTTTTTCAGGACCCGATTGTAGAGGGGATATGCCAACGCAACCAACACCATGCCCACAATACCGACAGCGATACCAACAACCATTGCAAGGCTACCCAATGCTGCACCGATCTGGGTCATGGCAAGGCTCATACCGGTGCCCATAATCAGCGCACCTACAACACCCACTGCAAGAGATGCCACCTGGGCTTTTTGGGTGGGGATGGCGTGAAGCCTGCGAAGCTGCTCCATTTTATCCGCTTCCTGCGGAAGATACTTTTTACGAATCGCTTCTACTTCCTTCTGCTGCTGGGCAGAGTAAGTAAAGCTGAATTCTTCTTTATTCTCCATTTTTGATTCTCCTGATCTCTTTATTTGCGTTTACAATAAGAATTACCGAAAGCGTCACAACTGTTATACTGACGCCTGCGCCGGTGAGGATGATAAAAATCCGTTGATGCTCGGGAGCTAGACCTGCTCCGAACTGAGCAAACATAGCTGTTTCCAGGTTCAGCAGGGAAACCAGTGCTGCCGACAGACTGACGATCTTCGCCGTGGACATAACGGGACTGCCCAGTTTTCTGTATTTCACAATATCCACAATGGACATGGTAAGGGCATAAAATGTGTACAGCGCCATTACATAGATCATCACGCCGGGATAATCATAACCCCGATGCTGGTAAAGGATCATCAGCACCGCACCACTAAGGGACAAGTTGATCAGCAGCAGAATATAGGCGCAAGCCTTAGCACGTTTCCATTCTTTTAAGATATTGGTACCGATCTTCTGGATGCGGACATACCGAACCAGAAGAAACCGCATCACCGCCATAATCACATAATACACCGCCAGTACCACAAACCAGTAGCTTCGGAGTATGTACCAAGACCACACATTCATTCCCACATAAAGCATACTAATCACGAAGGATACAGACAGCGATATGTTTGTACGGTACACCCGGTCAGTCATATAGCGGTTTCCTAAAGGATTATCATAGATTTTCTGTTTGATCGTGCTGTACTGCTTTGGAAGCACCATCGCACAAAAGATCGTCACTACGGTCAATGTGTAAAACGCCAGAACATAGACAATATAGGCAGGAACCGTCTCCTCCATGCCCTTGACGAAAACAACGGCCAAAGCCACAGCACTGGCGATCACAAGAATCACCATCAGCCAAATCGGAGGAAACAACAACTTCTTCCCAATTTTCTTCCAATCCATATCGGTCACCTCTTAAATTTTACAGTAAAGGTACTGCCCTGACCGTAAACACTCTGGACACCGATCTCGCCGCTGAGTATGTCCACGACCCGCTTTACCAGCGCCAGACCAAGACCGTTACCCTGCGTAGCATGGGAGGTATCGCCCTGGTAGAACTTTTCAAAAATATGCTGTCCCACATCAGGCTTCATACCGCAGCCGGTATCGCGCACCTGTACGACAACACTACTATCCTCCGTTTTCAAAGACAAGCCGATCGTGCCGCCATCCGGGGTAAATTTCACAGCGTTGGAGATCAGATTGTTCCAAACCAAACTCAGAAGTTCCGGGTCGGACTTGATTCTCACATCGTCATCGATATCCGTTTCGATTTCCAGATTCTTGGCTTCCCAGGCATCCTCAAATACAAGCAAACATTCACACAACTGCTCACCCAGATCAAATTCTTTCGGCTGAGGGAAGATCTGCTGATTTTCCAGTTTGTTCAGCTTCAGAATGTTGGTAATGAGCTGCGCCAGCTTGCGGGCGGCTTCGGAGATTGCCTTGGCATATTCGTTCTTTTCTTCCTCGGTAATACCGGGACGCTGGAGCATGGTTGCATAATTCCCCATCACCGCCAGCGGCGTCTTCAGTTCGTGAGACACATTGGCAATAAAATCGGTGCGCAGGGTCTCCGTACCGGCCAGTTCTGTTGCCATGGCGTTGATGGCCATGCCGATCTGGTTAAAACCCTCCATGCCTGCGCCATGCATCGGTCTGACACGGACAGAAAAATCGCCCTGCATGATTCTCTCTGTGGCCTCGGTAATGAGCTTTACCGGTCGTTCTACCATGATTTTACGGCGTACATAATCGATGGTGCCAAACAGCAAGGTCAGAAGCAGCACATTGAGAAAAGTCACCTTCGCTGCGGCGCCTATATTTTCCTCGTTGAAAACAAGACCCATACTGTCAGCCAAGGTACTCACAAAGAGCAGCATGCAGCAAGATACTGCAAAAGCAACCGTCAGAAAAAACACCACATAATTATTGATGACTTTCAGCATGCTGCGAAAACGCCGCTTTTTCATTTGATCACCGCCTTGTAGCCAAGACCGTGAACGGTCTTGATCTCAAAGTCTTCGCAGTTTCCCAGTTTGGAGCGGAGCTTGGTCATATATACATCCACCGCTCTGGGTGCGGTTTCAGTATCCACGTCCCAAAATTCATCCATGAGCTGCTGGCGGGTGAAGGTTTTCTTGGGATAAGACAGCAGCTTGTAGAGGATGTTAAATTCCCGGTTGGTCAGGTTGATCTCTTCATCGCCCAGCATAGCGATATGCTCATCTGCGTCCATAGAGAAGGAGCCAACCTCCAGTTTTCGGGAAGTTGCGATCTTGGCACGGCGCAGCAGCGCACCGATCCGAAGGAACAGTTCGTCCAAGTCAATGGGCTTGACCATATAGTCATCCACACCGATGCGATAACCCCGCTGCTTGGAGGCAAAGTCATCCCTTGCGGTCATAAACAGAATGGGAATATTTTCATTTAGGCTGCGGACAGTTTTTGCAAATTCAAAGCCGTCGATGCCGGGCATCATAATGTCCGACACGATCAGGTCAAACATCGTGCCATACATGGCGTCATAGGCATCGTTTGCATCCAGGCAGCCGGTGGCCTGATAACCGCTGCCGTTCAAAAACGCACAGACCGTACGGTTTAGATCCTTGTCATCTTCTACTACCAAAATCTGAAACATAGAGATACCTCCGCAAATTATCATGGTTATTATACATCATAACAGGCAGATGTTAAAGTTTTGTTTGCGTTTTTGCAATTTGACAAAAAAGGTGCAGCTTTTGGCTGCACCTTTCCGTTATTTCACTTTGTCATCAAGCTTCGATCAAGCCTTCTTCGATCAGCCACTGCACCTCATCGTGGATGGTCTCCTGGTAGGGGCGGGTGGTGTAACCCAGCTCCCGCTGCGCCTTGGAATAGTCAAAGACATTGTTACGAGCCAGGTTGTAGACGGAGAAGGTGGTCATCAAAGGTTTCTTGCCGCTCTTCTCTGCCTGCTTCTCCAGCATCTTGGCAAGCATGTTGGCAAGACCCAGAGGCAGATATACGCTGATTTTCTTGGCTGTGCACTCCAGCTGGATCATATCACACATCTCTTTCAGAGTGACAGGCTCGTTGGCCAGGATGTAGCATTCGCCATTGCGACCCTTGTCGATGGCTGCGATGGTGCCTGCTGCCAGGTCACGGACATCGCAGAGGTTGAAGCTGCCCTGCATACCCATAGGCATCTCACCCTTGATGATTTGCAGTACCGTGCGGGTGGTCTCGCCCAGCGCATGATCGTAAGGTCCCAGAATGCCGGAAGGATGCACCACGCAGGCCTTCAGGCCCATGACCTTCACGGAGTCCAGTACCATCTGCGTAGCGATGGCCTTACTCAGGGAATAGGCACCCACCACCTTGCGGTTATCCACAGGGGTGAACTTGTCCACTTCCTTGATGGGCGTACCGTGGGGCTGCTCGGGGATAGCGCCGGTAGAGGAAACATAGACCATCTTCTCGCACTCGGGGTGAGCCAGCACCTTGGTGATAATGTTACGAGTGCCGGTGACATTGACTTCCATCAGCTTATCGGAGAAGGTGGGGTCCACAGTGACCATGGATGCACAGTGGATAATAACAGAGGAGCAGCCTTCTGGAACGGAGAAGAAGGGCTCCAGGGAGGCTTCGTCGGTCAGGTCGCCAATGACCACTTCCACATCCTTGGGGATGAACTTGACGGACTTGTCGTTAGAAAGAACCAGGGCACGGACTTTGCAGCCCTTTTCCAAAAGCTGCAGGCAGATATTGCTGCCCAGGAAACCTGCGGCACCGGTCAGCAGATAAATACGATTGTCAATCATAATTAGCACACTCCTATGTTGGTTTATTTTTTCTTTGTATGGCTGCATTATAGTGCACTTAGATTTTCGTATTGTTTTCTTTTTGTTTCTGAAATATTAAAATCAGCGGGAGGTTCAATCCCGCTTGTATTAACCCTTCATGATCTTTTCACTGAGTTTCAGAATCTCAGGTGCGTATTTTTTCTTACGGGCGTTCAGCATCTTCTTGTAGATGGGGTAAGTGCTCAGTGCCATACCCATACCAACAACGCCAATGGCAATGCCGGGGACCATGGCACTTGCCAAGCCGATAAGCTCACCGATCTCGGTCATAACAAGGCTCATACCAGCGCCCATAACGATGGCACTAGCGCTGCCGTAGGTGTAAGCGAACACATTAGCAGGGCGCTTGACCTTTGCATCCAGCTCTTTCAGCGCATCCAGCTCGGTATGCTGCTTTTCTGTATACTGGGTACGGATCTTCTGAACCAAAAATTCCTGATCATTACTCGTCATATCAATAACCTCTTTCACAAATTTGATGTTTTATTTTATGAAACCTGTCCGCTAAGTTCAGCTGCCAGTTCCAGAATGCGGGGGGTATGCTGTACCTTTGCCTTGTTAAAGTATTTCCGATAGACAGGGAACGCTGCGAGCATCCCGACTGCACCGACAAGGCCAAGGATCACGCCAAGCCAGATCATTTGGCCGATCACTTCCATTGCAAGGCACAGACCCAGTCCAAAAACCAAGCAGCCGCCGATACCGGCACACAGGCTCTCTGTTACACCGGAATTCTGCACCAGGCTATCCAGCCGTTTCAGTTCCTCCAGCTTTGTTTCCTCACGGGGCAAGTATTTCTTGCGGATATTCAATACCTCTTGATTGCAGGTGGCGCTATAAGTGTAAGAAAATGCGTTTTCGTTCATATATCTACCTATCTCCTTATTACGGGAGCATTCTAACCTACCGAGGTTTGTAAATGTTTTCCGAAATGTTTGAGAGATGTTAATTTCTCTTACCGGCGTTGCGGCTGGCTTCCAGGTTCTTCTCGATCATAGCTTTCTGGGCAGCCTCCCGTGCTTCCATATCGGCCTTGATCTTAGCCTGACGAGCTTCGGTGCCGGCAGTTACACGAGCCTTGGCATCCTCCACGGATTCGCCTTCCTTGGCCATGAAAGTGTTTACAAAAGCATCCTCCACCTTCTTGTAGGCACCCACAACCGCTTCACCGACCTTGCCGGTCTTCAGGTTGCCTTCTTCATCCAGCATGATGCCGGACATCTTATCGGTGATGCCGGTGAAGCCCTCTACAACGCCGTTTTCAATCTTCTTGTAGCCGGTCACAACACCGTCTTCGATCTTCTGATAGCCTTCAACTACACCGTTAGAAATTTTCTCCATGTGGTCTGCAAACTTTGCCATAACAATAATCTCCTTTTGATTTGTTTTTGTTTTCTTTTGATGGCATCATTCTATCCGTGGATTTATTCCGAAACGTTCAGGTTTTGTTTCTGAAATATTAATTTGCGAAAAAATCAGCCTGTACAGAAATTTTTCTGCACAGGCTGTCTTGTTATATGGTGACAGATTCGTGTAGCTATTGCAAAGCAAAATGTTTCCCAAAGTGTCAATGTTGTCTGTGCCGAGCCGCCCTCACGGATGCGGAGGGTACGACGAATCTCTTTGGGAATGACAATTCTGCCAAGATCGTCCACCCGGCGAATAACGCCAGTTGCTTTTATATATTTTCTCTCCTCTTCGTAAATTTACAATTTACGATGCCATTATCCGTAAAAAGCAGAAGATTATACTGCAAATTTTACTTTTTGCAGTATAATCCTGCTATGATATTCTCGTTTCTAAGTCTACCGCCATGGGGGGCGCAGTCTTTTGGACTGTCACCGATCAACCCCGGACTGGCGGTTTCTTTTGTTCAATAGGTCGCCGTAGACCGGCGTAGCCAGTCCAAAGCCGCCGGAAACAGACAGAATTTGTCCTGTGGTATAGGCAGAAGCATCGCTGGCGAAATAGCAGACGGCTTCCGCAATTTCTTCCGGCAAACCAATGCGGCTCAACGGGATATGCCGCAAAAACAGGCTCCGGAATTCGTCAGATAAGTGCGTTTCCACCGCTTCTGTGGCTGTCATACCGGGAAGAACGGCGTTGCACCGGATATGATTCCGTGCTTCCTGTACTGCGATCAGCTTTGTCAGGTAGTTGATCGCCGCCTTACTGGTGCCATAGGCCACCTGAGAAATATCCGGCACCTGACCACCAACCGATGAAATGTTGATGATACTGCCGCCTCCTTGATTTGCCATGTGTTTTGCCGCGGCTTGACTTGCCATAAAAACACTTCGCAGGTTCAAATTCACCGTATCCAGAAAGATTTTCGGATCTGTGTTGGCAAAATCCAAGTCTTTTCCGGGATTGGAAGTGCCGAAATTGTTGACCAGCACATCGATACGACCGGCATCCGCCACGACATCCTCCACCATGGAGGTAAAGCTTTCCGGCTGTGTCGCATCATTAAACACACATTTTGCACCATCCAGGGTATTTGCGATTTCCCGTGCCCGCTCCATATTACGGGCAGCCATATAGACCCGGGCACCTTCCTCAGCGCATTTTTTTACAATGGCAAGACCGATCCCTCGGGTGGAGGCCGTTACCAGAATGACTTTGTCTTTTAAACGCATGCTAATTCTCCTTTACAACTTTTCGTTTTGGCAAAAACAGAACCGCTACTATGCCCAACGCAACACAGAAAATCTCCGCCATTGCCAGAAAATGAATAGAAGAAACCGCCGCCGCAGATGCCGCTGTGCCTGCGGCGATTTTTGTTGTGATCCGATTGGTAAACAGCGGAACAAATACCGCCACGCCAAAGGGTGCCGCCAGATCCCGGAACAGACCGTAAGTCCCCGTGCCTGCGCCAGCCTCCTGAGTGGTCAGCCCGGAAAGAACGATTTTCATAAAAATCGTTCCGTTTCCCCCCAGACCGAACCCCAAGATACCAAGAGCCGCCATCATCAAAAAAACCGATGTGACTTCTGAGAACAACAGCAGGATGCCGCATCCAACCCCAGTCAACAGGAATGACCCAACCAATATTCTTTTCGGTTCAAGCTTATCTGCCAAAGGGCCAAGGATCACAGCGCCCAGGGACATCCCAACATACAGAACCGATATGGCATAGCCGGAAATGGCGGTATTGCCCGGCTGGGTATAATTGACGAAAACAATGGTGTTGGTCATATTGGCCTGCATTAGCCCTTGGGTCAAAAACAGAGCAAGCACACTGAAAATAAAAGCACCGCGCTTGATAAAGCTCCCCGACAGAATGGGCTGTGCGGCTTTCCGTTCTGCCAAAATCAGCCCTGCCAGACTGACAACAGAAGCCGCCAGCACGATTAGAAACGGCGCAGAAGCCCATCCCAAATTCTGCCCAAACGAAGGAATGCACAGCAATAGGCTGAAAAAGATCAGGATCAGGACAGCACCGGATACATCAAAGTTTTGCCGTGGCTTTTTCGTGGATGTCTGGTTTCGAGAAGTAAGGGCACAAGCGACCAAGATGCCGGCGCAAAGCGCCACACAGACCCACAGCATCGTGCGCCAGCCATAATAAGAAACGATCAAGCCGCCAATGGTTGGCCCGATGATCACCGACGCACTGGACAGCAGCATATACAAGGAAAAACCCTTTGCGATTTGGTTTTGAGGAAACTCCGTTGCAATATATGCCATGATCACAGGGCTTATTGCCGCTGTGCCGATGCCTACAATGAACCGTGCTACAATCATAAACGCCAGAGAGCTTGCAAGGGCAGATAATACATTGCCCAATGTGAATACCGCAACGCCCAAAAGCAATGTTTTTCTTCGCCCGATCACATCCCCGACCTTGCCAAGAATCGGTGCGCAGGCGGCAGTGGACATAGCCTGCGCAAGGGCCGTCCACGTGGTGTTCTGATAGGCAATTCCAATGTCCTGCACAAAAGCAGGTCCCAAAACCGTGGAAAATCCGCCCACAAGACCGATTAAAAATGCGGCCAAGGCGTATGGAATGAAGCCCTTTTTATAAGAAACACTGTATTCCATCATTTCACTTCCTTCGCAGATAGTATGTCCAGCCTTTTCATGCATTATCGATCTTTTTTGGGACACACTTTCTCGTAGGGAGGGATTGCATATATGAAACAGAAATTTTTGATTTGTAAACACTGCGGCAATATCGTTGCCATGATCCGGGATAAAGGCGTTCCGGTGTACTGCTGTGGGGAAGAAATGCAGGAGCTGATTCCGGGTGCAACAGAAGCCTCCGGGGAGAAACACGTTCCCGTATACCGGCTGGATGGAGATACTGTCCATGTAACGGTAGGCTCTGTTGAACATCCCATGACCAAGGAGCACTATATTGAATGGGTGTGCCTCGAAACCGAGCACGGTATCCAGTATGCCCATCTGGACCCGGATGACAAGCCCAAAGCCAAATTCTCGATCTGCGATGGGGACGAAGTCCGGGCCGTGTACGCATTTTGCAATCAACACGATTTATGGAGGAAGTAAGTATGTCTATGATCAATAAGGAAATTTCCGACTTTCGCACCTACGCCTATCACGAAAATGATTTTAAGTTTGTAAGTAAGGAAGACATCCTTGGAAAATGGAGCGTGTTTTTCTTCTATCCTGCGGACTTTACCTTTGTGTGCCCCACGGAGCTGGAGGATCTGGCGGAGCAGTATGAGCAGTTCCGGGCCATCGGTTGTGAGGTTTATTCCGTGTCCACCGATACCCATTTTGTCCACAAGGCATGGCACGATGCGTCTGATCGGATCAAGAAGATCCAGTATCCCATGCTGGCTGACCCCACCCACAGTATCTGCAAGGACTTTGAGGTGCTGATTGAAGCAGACGGTCTTGCAGAGCGGGGTACTTTTATTATCAATCCCGAAGGCAAGATCGTGGGCTACGAGGTGACTGCCGGTAATGTGGGCCGGAATGCGACGGAGCTGCTGCGCAAGGTGCAGGCCTGCCAGTTTGTCCACGCTCACGGCGATCAGGTTTGCCCTGCCAACTGGAAGCCCGGTGCCGAAACCCTGAAGCCCAGTTTGGATCTGGTGGGTCAGCTTTGATGGAAAATTTGTACGATGTAGTCATTGTCGGCGGCGGCCCTGCGGGGCTGACCGCCGCACTGTACCTTGCCCGGGCAAAATATCGGGTGCTGGTTTTGGAAAAAGAACAGTTTGGCGGTCAGATCGCCATTACCCATGAGGTTGTCAACTATCCCGGCATAGCTAAAACCAGCGGCAAGACACTGACCGATACCATGCAGCAGCAGGCCGAGGGCTTCGGCGCAGAATTCCTGCTGGCAGAAGCCACAGGCTTTGATCTTGAACGCGACATCAAAACAGTGCATACAAGCAAAGGGGACTACCGTTGCTTTGGCATCCTGCTGGCAACCGGAGCACACCCACGGTCCGTTGGCTTTCAGGGAGAGGAAGAACACAAAGGCCGGGGCGTTGCCTACTGCGCCACCTGTGACGGAGAATTTTTCACAGGAAAAGAGATTTTTGTCATCGGCGGCGGGTATGCGGCAGCAGAGGAAAGCGTATTCCTGACGAAATTCGCCCGCCATGTGACGATCCTGATCCGCAAAAACGACTTTTCCTGTGCCGCATCTGTGGCAGATCATGCGAGAAATCACGAGAAGATCACGGTGCTGACCAATACGGTGATGGAAAAAGTGTCCGGCGAGAACGGCCTGACCTATGCCCGATACAAAAATACCGCCACCGGCCAGGTGACGGAATACAAGAGTGACGAATCTTTTGGTGTTTTTGTGTTTGCCGGTTATGCCCCGGCCACCGAGGCGGTCAAGGGGGTTGTGACGCTGAATGAGCAAGGGTATATCGTAACCGATGCCTCCCAAAAGACCAATGTGGAGGGCGTTTATGCGGCGGGAGATGTGTGCATCAAGCCTTTGCGTCAGGTTGTGACAGCCACCGGCGACGGTGCCTTGGCAGCAACAGAGCTGGAAAAATATGTGGAAGCCCTTCAAAGGAAGACCGGCCTGCGGGCCAATGCCCCTTCCCCCAAGCAGCATCAGCAAGCCGTCAATGTTGGTGCGCAGGAGCCGGTGGAATCCGGGACGCTATTTACGGAAGAGATGCGCCAGCAGCTGGACACTGTATTTGCACGGATGGAAAGCCCGCTGCTGCTGAAGTTGAGTCTGGACGACCGCCCGGTATCGGCAGAGTTGGAACAGTTCATCACCGCATTGGCCGCACTTTCGGACAAGCTGACCGTTACCGTTGTGGAACAGACTGCACCCTCGCAGGACGCTCCCTGTGTTACAGTATGCAAGGCCGATGGTACACCAACCGGTCTGGCATTCCACGGTGTTCCCAGCGGCCACGAATTTACCTCCTTTGTGCTGGGACTTTATAACGCCGCCGGTCCCGGGCAAGCACTGGATGATCTGACCCGACAGCAGATCTCAGCCATCAAAAAAGCTACGGATATGAAAATCCTGGTCACACTTTCGTGTACGATGTGCCCTGACCTGGTCATCGCCGCCCAGCGGATCGCAGCCGAAAACCCCCATATTTCAGCCCATGTATATGACATTCGCCATTTTGAAGATCTAAAAAACCAATACAACGTCATGAGCGTGCCATGCCTGATCGTGAACAACGATCAGGTGTCATTTGGAAAGAAGAATATATCGCAGATTCTTCCGTTACTGCTTGGGTGATTAAGGCGAATCGGCGTAACCCATTGAACCTGCACGATATCGCCTAACCAAAGAAAACGGGCACACTCCTTAAAGGAATGTGCCCAATTTTATTAGGGTTCCCCAGTGGCTTCTATTCCGAGAGCCCGCATCACAAAGCAAAACTTTCCATCCTGCCAACGACGATGAAGTCTTTTATGTTGAAACTTCCTCCTCGTAAGCAAAGATTGCGAGTTTATGCCTCGTATTCCATTTCATTTAGAAATTTTTCAAGTTTTAATCTGGCACGCTCGATTTCCGTTCGATCCTGTTTCTTCAGCGCCCGGTCAAATTCCATCATGGCACGGTCTATGGCTCTGCGCATTTCCCCCGTTGCTTCCTCATAAAGCCGTTCGCCACGGAGCAAAACCAGCCGGTTCGGCTCTTCATCTCTGGGATTTTGCTTCAGGTATTGCAAGGTTTCCATCCGTTTCTCGGCTTCTTCCTGAGATAGGCGGCTCTTGTTGCCCTGAATCAGGATTTTCCGGCGAAGCTTGGAGGAATGGACATAGACCTCCACCTCCAGCAGGGAATTCACATCGTAGGTGTAGGTGATATCCACCGCTTCTTTACCCTTAGGGCCTGCCGGCACAGGGACAGACAATTCTCCCAACAGCAGATTGTTCTGGGACATCCGGCTTTCACCCTGAAGAATTTTTACCACAATTCGGGTTTGATTTTCATGGGCGGTATACACGGTTTCCGTACGGCTGACAGGGATTACCGTGTTGCGCTCGATGATGGGCAGATAATGACCCGGCTCTTCAAACACGCCGTTATCCACCATCACCTCTGTGCCCAGCGTAAAGGGACACACATCCGTCAGGACGACCTCCTGAATTTCTTTGTCCCGGGACTTGATGCCGCATTGCAGTGCGGCACCGATGGCCACCGCTTCATCGGGATTGATACCTAAGCTGGGCGCACGTCCGAAAAGTCTTGCCACAAAGCGGCGAACCACGGGTGATCGGGTGGCACCGCCCACCAGAACAATTTTATCGATCTCGTTCAGACTGACACCGGCATCCCGAAGGCTTCGCTCGATGGGCTTGCGCAGCCGCTCCAACAGTGGCGCACAGGCCTTCTCGTATTCTTCCAAGGACAGACGCAGAATGTGCAGCTTCCCGTCGATGGTACAGCACATCATGACCTCGTCACTGTGGGAAAAGGCGCATTTGCAGTTTTCCGCACTTTTGCGCACCTCGCCACGGGTTTTCAGATCCAGTGTTTCCGGCGCAATTCCGGCGTTTTCGAGAAACAGGTTATACAGCACATCCGTAAAATCCTCGCCGCCCAGAAAATTGTCGCCGGCAATGGCGTGGACTTCCATAATAGGCTGGTACAGCTCCAGAATGGACACATCAAAGGTGCCGCCGCCCAGATCAAAGACCAGATAACGGGAGTCGTTCTGCTCCATCATGCCGTGGGCAATGGCGGCTGCGGTGGGTTCATTGATAATGCGCACCACATTCAGACCGGCAAGCTCTCCCGCCCGTTTGGTTGCCTTGCGCTGCAAATCGTTGAAATAGGCAGGAACGCTGATAATGGCATCCGTAACCGGTTCGCCCAAATAGGCTTCCGCATCCTCTTTCAGGCTGCGCAGCACCAGACTGGAAAGCTCCTCCGCACGGAGCTTCCAATCCCCCAGCTGATATTCCCGATCGGTTCCCATGCTGCGCTTGAAGACGCTGGCACTTTCCAAGGGGTGCAGCATGGCCCGTTCCTTGGCGGAGCGGCCTACATAAACCGTTCCCTTACCATCCACACTGACAACAGAGGGAGTCAGGGTTTCACCCAGCCGATTTGGGATCATTTCAGCTTTTCCGTTTCGGAAGCAGGCAACCAAGGAATTGGTGGTGCCCAAATCAATTCCGATCAGCATTTACGTTCTTCCCTTCTTTTTCAGACGCATTTCGCCGGCAACGAAGTCCGGTTCGTCGGGCCAGTTGGCTCTGCCTGCGGCGTACAGCTTTCCGGCACTTTCGTTATTGCCGAGAATTTCTTCTATGGCAGCTTCGTAGATGTCTGCATCCTTGCAGCGTCCGTATTCGCAGAAGTCGCACAGAGGCAGTGTTCTGGTTTTTTCCAGCTCCGCCTTGGCCTCCTCAAATCTTCCCAAAAGTGCCAACACAAAGCTGCGGTGACCCCGGTACAGGGCTTCGTCGGTCAGATTCTGTGACAGCATTTCATCCACCACCGCAAGGGTTTTCCGTGCCACGCCCTTTGCGGCATCGATCTTCCCCATATGCCAGTAGGCGTGAGCCAGATTGGTCAGGGCATGGATATCCTTTGGATCTTGATTGACTCTTCGGTTCCAAATCAACACCCGCCGAGCGTGATTGCACTCCATATCTGCCAGTTGCAGCCGGAAGTCCTCCACCTGCTCAAAGGGCAGCTTATGCTTGGCAGGGCCCATAGCGAGCGCAGCCTTAAACATCTTTCCTTGCAGCAGGTTCAGCTTTCCCTTCGCAGCCATCTGCTCAGGATCGTTGCGGTTTGCACACTTCCATTGTTTCAGCACCTGCTCCGCCCGATCCCACAAACCGAACTGGCAGCAGATATCAAATTGCAGCTTCATGGAACTGCCATAATGATACCGCTCTGCGGCTTCCTGCGCAAAGGTGAGGGCTTCTTCATATCGACCCAGGCGGCGCAGTACATTGGCCTTGTGCTCCACCAGCCAGTCGAATTGCCGGTCGTATTCGGCCATAATGGCAAGGGCTTGATCCAGCACTTCCAAAGATTGGGCGTAATCTCCCTGTACATCACTGATAAACGCCAAACCCCGGTAGCCGTCAACATCATCGGGGTCCATTTCCAGCTCTTTCAGATAGTAGCGCCTTGCACCCTCCAAATCGCCCAGATACCGCTTGCAGGTTGCGGCGAAGAAATAAAGCTCCGCAGTGTTCTGCTTTTCCAAAAGCTTTTCGTAATAAGCAAGGGCTTCTCCGGCATAAAGATTCAGATTTTCGTAGTACAGATCCGCAATACCACGCAGCGCCACGGTGGAATCAGGATTCTTTTCCGCCAACGCCCGGTACATGGCGATGGCTTCATCCTGCAATCCGCTGCTTTTCAACACCCATGCCTTGTATGTAAGCAAATCCGTGTCCTGCTCGTTAAAGCTAAGCCCCCGATCGATGAGTTCCAGAACGGCAGTGCGGTTTTTCTCTTGACGCAGATCCATCTGATTGCCGGTCATAACCGCCAGATGATAGTAAAGCTCCGGACTCCACATCAGGTTTTCGCCGGCTTCCACCCGCTTTTGCAGGGCTTGATACCGCTTTAAGGCACCCCTATCGTCCTTCTTTTCCAGTTCAGTCAACTCTGCTTGAATGAAATCGATGGCAATATCCTTAGGCGCTCCGTTTTCGTTCAAGAAGTTCAGGATTTCGTGAACTTCCTCGAAGACTTCATTGCGGAGCAGAATCTGCATTTTCAGGATATACAGGGTCAGGTCGCCACCCTGCATACTCATGGCACGGTTTACGGCATCAAAAGCCTCCCGATCCCGGCGCAGACGATACAAGCACAATGCCATCAGCAGTTCTGCTACCCACGTGGTGGGAGAGATCTGAAGCAATCGCTGGAAAATTTCGACTGCTTTATGATAATCTGCGGATGCGAACAAAATCTTGCCCATCAGGAACAGAACTTCCGTATTTTCGGGGGCTTCTTCCAGCGCCTGCTGGAATTTTTCCTTTGCTTCCGCCGTGCGACCCAGTTGCATCAGACAGTGGCCTTGAATCTGCAACATCTCAGGCAATCGTGCCAGACGTTTCCGGGTTTCATCCGTACCATCGTCTGTCATATTCCGTAGGATGGTTTCTGCGTTTTGCAGATAGGGCAGCGCCTCAGCGTGATTTTCGATATTTTGGTAGAGCTTGCCCATCAGATTGTTGTAGGCAAAAGCATCTTCGCAATTTGGATCGATCTTCTGCGCCAGTGCCATGGCATCCTCGACCCGTTCATTTTGAACATAACACCAAGCCAGCTCAATGGCGTTGTTTGTATCAGTCGGATCTTTTGCGTATTGGGCTTCCCGCTGAACAATCAGCTGTTCGTTCCAAGATTTCATCAAATCCGTCATCTGTTCCATCAGCATGGGGCTATCGAGTCCGATGTGCAGAACCTCGTAGGCATACTCCTTTGCCTCGTGGTACTGCTTTTTAGCAGCCAAACACTTGGCGCAGACCGCCTTAGCGCCAATGTGCTTCGGCTCGATGTGCAGAATGTGGGTAGCAATTCGCTCCGCTTCCTCGGCGTTGCCATCCTCCAGACAAAGTTCGGCCCATGCGATAGCCAGCGAGGCATCGTCCGGATAGATATCTGCCAGGCGGCGGAAGCCGTCCTTACCCTCCTGCGCACGGTCTGTTGCCATATAGAAGCGGTAGCGCAGGGCTTCGCCGTAGGGGTGGTGCTCGGACAATGCATCCATCTGATCCAAAATCGCTTCCACTTCCTCCAGCGCTGCTTGGGCGGCGCTGTGATAGAGCCTACGGTATGCATCGCAGTCTGTGCCGCTGATGCCGGGGGTAAACAGCTCGTAATCCAACGCAGGCTCCAGCCGAATGCCTGCCATCACAACATGATCGATAAATTCTCTGGGCCAGACTTCGTAGAGTTCCTCTGTACGCTGGCTGAATTGGAAGGTGTCGTCCAGTACCTGCCAAACGGCCTTTGGCAGATAGTAACGCTCCATGAGGAACTTCAGCAGTGCCTCCTCAGCCGCAGTGCGGCGATCCAGCGCCACGCACACGTCGCTGGCCATTAATTCTTTCCAACAAGCAGGATCGATCCGGGAAGCGTAATCGTCATACAGCTTCGTAACCGCCCCCATCCAAAGCCCCACAGGGCTTTCATCCCGGGCAGGAACAGTATCCGCCTGATCCGCAAAAGCCATGGCTTCTTCGTAGGCGGTACGCAACGCCTTGAATTCCTCAGGCTTGTCCTCAGGGTTGGTCTGACGCAGTTTCTGACGATAAGCCGCCGTAATTGCGTTTTTATCCTTCGTGGGCTCGATGCCAAGAATAAACCAATCCATACTCAATATCCTCCTTGTAGTATCTGGTAAATAACATCAATATTATTCTATCAAAACAGACCCAAAAGTGCAACAAAAACAAGGTACATATTGCAACTGCTTTACATTTTTGTGCGCTGGGGCTATCCTATCATATATGCTGTTGTAGGAGAATTGTTCGGATAATGGGACGCCAAAGAACCGCTACACTAGACGTGTTCAAACTGATAGCTATATGCGTAATAACCCCCCTGTTTTGCTTGACACAAAACAGGGGGGTAACCGTCTAAGCGCTACCCATTGGGTGGCGCTGTTTTATCAAGTCTTGGGCTCGTAGAGATATTTCAAAATGACGCTGTCGAGAGCTTCCTCATCAACATAATACTCCATAAATTGCTGGCCCTTTTTGTTTTCGCCATCAATGGTGACCACATCCCCCAGACCGTATTGCCGGTAGCGGTCCAGTAGTGCTCCAAGGATCTTGACAGAGCAATCTGTCGTCATATAATCCGACACATCGCTGTATGCATCTGCCACAAAGGAACCATCCTGATCGAGCTTGCTTTGCATAGCATCCATAAAGCCGGTCATGTACTCCTTGTGCCGCTCCATGCGGTTCAGGTTCAGCTGAGCACCAACGCCCTGCCGGGTACGCACATAATGCAGCGCCTGTTCGCCATGCAGGGTAACCTCTCCCATGGTGATGCTGGGGTCAATCTCGGAAAAATCATCGGTGACTGTGACGGTCACGCCGCCCACCGCATCATTCAATATGCCAATGGCATCCATATTCAGCGTCACATAGTAATCAATCTGAATTCCATACAGAAAATCCGACACGGTTTGGCGTAGGTTTTCACTGCTGTCCTCCAAGCCGGAGCCGTAGGTATGGGCCAGCGCAAGCTGGCCGTACATGGTGCCGGCAGGCTTTCCGCCGATGCCCAGCACCGGCATTTCCAGCATGGTATCCCGGTTCAGGCTCAGGATATTGAGCTTCTGCTGTCCTTCGTCAAAAATCAGCAAAGACACCATGTCCGCCTCGCCGGAGTTATTATAGGAGCCACTGTCTGTCACCGGGCCTTCCTCGTCGATGCCTGCCAGCAGAATCACCGTCATATCCTGCCGAGGAAAATACTCCACGCCGTCACGCACAATGGTTTTGCCAGCTGTGGGCTGCTCCCCTCCTGTGCCATGATGCAAAACAGTGGACTCCAGAATCCGGAGCCCACTGTACAGCAGCACAAGCACCAGAAGCAGGATGGCAACGATGATAACAACATTTCCAAGTTTAATGTTATGTCTCATAGCAATCATCCTATTCCGGTATGGTTTATATTACTCTGCCTTCTTGCCGCGGAAACCTACCACAGCCAGAACCACGATGGCTACCAGCGCCACTGCGGCAACGCTACCCCACAGAAGCAGATCCTTGCCGGAGTCGTCACCGGTCTGGACAGGGGGCTCCTCAGCGGTCTTGACAGAGAACTCCACGGGGCACAGCTTCTCGAAGGTGCAGGTCACGGTGCCATCGCCATTGTTGACGGTGGAAACAATGGGGTTCCACTCATTGTTCTTATAGGTCATGGTATACACTTCCACATCCTTGGCAACATTCAGGTCAAAGATGATCCGCAGGGTTACGCCCTGGGGCTCCAGCATATCGGGATGCTCCGTGCAGATGAAGGTTGCATCGAACAGGTCACGAATGACCATGTTGCCGGTGTTCAGCTTGGAGTCGTGCTTCTCATAAGGAATGGTCATCTCGCCGCTGGTCAGCTTGCCGTAGACATCCAGCAGGACTTTCTCAGCGTAATCGGGAATCTCAGTGGAGGTCTTAGCCTCGGACACGGGGGTGATGATTAGGCAGTCCTCATATACATAATCAATAATTTGGCCATCATCATCGTACAAAACACCGATAGCGGGTTCACCGTCGCCATCCGGCACGGGCACAACCTCGGGAGCGGGCTTATTGGTAACGCTGGGAGTGAACTCGTTCTCAGCTGCGGCGACAGGCATGAACATTGCGCAACAAAGCGTCAAAACGGCAATGATTGCAAAAACTCTTTTCATTTTCACTCATCTCCTAAAACAAATATATCACACACCGCTCCGCGGCGCATAGATTTAAAACCTTTGGGACACACCGTCCCTTATAGATACTTATTCATATAATACCAACTTTTATTATCAATGTCAATAATCTTTAGGGGGAAATTTTTATCCCCAAACACAGTTTTTACTTTATTATTTGTCTTAAGCTGTTTATGGTAAATTAGAAATACAGTAAAAGGGCTCGAAAAGTGCATAATCTGACCGGCGTAAAAAAGCCATTGTCAGCACCTAACAAAATCGCTACCATAGTGGTGTCCAATCACTTAAGGAGGTAGCAGAAAGGTGCTG
>JBGVKN010000081.1:0-19159 GCA_045123795.1 Faecousia sp. | reverse complement strand
TCGATATGTTGGTTGTTTTACGGAAACAGAACGTATTCATAAAGAATATACAGTTCAAAAATCTTTGCATTGTGGGAGGGTCAAGACCCTCCCCTACAAAGATGTCGGTTTTCGCTGCGTCGCTAAACAACAATTTATCTTACAAATCGAACATTTCCTAATCAGGAAAACAGCCCCTGAATTTTCGACTTTTACTGCGGTTATGATGACCCGATGGGCGGAATATTAACAGGGCAGACGAAAAAAGGAGGGCTGGGAAAATGAAGAAAATGGCAGCGTATTTATTGTCGGCGGTGCTGTGTCTGTACGCACTGCCGTTTGATGCGATGGCGGCGGATTGTCTGATCCCGGTGGGGCAGGTGGTCGGGCTGGAGCTGCGCAATGATACGGTATCTGTGGCGGCTTTTGACGATTTGCTGGGTGGCGAGGCTAAAAGTGCAGGACTGCAAATCGGTGATGAGATCATTGACATTGATGGGAAGATTATTGATGACGCAGAGGATGTGCGCTTGGCACTGGAGCGATCTGATGGCCGGGTGCGACTGCGGATTTTGCGTCATGACAAGGAACAGGAGCTGTGTCTGACACCACGGATCACATCCGATGGCCCACGGCTTGGGGTGTATCTGCGGCAGGGAATCACAGGCATCGGCACGGTGACATGGTATGATCCCCAGACGGGAGCCTTTGGGACGCTGGGGCATGGGGTAAACGATTCCAAAGGGGAATTGGCCGAAATGACTACGGGGAAGGTGTATCCTGCCAGTGTTTTCTCGGTCAAACGGGGCAAGTGCGGCGAGCCCGGCCAGCTTCGGGGCGGCGTAGAGGGCCAGCAGGCCATCGGAGATCTGAAGAAGAACACCAGCCGAGGGGTGTTTGGCTCGGTAGAAACCGGCTGGAAAGGGGAAGCTGTGGAAGTTGCCGCCTGTGATGAGGTGCGCACCGGCCCGGCTACCATACGTTCCACCGTCAGTGGCAAAGAGGTTCGGGAATATTCTGTGGAAATTTTAAAGATCTATCCCGAAAAGCGGCAGGAGGGCCGCAATATGCTCATCCGGGTCACAGACCCTACTCTGCTGGAAACCACCGGCGGCATCGTCCAGGGGATGTCCGGCTCGCCGATCATCCAGGATGGAAAACTCGTCGGCGCCGTTACTCATGTGCTGGTGAATGACCCAACCACTGGTTACGGAATATTTATAGAAAATATGTTAGACGCTGCAGCGTAAATATAGGGGACGATGCCCACATCGTCCCTTTTTTCTTGACTATTTGACTTTCCAAAATTATACTATAACTAGAACAGAAAAGGTAGGTGGACATTATGTCTTTTGGAGATTTGTTTAAGGGAAAAGAAAACACCCAATTAAAAGCACGTGTAGCGCAACTAGAGGGTATGCTTACCCCTGAAATGCAGGATAGTCTGCGCCTACAAGAGTTGATTGCTACGCAACAATCTGACCTTGCTAAATTGCAGCAGCAGTTTGCCGACATACAGGCAAAGACTGCACAGCAGATTGCAAAAGCACAGCAAGACCTCAACGCACTGAACAATCAGATTGCGCAGGCCAAAACCGAGTTGGTTGAGACCAATGAGGAAGTGCTTATGCAATCCTTCGGTTTGTATAAGCCCCATTTTGTCTTCGCTAACTCCACTGAGTATAAAGATGAATTAACCAAAGTTCGTACGCAACAAAAGGAATGCGTTAAAGCAGGACGCGCTGCAACTGGCCGTGATGACTGGACGGTAAATGGAGACAAGCGCAAAGGCGCAAAAATGATCCACGATATGCAGAAGCTGCTTATTCGTGCATTCAATTGTGAGTGTGACGATGTGATTGATCATGTTAAGTTTAATAATATCGAAGCTGCGGAGAAAAGAATCGAGACCTCTTTTTCTGCAATTTCTAAACTTGGAACGATTTGTGGTGTTGCCATTACGGGTATATACCGCGACCTGAAGATCAAAGAATTGCACCTTGCTTATGAGTATCAAGTTGAGAAGCAAAAAGAGAAGGAAGCATTGAAGCAGTTGCGTGCCGAGGAACGTGAACGGGCAAAGCTAGAAAAAGAAATTGCCGAAGCTAGAAAGAAAATAGAAAAAGAGCAAAAGCACTATGCCAATGCCCTGCAAAAAGTTATCCAACAGCTTGCTACCGCTTCTGCAAATGAAATTGCCGCACTGGAAGAGAAAAAGAAGGAACTGGAAGGGCAGTTGTCTATGTTGGATGATTCCATGCAGCAGATCGATTACCGCGAAGCAAATCAAAAAGCTGGCTATGTGTACATCATTTCCAATGTGGGTGCTTTTGGCGAAGGTGTGTACAAAATCGGCATGACCAGACGCCTGGAGCCTATGGATCGGATCGACGAGTTGGGCGATGCCTCTGTACCCTTTGATTTTGATGTCCACGCATTGATCTTCTCTGATAACGCTCCGGGTCTAGAAGCAGCTCTACATAAAGCATTTGAGGACAGAAAGCTAAATATGGTCAACACTCGCCGGGAGTTCTTTAGGGTTTCTCTTGATGAGATAAAAGCTGTTGTGAAGCAAAACTTTGATCAGACCGTTGACTTTGTGGATGTTCCTCTTGCAGAGCAATATCGACAATCTGAACTAATGCGGAAATAAAAACGAAAGAAGATACATAATGAAAGTTGGAATAAGGAAACCGTCAATAAAGAAATCTATTTCTGCGCGTACAACGGGCAAAGTTAAACGCAAGCTAAAAAGACTGACCAACCCGTTTTACGGAAAAAAGGGGATGGGTTGGATTAAGAATCCTAAAAAAGCACTCTCTAATAAGATTTACAGGAAAACAACAGTATCTGCAAAGGATGCTGGGGGATGCTTGTTCGCTTGTATTTGGTATCCAATGTATTGGTGCTGCATTCTTGCGTGGTGGATGATCAAGTACACCGTCTTAGGAATGTGGTGGCTAGGTGTGCTGATCGTAAACGGCATCATAGCGCTTGTCGAATGGATTATTAACCGGAACGCTGTTGACACCCCGGAAGAAACTACAGATTTGGCAATTGAAACAGAAGAATGATTTAAGGGGCAAGTTGGCGATTATCAACTTGCCCCCTAAATTATAGCCTAGCAAGAAGAACCGACGGTTCGGCAAATATCAGAACTTGTCGAAAATGCGAGAAGTCTTAAAATACGGTTTTTTCAACATTTCATCTATGTCAAGTTAAGGATTGCGGGTGAGGTGTGCCAAAACCTGCCTTTTACATGCAAAAACGCATAAAATCTGCAGAAAAACACAAAATTCTTTTGTCCCCTACTTGACATCAGCGTGTCCGGCTCGCCTATATTGCAAGACGGCAAACTCATCGGTGCAGTGACCCATGTACTGGTCAATGACCCCACCATGGGATATGGGATCTTCATTGAAAATATGCTGGATGCGGCGGCCTAGCGGGCGGATACTATCCGCCCGCTTTTTCTTGCAATTCTGCTACGTTGTGATATAGTAAAAGAAAAGGAGGGCAATGGATATGGTAAAACTCTATAAATGTTATGATTTCAGCGAAAATTGGTACTTGGTTGAAATGATACTGGATGTTCCTGCGTGGGAGATTGATTGGGAAAAGATTTGCGTTCCGCAGGAGGGTGTACGTGAAGCAGATTGGCAGTGTGCATTTATGGAGCAGTATCTAAATGAGACTGGAACCGAGAAGATCTGTGAGGTGTACGATGAGCCGGCGGAAAATGTGATGCCGAGCAGAGTTGCGTTTTTTATTTTTAAAGTTTCTGGTCAAACACTATCCACGCCTTATGGTTTGTTTCGGTTATGTGCAAGCGATCCGGTTCCTGAACGACTGAAAGAGATCATTGAGTTTGTTGAAGTGGATTAACCATGCTATAATGAGATGCTGGAAGGCTCGGCGTGAAAACATAGAGGGAAATGCCCAATACGAAAGGAATTTTGCGAATTGGTTATTGACAACCTGTATTTGGGAATTGTATAATTATGTCGAAAGAGGGCTATGAAAAATGGCTATCAAGAAAAGAAACATCGTTACCTGCATCCTGCTGACTCTGATCACCTGCGGTATCTATGGCATCTACTGGACCATCATGATGACCAAGGAAGCCGTCTCCGTGAAGGACTCCTCCGACAGTGCCCTGCTGGAGATCGTGCTGATGCTGTTCGTGCCTTTCCTGGGCTTCTTCTTGACTGAGAAGAAGTTTGCAGAAGGCTGCACCGCCCGTGGCATTGCTCACGAGGATCACTCCATTCTGTACCTGATTCTGGGTCTGATCGGTCTGGGCATCGTCAACTTTGTCATGCTGCAGAGCGACCTGAACAAGATCGCAAACGCTTAATTTACCACCTTACATAAACAACGGAAGCCGAAAGGCTTCCGTTGTTTGCTTTTTGAGGAGCGTGGTGGCTACGATGTAATATATGGTCTAATTTTACAAAAAATAGTTGCGTTAAGGTGGTGTATGCTGTATAATATTATACTACGATTACAAACGGAGGTGTCGCTATGGCAAAAGAAGTGTTATCTGCTGAACTGTCTGAACGAATGGAATATGAGAAAAAGAGCCGCACCTATGTGGATCGTGCTTTCCCGGATCACATGGCAGTGCGCCGCTTTGGCAACACGACCCCGGCCCCGGTCTGGCGGCCCAAGTTCGCTAAGGATATTGACCGGATCATGTACAGCCCCTACTATAACCGCTATACGGACAAAACCCAGGTCTTTTCTCTGGTCAAGAATGACGATATCACCAGAAGAAGTCTGCACGTTCAGCTGGTGTCCCGGATCGCACGCACCATCGGCCGGGCGCTGAATTTGAACCTTGATCTGATCGAGGCCATCGCATTGGGTCACGACATCGGTCATACCCCCTTTGCCCACACCGGCGAGGTGTTCCTCAACCAACTCTACCGTGAGCATACGGGGCGGTTTTTTAACCACAATATCCATTCTGTGCGAGTGCTGGACAAGGTGTTCTCCCTGAATTTGACCTTGCAGACCCTGTCCGGCATTGCGGGGCATAATGGCGAGATCGAGCTGGAGGAGTACCGCCCGGTACCTATGGACAGCTTCGAGCAGTTTGAGGCGGAGCTGGAAAAGTGCTACACCATTCCCGGCTATGCCAACAAGATCCAGCCCTCGACGCTGGAGGGCAACGTGGTGCGCATTTCCGATATCATCGCCTATCTGGGCAAGGATCGGCAGGATGCGGAGAAGATCCGCATGATCGAACAGCATCATTTCGCCAGTTCTGATATCGGAACGGTCAATTCCGAGATCATCAACAATCTGGTGGTCAATATCATTGAGAACAGCTATGGTAAGCCCTATATCAAAATGGACTCCAAGCATTTCCAAGCGGTCAAGACCTACAAGCGTGAGAATTACGCCATGATCTACGAAAATGAGCCGGGCCGAGCCACGTTGGAGCGGATCGCCAAGCCCATGATGACGGAGATCTACGAGCAATTGCTGGAGGATCTGCGACAGGGGCAGAAGAATTCTCCTATTTTCAAGCACCATATTGATTATGTAAACCAGTCCCACTATCCCAGAAGTGTTCCCTATGAGCAGTCCGAGCCAAACCAGATCGTGGTGGACTATATTGCCAGCATGACCGATGATTATCTGATCGACCTGCACCACTTCCTGTTCCCGGACAGCGGGTATTATGTGGAGTACACCGGCTACTTCATGGATATGATGAACAGCCGCAATCCGCAGGAATAAGATCGAAATTGGGAGCAAACACTATCCCGGGGTGATTTTATGGACTTCGCAAAGCTTCCGGTGGGATTTTCTATGGCATTGGCACAGAATACCCCGGCGCTGGAGCGGTTTGGGCAGATGACGCATCAGCAGCGTCAGACGTTCATCGACCGGGCTCACAATGCCCGCTCCGAGCGGGAAATGGAGCAGATCGTGTCCAGCATCGTAACCCAATAAAAAGGCCCTCCGGCGTTGCCGGAGGGCTAGATTTTTACTTATCCAGATGGACGTTCAGGTGGGGGTAGGTCATGGAAATGCCATTATCCTTGAAGGTCTGGCGTACCTTTTCGTTCATGGCAAAGTACACTGTCCAGTAGTCTGCGGTGGCGGTCCATACACGCATGGTGTACTCAATGGCGTGGTCGCCGTAGGTGGACACGGCGGCAAAGGGAGCGGGGTCAGCCATGACACCCTCGACCTGTGCGGCTTCGTACAGTGCCTTCAGTACGGTTTCGGTGGGGGCATCGTAGGAAGCGGAGATCTTCAGCTCCACACGGCGGGTGCCGGTGACGGAGTAGTTGGTGATGTCTGCGGCAACCACAGCACTGTTGGGAATGTAGATCACCTTGTTGTCGGGGGTGATCAGCTTGGTGTAGGTCATGCCGATCTCACTGACGGTGCCGGACTCTGCGGCGATCTCCACGTAGTCGCCGGACTTGAAGGGCTTGGTGTACAGCAGGGTGAAGCCGCCGATGATGTTGGTCAGCAGGTTCTGCACGGACAGGGAAATGGCCAAGGTCAGCACGCTGGCCAGAGCGATGATGCCGGTGACATCGATGCCCAGACTGGAGGCGGCGATCAGCCCCAGCAGCAGATACAGGGCCGTGCGAACCAGGGACTTGATCAGGCTGTGTGCAGCTTTTTCCAGATGGGATTTATCCAGTGCCTTGTTGACGATCTTCAACACGATCTTGATGATCAGAATACCGGCGACCATGATAAACAGGAAAGGCACAATGCGGCTGGTGAGTGCATAGCCTAAACTGATGAGCCAATTGGTCATATTTTATTCTCCTTTTTCGTTTTAAATTAACACGAAAATTATAGCATGGAATTGATTTTTGACAAGAGTTAATTATTTCTTAAATATTCTCCCTCTTTTCTATTGGGATTTGTGCTGTTATAATAAAAACAGAGTTGGAAAGATAACTTGTTGTTTAGCGGCGCAACCAAGGCCCCCTCTGACGAGGGGGCTGGCACGGCGAATGCCGTGACTGGGGGAGAGAAAATGTGAAAACATACCTCACTGCTGAGGAAAAACGTACTTCTTTATCTCTCCCTCAGTCAGCTTCGCTGACAGCTCCCTCGTCAGAGGGAGCCTTTGGGCGCTCCCACACCAGAAGCGTAAACAACAATTTATCCCTCCAACGGAAAGAGAGGATAACATCGATGTACAACATCCTTATTTGTGACGATCAGGTTGATATTGTCAATGCGTTAAAGATATATCTGGCACCGGAGGGGTACAACCTTTTTGAAGCCTTCAATGGTCAGGAGGCTGTGGAGCTGGTCAAACGGGAAACCATTCACTTAATCCTGTTGGATGTGATGATGCCCAAGATGGATGGCATCACCGCCACGGCGAAAATTCGGGAATTTTCCAGTGTACCCATTATTCTGCTGACAGCCAAATCCGAAACGGAGGACAAGGTGTTGGGGCTGAATGTAGGTGCGGACGATTATATTACCAAGCCCTTTGCTCCGGTGGAGGTGCTGGCGAGAGTGCGCTCCCAGCTTCGCCGCAGTTCCATGTTGGGAAAGCGTGCGGACGATCCGGCGGAGCTGACCGTCGGTGCCATCACCCTCAATGACAGCACCAAAACTGTTACCGCCGAGGGGGAGCCGGTTTCCCTGACACCCATGGAGTACGGCATTTTAAAACTGCTGATGGAGCATCCCGGCAGGGTATATTCCACCAAGGCGATCTATGAGGCGGTGTGGCAGGAAACGGCCTTGGGCAGTGAAGGTTCAGTGGCGGTGCATATCCGTCATTTACGTGAAAAAATTGAGATCAACCCCTCGGAACCTCGTTATTTGAAGGTGGTCTGGGGTCAGGGATATAAGATGGAGAGTGATCAGCCGTGAAAAGCATTGCCGCAAAGTTTATAGCCTTCGTACTGGCGGCCTGCTTCTTCGTTGGAGCGACTGGCTGTGTGCTGGGCATTTCGGTGTTGGCGGCGGAAGGACTGTACGATACCTCTTTGGAGGAGCAGATAAATCAGGAAATGGATCGTCTGGGCTATTCTATTGCCATCGAGTGTGCCGAGCGTTACGCCGCCGAGCATCTGGGCCAGTGTCCTGTCCATCTGGTGCAGAGCATTTTCGGCAGCTATTATACCGGCGACCGCTATATCTGGAGCGCCAGAGTGCTGCGACAGGGGGATTTGCTGGCACAGGTGGGAACCATGCCGGAAAAAGCGTCCTCTTACAGTTACAGTTTCGTGGTTTCTTATCCTGCCACGGTGCCGCTGGATGGGGAGGAACCCAATCGAACGGCCACCGTCACCATCTGGGAGGATGGGGTGCAGAAGGACTATGAGTTGTATTATTACAATTCACCGGAATATACGGTGCAGCTTTTCATGCAGCGCAGCGAGGTTGATGGGGTGGCCACCATGCTGGACTGCTTGTACGCAGGACGGTATCAACTGATTTTCTGTGCAGCGGTGAGCCTTCTCTTGTTTGCGGCGTGTCTTGTGTATTTGTGCTGTGTGGCGGGCAAGGTGCCGGACTGCCGTGAGGTTCGCCCCGGTGGATTGAATAGACTGCCGCTGGATCTGTATGCCTGCGTTGTAGCGATTTTGGGCGTAGCTGGCTGTGCTGTGGGGCTTGGGCTGTGGCAGTGGACGTTTGATGATGGCATCAATTACGGTGGACTGATTTTGGGACTGATGCTGGCAGTTGGGCTGACCCTACTGGCGCTGGCCTTTGTGTATGCTCTGGCGGCGCAGGTAAAAGTTAAGGGCGGCTATTGGTGGCGCAATACTTTGCTGGGCCGGGCAATCAAAGCCTTGAACCGTGTATTTGCGCTGCTGCCGGTGGTGTGGCAATGGCTGTTGACCGCCTTTGCCATGGTGTTTGGGCTAACGTTGTCCGCTCTGCTGGCATCTACCCGGCGCAGCAGCTTTTGGGATGTGGTGCTTGGATGCGTTCTGATGGGATGCGTTGGAATCGTCTGTTATGGAGCATACGCCTTCGGAACGCTGCTGTGGGGCGTTCATAAAATGAACAACGGTAGTCTGGATCACAAGATCCCCACGAAATATCTGTTTGGTTCTTTCCGGGATTTTGCGGTGGAGCTGAATAAGCTGTCAGACAGTGCCGTGGTAGCGGCTCAAAACCAGCTTAAGTCCGAGCGGATGAAAACAGAGCTGATTACCAATGTGACCCACGATATCAAAACGCCGTTGACTTCCCTTATTAACTATGTGGATCTGCTGCAAAAGCCCCACACGGAGCAGGAGGAAACGGCTTACTTAGAGGTGCTGTCCCGGCAATCCCTGCGGCTGAAAAAGCTCATTGACGATCTGATGGAGATGAGCAAGGCCAGCACAGGCAACCTGACGGTGGATATTGCTGCCATTGACGCAGTAGAGGCGGTCAATCAGGCGTTGGGCGAATTTTCCGGGAAGTTTGCAAAGGCCCGGCTGATCCCGGTATTTGCGGCATCGCAGGAGCCGGTGATGATGCACGCCGATGGGCGGCTGGTGTGGCGGGTGCTGAGCAATCTGCTGGGCAATGCCGTCAAGTATGCCATGCCCGGAACGCGGGTGTATATCGACACTGCCCGGGTGGATGGACAGGTGCTGATTTCGATTAAGAATATCTCCGCTGAGCCTTTGAACATCAGCTCCGAGGAGCTGATGGAGCGGTTTGTTCGGGGAGATGCATCCCGTAACACCGAGGGCAGCGGTCTGGGACTGAACATTGCCAAGAGCCTGATGGAGGTTCAAAAGGGACAGCTGAGCCTGCTGGTGGATGGAGATCTGTTTAAAGTGACACTTCTGTTCCCGGAAGTGGAGTGAGATAGATTGTTGTTTAGTTGATTAGCGACGCACCAAAAAAGAAGTATGTCATTGCGAGCCAGTGCGCCACAGCGACGCGCTAAGAGCCGCCGCTCTGCGGCGGTTGCGCTCTGCACGCGCCTGCGGGCGCAGTGGCGTGGCAATCTCCCGGATTTTCCGACATTTTCGTTGGTAGTCGTAACATTTGCGCATCGCTGTGGGGGATTGCCACACCAGTGACATCGGTCACTGGTTCGCAATGACAGGTATTCTAAACAACAATTTATAGAACCGACCGAAAATGTTCACGTTGCGATCTGCAGAAAGGAAAGGCGCATATTATGGAAGAAAAGAAACGAAAACCGTTGAATGGGAAGTGGATAGTGCTTGTTTGTCTGGCAGTGGCGGTGGTATATTTTATTACCTGTCCCATGATGCGGTCGAGTATTTCTGAAGTTAGCAGAGGAGAATGCATCTCGATTTCCTTGTTTGGCAAGCTGGAGCTACGGGATATCGATAGGGTGGTGATAATCGGGTATGCTGAACAGGTCACCATTACGGATCAGGAATTAATCAAACAGATCACCGACGAAACCAGAATTGCCACCTATGTACGCTCTGATTGCTGCAAGCCGGCCGATTGCAGTGATCCACACAGACGGATTGAATTGTACCGGGGTGATCAACTGGTTCGGTCTATGGAATGGGATACGTGTTGCGATCGGGCTTATGCGTATGAAAGAGATTTGACCCATTGGTTGATCCCATGGTGGTGCGATTACGAAGGAGGGTATGTTTCCTTATCTAATGAATTGGTAGAGCAATTGAATGCATTAGCTGGATTGTAATTCGTTCACAAATTCGTCGAATATTGTTTTCAATTCCGTTATTGGGTGTTCAAAAGCGGGGATTATCTTAATGACAGAAAGGTCGTGGCAAGCCGTGAGCCGCTGCCTTTCACCTCCGTAGATCCTCTTTTCTACCTCTCTTCTTTCCAAACCCCTTTCGCAAGGGAACGCGCCGCTGAAGCTATCAGCGGTGCGTTTTCTTTTTGCCTACAAAAGGTGGGGAAATTTCTTGTATTTTTGTGCAAAACACGGCTTGAATCCATAGACAAAAGCGGTATAATAATGCTGTTTTGATTGAATGGAAAAGAGGCTTTTGTTATGGAATTTTTGTTGGCCATTGGCGTGGCCATGTTTGCGGGACTGCTCCTCTCTCGTTTGACCTCCCGGCTGAATTTGCCCGATGTGACCAGCTATCTGGTTGCCGGTGTTCTGGTTGGCCCTTTGGTGCTGGGACAGCTGAATGTTCCCGGTCTGGGCTTCCAATCTTTCCACTTTGTGGAGAGTATGGGGCTTGTGTGCGATGCGGCTCTGGGCTTTATTGCGTTCTCCATCGGCAGTGAGTTCCGGGTCAGCGCTCTGCGCAAAACCGGACGTCAGGCTACGGTGATCGCCATTTTTCAGGCCATGACCGCCACGCTGTTTGTAGATGTGGCGCTGATCGGTCTGCATTTCGTTCTGGGCGACAAGCTGCCCATCTCTACCTGCCTGATCTTGGGCGCTATCGCCACC
Source organism: Faecousia sp. (assembly GCA_045123795.1). GTDB lineage: Bacteria > Bacillota > Clostridia > Oscillospirales > Oscillospiraceae > Faecousia. Next base: position 7,812 of record JBGVKN010000081.1, on the reverse strand, counting down.
GCCACCGCTCCGGCGGCGACGCTGATGGTCGTTAACCAGTACAAGGCCAGAGGCCCTTTGACGGACATCCTGCTGCCCATCGTTGCATTGGATGATGCAGTGGGTCTGATCGTGTTCGCTGTATCCAAGGGTGTTGCCAAGGCGCTGATCGGCGGCCAGCTCAGCGTGATCTCCGTGCTGGTCAATCCGCTGGTGGAGATCGTGGCATCTCTGGCGCTGGGTGCAGCGCTGGGCTGGGTGTTCAGCATGGTGGAGAAGTATTTTAACTCCAACTCCAAGCGGCTGAGTCTTGCGGTGGCCTTTGTGGCACTGTGTGCCGGCCTTTCCAAGCTGCATTTCTCTATTGGAGAGCTTCATATCGGCTTCTCCAGTCTGCTGGTGTGCATGATGTGCGGCACGATCTTCTGCAATCTGTGTGATTTCTCCGAGGAGATCATGCACAAGACCGAGCGCTGGACCGGCCCGGTGTATGTGCTGTTCTTCGTGATTTCCGGTGCGGAGCTGGATCTGCGGGTGTTTGCGGATCTTGCGGTGGTGGGCATCGGTATCATGTATATTGCGACCCGTTCTGCCGGTAAGATCTTCGGTGCGTCTGCCAGCGCTCGCATGATGAAGTGTGAACCGAGCATCTGCAAGTATCTGGGTATCACCCTGCTACCTCAGGCCGGTGTGGCGCTGGGAATGTCTGTGACCGTGGCGGCGGAGTTCGGTGCCGAAGGCTCCATGATCCGTAATATTGTCCTGTTCTCTGTTCTGATTTATGAGCTTGTGGGCCCCATGCTGACCAAGATGGCCCTGACGGCCGCCGGTGATATCCGTCCCAAGCCTGCGGTGGACCGTCACGATCTGAACCCTTGACATTTTTGCGGTTTCCGATATAATTATCCTAGATAAATAGGGAAAAGGAGCGATTTTCCATGTTCTATACCATGAATGTGGCGGGGCTGCAGCGTGATCTGCCCATCTGCCCTGTCAACGAAAACCTTTATATTGCCGGTTTTGTGATTTTCGGAGATCCTGAACTGACCGAGTGCTGCGCCCGGGAGCTGCTGAAAAAGGCACCGGAGTATGACTACATCATCACCGCTGAGGCCAAGGGCATCCCTCTGGCTCATGAGATGGCTCGTCAGGCCGGCGACAGCAAGTACATCCTGGCCCGGAAGGCACCCAAGCTGTATATGCGGGATATCTTTGAGGTTACCGTCAACTCCATCACCACCGCCAAGGAGCAGAAGCTGTATCTGGACGGTGCGGATGCGGAGCTGATGAAGGGCAAGCGTATTCTGATCGTTGACGATGTGATCTCCACCGGTGAAAGCCTGCTGGCGCTGGAGGCGCTGGTCAATAAGGCCGGCGGTGAGATTTGCGGACGGATGGCAATTCTTGCCGAGGGCGACGCCCAGGACCGTGCCGATCTGATCTATCTGGAGAAGCTCCCTCTGTTCCATCCCGACGGAACCGTTATGGAATAATTTTAATGTGCGTACCGAAATTGCGGTACGCACATTTTTTGTGCCGGATTGGGTCGGTTTTTGTCTATTTCTCCAGTCGGCTTCATTTGGATATTTTAAGAATTTGTGGAAAATGACGGAAAGATTTCTAACTTTTTAGATATTTTGACGCTTTCCTAATCGGCAAAAATGTGGTATGTTATGCGTGGGGAATTATAGCCTCTTTTACCGCCTTTGGCGGCACCCCATGAAAGAAAGGAAATGAAAAACAATGACTGAAGAACTTTCCACCTTCCTGTACTATTACCATACCGGGACCAGCACGCGGGCCTATGAATTCTTGGGCTGTCATCCCGAAAATCGGGACGGTGTCGATGGCTTCGTGTTCCGTGTTTGGGCCCCCAATGCCCAGGCAGTTAGTGTTGTGGGCGACTTCAACTACTGGAATGGCGAAGACCTGTACATGAGCAAGATCTCCGACGGTGTTTGGGAGGCATGGACCCCCAATGCAAAGGAAGGACAGGCCTACAAGTACCTGATCCATCACTGGTCCGGTCGCCGTGTCCACAAGATGGACCCTGTGGGCTTCCGCTCCTGCAAGGCTCCGGATACCTCATCCATCATCTGCCGTTTGGATAACTACAAGTGGCACGACAGCCTGTGGATGGCTCGTCAGGCCCGCCGTGCTCCTCTGGAGTCCCCCATCAACATTTATGAAATGCATCTGGGCTCCTGGCGCCGGACTTGGGATGGCAACCGCTACTTGAGCTACGCTGAGATGGCGGAGCAGCTGCCCGGCTATCTGAAGGACATGGGCTATACCCATGTTGAGATGATGCCCCTGAGCGAGTACCCCTACGATCCCAGCTGGGGCTATCAGGTTTCCAACTACTATTCTCCCACCAGCCGCTACGGTACCCCCGACGAGCTGAAGCTGCTCATTGACAAGCTGCATCAGGCAGGCATCGGTGTCATTCTGGACTGGGTTCCCGCCCACTTCCCCAAGGATGAGTACGGCCTGTATGAATTTGACGGTGGCTGCACATACGAGTATCAGGACCCCATGATGAACGAGCACGCCGAGTGGACCACCCGTATCTTCGACTGGGGCCGTCCCGAGGTCAAGAGCTTCCTGATCTCCAACGCCGTGTATTGGCTTAACGAGTTCCACGTGGACGGCATTCGTGTTGACGCAGTCAGCTCCATGCTGTACCTGGACTATGCCCGTCCCAATTATCGTCCCAACCGCTACGGCGGCCGTGAGAATCTGGAGGCCATCGACTTCCTGCGTCAGCTGAACAATGCCTGCTTCGGCGTTCGTAAGGGCATCATCACCTGTGCTGAGGAATCCACTGCCTTCCCCATGGTCACCCGTCCTGATTTCGATGGTGGTCTGGGCTTCCTGCTGAAGTGGAACATGGGCTGGATGAATGATACCCTGCGGTATATGAAGGAAGACCCCATCTACCGCAAGTATAAGCACAACACCCTGACCTTCTCCATGACCTACGCTTTCTCCGAGAATTACATCCTGCCTCTTTCCCATGACGAAGTTGTCCACCTGAAGGGCAGCCTGCTCAACAAGATGCCCGGTGATTACTTCTGGAAGTTTGCCGGTGCCAGAGCGCTGCGTGGCTACCAGATGGCCCATCCCGGTAAGAAGCTGAGCTTTATGGGTGCTGAGCTGGGTCAGTTCACCGAGTGGAACTTCAATAAGGATATCGACTGGATGCTGCTGGATCACGAAATGCACCAGAAGATTCAGCTGTTCTACAAGGAGCTGAACCACTTCTATAAGGAGCACTCCGAGCTGTGGGCCGATGACCTGAGCTGGAACGGTTATCAGTGGATTCAGCCCGACGATGCGGACAGCAGTGTGCTGGCCTTCCGCCGGATCGATCCCAAGAAGGGCAAGGAGCTGATCTGTGTCCTGAGCTTCACCCCTGTCTGTCGTGACGATTATCGTCTGGGCCTGCCGAAGGAAGGCACCTACGAGCCTATCTTCTGCTCCGACGACTGGCGCTACGGCGGCACCAACCAGCTGCCCCACGAGGTCACTTCTGAGGAGATCCCCTTCCGGGAGTATCAGCACTCCGGCCTGTTCCGTGTGCCGCCTATGTCCATCACCTTCTATGCCCGCAAGCCCGAGCGCCGTGGCCGCAAGAAGGCCGAAGCGGCGGAATAATAAATGCTGTCATCGCGAACCAGTCCGCAGACTGGTGTGGCGATCCCCTAAGGCTTCTGGTTAGCTCCGTATGACCGGGGGATTGCCACGTCGCCTTCGGCTCCTCGCAATGACAAGATGCCATTATCTCTGTAAGCAAATGTGCCCCACACTTTCATATATAAGGAGCTGTGACCATGTACTTTCAGAAAAAACGCTGCATTGCCATGCTTCTGGCCGGTGGCCAGGGCAGCCGCCTGAAGGTCTTGACGGAGAAAACCGCCAAGCCTGCTGTACCCTTCGGCGGCAAATATCGCATCATCGACTTTCCCCTTTCCAACTGTGTCAATTCCGGTATTGACACTGTCGGCATCCTGACCCAGTATCAGCCCTTGGAGCTCAACGAGTATATCGGCAACGGCCAGCCCTGGGGTCTGAACAAGACCCACTCCCGGGCTCAGGTTTTGCCCCCCTACGAGCGCTACGATAAGAAGTCCGGCTGGTATAAGGGCACTGCCAATGCCATCTACCAGAACATCGACTTCATCGATCGTTACAATCCCGAATATGTTGTGATCCTCTCCGGTGACCACATCTACAAGATGGACTACGCCGCCATGGTGGAGTACCACGAGAAGAACAACGCCTCCTGCACCATTGCTGTGCGCAATGTTCCCCTGAGTGAGGCGTCCCGGTTCGGTATCCTGAATACCAATCCTGACAACTCCATCTATGAATTCGAGGAGAAGCCCAAGCAGCCCAAGTCCACCAATGCCTCCATGGGCATCTACGTGTTCAACTGGAAAGTGCTGCGGGAGGCCCTCATCGCCGATGAGGAGGATGCTGCTTCCTCCAACGACTTTGGCAAGAACATCATCCCCAACCTGCTGAACGCCGGCCATAAGATGATGGCCTATACCTTCGACGGCTACTGGAAGGACGTGGGCACCATTGACTCCCTGTGGGAGGCCAATATGGAACTGCTGGGCAAGGAGCCTGAGTTCAATATCCGTGGCGATGAGCGCAGCAAGATCTACGCCCGTAATTCCGCTCTGCCTTCTTCCTATATTGATGAGGATGCCAAGATCTACAATTCCTTCGTTGCTGAAGGCTCCGAGGTTTACGGCACTGTTCGCCATTCCATCATCTCCGTGGGCTGCACCGTTGGTGAGGATGCAGTGGTGGAGGACAGCGTGGTCATGCCCGGTGTTGTGATCGAATCCGGTGCCATTGTCCGCCATGCTATTCTGGGCGAGAACAGCCGTGTTTGCCGCAACGCAGTGGTGGGCGGCGCTTACGGCCCCAAGGATAAAAAGAAGATCAGCGTCACCTCCAAGGGTGCCGTTGTGGAAGAAAATACCGTGCTTGCGCCCGGTGATATGCTGTAAGGAGGGGAAACGCTATGAAGTTAATGGGCATTATTTTCGCCAATGACGCCACCATGGGCGAACTGACCAGCAAGCGTACCATGGCCAGCCTTCCCTTCGGCGGCCGCTACCGTCAGGTAGATTTCCACCTTTCCAATATGACCGCTGCCGGCATCCGGCACATCGGCATCATCTCCCGCCATAACTACCAGTCCCTGATGAATCACATTGGCGACGGTGAGGAGTGGGGTCTGGAGCTGGGCGAGGGCGGTCTGGAATTCCTGACTCCCTATGCCATGTCTACCACCGACCGCTACCGTGGCAAGCTGGAAAATCTGTATTTTGCCATGGACTTCTTGACCTTCGGCGGTGACGAGGATGAGTATGTGGTCATGGCTGATTCTGCCATCCTGAGCAACATGGATCTGACCAAGGTGGTTGCTTCCCACATCGAAAGCGGTAAGGATATTACCGTGGTCACCAAGGCCGGCATCGCCAATGGCTCCAAGCAACTGGATCTGGCATTGAAGCTGGACAAGAAGGGAGAGATCGAGGATATCGCCGTGGACTATGTGGCAGCCGAGGATTACCTGGCTTCCATGGATGTTTTTGTGATGAATAAGAAGTGGTTCGTGGAGCAGATCAACGAGTGCGTTGCCCGGAACCTGTATCACATGGACCGTGACGTTGTTCTGGGCCTGTGGCAGAAGGGTAAGGCGAGCCTGAATGTCTATCAGTTCGACGGCGTTGCCATGTTCAACGAATCCATTGAAGAATACTTCACCAACAGCCTTGCGCTGCTGGATAAGAAAGTGCGCCATGACCTGTTTGGTCGCAACCATCCCGTGTTCACCAAGGTGCGTGACCGTGTTCCCAGCTACTATGGCGAGAACTGCGAGATCGAGAACTGTCTGGTGGCCGACGGCTGCTTCCTGGAGGGTGAGGCGGAGGATAGCATCCTGTTCCGTCAGGTCACCATCTGCGAGGGAGCAGAGGTTGAAAACTGTGTCGTGATGAACGATGCCGTCATCGGCGAGGGTGCGGAGCTGGAGTATGTCATTCTGGACAAGAATGTCACCGTCCGTCCCGGTGCCCGACTGATCGGCACCAAGAAGAATCCCATTATTGTCAAGCGGGGGGAAACCGTATGAGAATTGCCATTCTTGCCTCCGAGGGTGCGCCTTATGTAAAATCCGGCGGCCTGGGCGATGTGATGGAGGCGCTGCCCTCCGCACTGGCCCGTATCGAGGGCAACGAGGTGATCCTCATTCTGCCCTACTATAAGAAGATTAAGGAAAATTCCAAATTTCAGGTTGAGCCTGTCTGCCACTTCCATGTGAGTCTTGGCTGGCGGCAGCAGTATGCCGGTGTCATGCGGCTTAAAGGTCGCAAGGACGGCGTTCAGGTCTACTTCATCGACAGCGAGTATTATTTCGGCGCCCGTCCCAGTGCTATTTACGGCGATATCGATGACGGCGAGCGGTTCGCTTTCTTCTCCCGGGCCTGTTTGGATGCTATGGCATCCATTGGATGGATTCCCGATGTCATTCAGTGCAACGACTGGCAGACAGCTCTGGTGCCCACCTACCTGAAGGCGATGTACCATCATATCTATCCCCATACCCGGGTCATGTACACCATCCACAACATCGAGTATCAGGGCTGGGCCAATGGCAGCTTCTTCGATGATGTGTTGGGTCTGCCGTGGGATTGGCGTGGCTGTTTGGATATGAACGGCTCAGTCAATATGATGAAGGCTGCTATCGAGTGTTCCGATCTGGTAACCACTGTGTCCGAAACCTATGCCCGGGAGCTGATGTACCCCTACTACGCCCACGGTCTGGATGGCATCATTTCCAACGCTTCTTGGAAGCTCACCGGCATCACCAACGGCATCGACATCAATACCTTCAATCCGGAAACGGATGCGGCGTTGCCTGCTCACTATAATGCCAAGACCTTTGAGGTCGGCAAGGCAGAATGCAAGGCGGCTCTGCAGAAGGAAGTGGGTCTGCCGGTGAAGCCTGATGTGCCCCTGTGCGTCATGGTTACCCGTCTGGCGGGTCATAAGGGTCTGGATCTGCTGTGCTATATCGCCCGCCGCCTGTTGTGGGAGGAAGATATGCAGCTGCTGGTTCTCGGTACCGGTGAGCCCCATTTTGAAACCTTCTTCCGGGATCTTGCCAACGAGTATCCCGACAAGGTGGCAGCAAAGATCACCTTTAATTTGGGTCTGGCTGCCCGGATTTATGCCGGTGGTGACATCTATCTGATGCCCTCCAAGAGCGAGCCCTGCGGCCTGAGTCAGATGAACGCTATGCGCTACGGCACCGTGCCTGTGGTGCATGCCACCGGTGGCCTGCGGGATACCGTGCCGCCTGCCAATGAAAAGGGCGAGAGCGGTCTGGGCTTTACCTTCCAGAGCTACAACGGTGATGATTTCCTTGCCGCACTGAAGCGTGCTCTGAACCTGTATAACAACGACCGTGAGGGTTTTAAGGCTCTGCAGCGTCGGGATATGGAGCAGGATTTCAGTTGGGATAAGCCCGCTAAGCGCTATATGGATCTGTTCCGCCAAATGCTGACTTGGTAATTGTAATGTTAACGCCCCCACGGATCAACCGTGGGGGTGTTCTTGTGTATTGAGGATAATAAGATAAATTGTTGTTTACGGCACTGGCGCGGAAGCGCCCCAAGCCTCCCTCTGATGAGGGAGGTGGCACGCCGAACGGCGTGACGGAGGGAGAGAAAATGCGAAAATCACCTCACTGCCGAGGAAAACTGCACATTTTATCTCTCCCTCAGTCAAAAATCAGAGATTTTTGACAGC
>JBGVKN010000080.1:0-2423 GCA_045123795.1 Faecousia sp. | reverse complement strand
CGCAGGCTCTGCCAATCTGTCCGTTCCTGACATTGTTCGGACGATTTTCGGTGGCGGCAACCGGCAGCAAAATGCCATCATTTGGAATGTGCGTATGCCCAGAGTGGCCACTGCCACGGTGGTGGGCATGGCGCTGGCGCTTAGCGGCTGCGTGATGCAGAATGTGTTGCGAAATCCTCTGGCATCCGCATCCACATTGGGCGTTTCTCAGGGCGCATCCTTCGGCGCGGCGGTGGCCATTGTCTATTTTGGCGCAGGAATTCAGGTCAATGCCGGTGGAACGGCCTCGGCATTAACGGTGACGAATCCTGCCATGGTAACCCTCTGCGCCTTTTTGGGCGGTATTGCCACCACCGCGGTAATTCTGGGGCTGGCCCGTTTCCGTGGCACCAGCCCTGCAACCATGGTTCTTGCCGGTGTGGCCATCAGCTCCATGTTCACCGGCGGCACGGCTTTGGTGCAGTATTTTTGCGACGATGTGATGGTTACCACCGTGGTCTACTGGACTTTCGGCAGCTTGGGCAGAGCCGGTTGGACGGAAATCGCTATTATTGCTGCGCTTACCTTTGCTGCGTTTGTGTTTTTCTACTACAATCGATGGAATTACAATGCCATGGAAGGCGGCACCCACACCGCAAAAAGCCTTGGCGTTCCCGTAGACCGGCTCATCGTACTGAGCATGGCACTGTGCGCCCTGATCTCCTCCGTAGCCGTGGCATTTGTTGGCTGTATCAGCTTTATCGGTCTGATTGCCGCCCACATTATGCGTCGGTTTGTGGGCAATGATTACCGGTTCCTGATCCCTTGCAGCGCCTTGTGCGGCAGCGTGTTGCTGCTGCTTTCGGATATTGTGTCCCGCATGCTCCTTTCGCCCACGGTGCTGCCCATCGGTGCGCTGACCTCTTTCCTTGGAGCCCCGTTGTTCCTCTATCTGATCATCAAAGGAGGAAAACGGAAATGATTGAGATCAAGGATATTTCTTTTTCTTATCCCGATGGGGACATTCTAAAGGGTGTGGGCTTTACCGCTGAACGTGGCGAAGTGGTAGGCTTGCTGGGCAATAACGGCGCAGGTAAAAGCACCTTTGTCACCTGCCTGAACCGGATCCGCAAACCCAAAACTGGCAGTCTGACCATCGATGGCAAGGATGCTTTCCAAATGAGCCGAAATGAACTGGCTCGCACCGTTTCTTATGTGGCGCAAAAAAACGAGCTGACTCACAGCACGGTGTTCGATTGTGTTTTGTTGGGCAGGAAGCCCTATATCACATGGTCCGTCAGTCAGGAGGATTTGGATATTTGCACCCGGATCATGGAACGGGTGGGTTTGCTGGATTTTCAGATGCGGTATCTGGATGAGCTGTCCGGCGGCGAACTGCAAAAAGTCATGCTGGCCAGAGCTTTGGTTGCTGAGCCGAAACTGTTGCTTCTGGACGAACCCACCAGTAATTTAGACCCGAAAAACCAGTATGAAATGATGGCCCTTGTGCAGGAATTGGCGAAAGAGCAAGGCTTTACCGTCATTACCGTGATCCATGACCTGAACCTTGCCCTCCGCTTTTGTGATAAGTTTTACTTCCTGAAAGCAGGCAAAGGCTACAGTTATGGTACGATCGACACCGTAACAGCCGAAACCCTGCAGGCAGTCTACGGCATCCGGGCAGAAATTCTGGATGTACGGGGCAGAAAAATCGTAATTATTGATTAAGGAGAACAGATATGAAAACCTGGAATGATTGTGTTTCTTTTCACGGCCACGAATGTGGCGGCCTCACCATTGGCTACAAGGCAAGCCTTCTTGCCATCGAACTTTTGAAGCTGGAATTTTCCGCTGACGAGCAGGTGGTCTGCATCTGCGAAAACGATGCCTGCGGCGTGGATGCCATCCAGGTGATGCTGGGCTGCAGCGTGGGCAAAGGCAATCTGTTGTTCCACATGCGGGGCAAATCCGCCTACTCTTTCTACAACCGCAAAACCGGCGAATCTGTCCGCCTGGTGCTGAAGTCCACCCCTGCCGGCATGACCAAGGCAGAGTCCTTTGCCTATCTGCAGGCAAAGGCACCGGGAGACCTCTTCGATGTGAAGAAAACCACCATCCGGCTTCCGGAAAAGGCCCGCCTCTTTGACTCCTATACCTGCGAATGCTGCGGCGAAGTTACCGGCGCCAACTGGATCCGGCTATCCGGCAGCAAAAAGCTGTGCCTGGATTGCTATGAAAGCTATGACCGATTTTCTGTTTGAAGCTATCGGAGAAAAATGAAACGGGAGAGATCCGCTTTTCGTGATCTCTCCCGCTTTTTTATTCTTCAGAGAACTGATCCTTGCCTACACTGCACAGGGGGCACTCGAAATCAGCGGGCACATCCTCCCACTTGGTGCCGGGGGCAATGCCGCCTTCGGGGTAGCCCAGTTCCTCATCATATT
>JBGVKN010000079.1:0-7004 GCA_045123795.1 Faecousia sp. | reverse complement strand
AGATAAAATGTGCGGTTTTCCTCGGCAGTGAGGTGATTTTCGCATTTTCTCTCCCTCCGTCACGCCGTTCGGCGTGCCACCTCCCTCATCAGAGGGAGGCTTGGGGTGTTCCCGCACCAGAAGCGTAAACAACAATTTATCGAAGTAAGTAATTGAGGTAATTTTATGATAAATGTATGCGACATTCAGGTGATGAAGCCACTGCTTGCAGAGCATGGCTTCCATTTTTCCAAGGCCAAGGGTCAGAACTTCCTGACCCAGAAATGGGTACCGGAGCGGATTGCTGAGGATGCGGGCGTCGACCGCACCGCCGGCGTGCTGGAGATTGGCCCGGGCATCGGCCCTCTGACCCAACAGCTTTGCCTGCGGGCAGGGAAGGTCTGCGCCGTGGAGCTGGACAAGCGACTGGCACCCATTCTGAAGCAGACCGTGGGGGAGTTTGACAATCTGGAAATTCTGTGGGATGATGTGCTGAATTTCGATATTCCGTCTTTGGTTGCGGAGCAATTCCCGGGACTGCGGCCCATGGCCTGCGCCAATCTTCCTTATTATATTACCTCTCCCATCCTGACGGCTCTGCTGGAAGCGGAGTGCTTCGACTCCGTGACCGTCATGGTGCAAAAAGAAGTGGCTCAGCGGATCGCCGCCAAGCCCGGTGCGGCGGATTACAGCGCCTTCACCGTGTTCTGCCAGTATTACGCCGAGCCGGAAATCCTGTTCGACGTGCCTGCCCACTGCTTCATGCCCCAGCCCAAGGTGACCTCGGCGGTGATCCATCTGCGTACACGGGAGGAAAAGCCATGGGATATCCTGGACGAAGCGGTGTTCTTCCGCACCGTCCGTGCCAGCTTCGCCATGCGGCGCAAGAAACTGCAAAACGGCCTTGCGGCTGGCTTCTCCGAACTGGGCAAACAGGGCGCAGGGGAAGTGATTGCCGCCTGCGGCTTTGACGAAAATGTCCGGGGCGAAACCCTGAGCATCGATGACTTCGCCCGGCTGTCCAATGCCATCGTCCATTGGCGCAACGCCCGTTGATTTTTGCTTGTAAAGGATCAGATAGATATGAAACCAATTGAATGTGAAAACTGCGGCGCAAATGATTTTTTCCAGCAAGATGATGCCTATATCTGCGCCTACTGCAATTCCAGATTTCCCAACCCCGCCGCCCGAGCAAACAGTGAGGTTCACTTCAACGACCTTTATGCCCCGGAGCCAGAGCCTTACAGCCCACCTCAGGCAGCCCCAACCCCTGTTCAAACCGGCACCGAAAAAAAACAGAACAATCGCCCTTCTTCTGTGCCTTATTTTTGGCGTTTACGGTGCCCACAAGTTTTACGAAGGCAAGATCGGTATGGGCTTTCTGTACTTTTTCACCGGCGGACTGTTCGGCATCGGCTGGTTCGTTGATTTGATCACCCTGTTTCTATTCAGGACAAACCCATACTATGTATAACCAAAAGGGGAAGCAGATCACTCTGCTTCCCCTTCGTTTTTTAAGCTTCCCGCTCCATGTACAGGAAGAACCGCTCCTCTCTGACCGGAACCGCCTGCACCAGCCGCCAGCCATAGCGGGCGAGGTGGTTTAAGACCGCTTCCTGCATGGACTCATTTTCTCCACAGGGGATTTCAATTTTCTGCCCATCATAGCGGATGTACCCCTTATAATCAGCATCTACATAGACTACTTTGTACTCACGCATAGATATTACCCCTCATTCGCCTTTTCAGCCTTCTCCGCATGGAGAGCGGCGAAATATTTATCCAGATATGCCTTATGAGCGGCGGTGACAATGACCGTGCGCAGCATATTCTTGGTATCCGTCCGGTCGTTGCCCACCACTTCCAGGGTTTCCTTCAGACCGAAAATGTAGAATAGCACATTCTCCAGCTCCGTTCGGAAATAGTCGTAAGCCTTCTGCGGCCCATAGGCATCCTTCTGCAGCTGGATCAGCAGTCCAATATCTTCCATAGACAGGACGCTTTTCGCGATGGCAATAAAAATCAGGTAGGCGATCTGCTCCCGGCTGTACTGCTTTTTCACCGGGTTGGTAATCAGCCCCTTTTTGACGTAATTGCTGATCATGGAGCCGGTCAGGGCAAAATCCCCCAGACACGACATATACTCAGAAATATATTTGGATGTCTGCTCCAGATACAGTCCCACGTTGGGGATCTCCTCATAGCGGGGCAGCGCAAAATTGCGAACAGAATCCAGTATTTCGTCCTTCATTTTCTGGTTCATATCCATTCTCCTCGGTCTGTTTTTAAACATTATACAACAAACCCGATGAAACGTCAAGAAGCGCACGACATCAGGTTTTAAAAAACTCTTGACGAATCGTCATTTTCAGGTTACAATAACGTATATCAAGTTATCGAAAAACCGATTGTTTCAAGGAGCATCCTTATGATTTATAAACTGACTACCGACTCCTCTTCCAACGTTTACACCATGACCGGCGTTCCCTTCGCCAGCGTGCCCATGAAGATCATCACCACCCAAGCCGAATACGTGGACGATCCGGCACTGGATGTAGCCGCCATGGTGGATGCCATCAAGGTCACCAAGGGCAAATCCGGCACCTCCTGCCCTAACATGAACGACTGGCTGCAGGTCTTCGAGGGAGCGGACCGGGTCTTTGCCGTGACCATCACCAGCAATCTGTCCGGAAGCCACGCCTCCGCTGTGCAGGCTGCCGCTGAGTACGAAGAAACGCATCCCGGTGCCAAGGTCTGCGTCATCGACAGTCTGTCCGCCGGACCGGAGCTGGAGTTGATTTTAGATCAGCTTCGTCGATGGATTGCCGAGGGCCGGGACTATGAGCAGATGGTGCAGGACATCAAAGCTTATCAGGCTCACACTCATCTGGCGTTTTCGTTGGAGTCCCTGACCAATCTGGCACGGAACGGACGGGTCAATCCCGCTGTGGCGAAGCTGGCAGGGGTGCTGGGCATTCGGATTGTGGGCGTTGCTTCGGAGGTTGGCACGTTGGAGCCCCTACACAAATGCCGGGGCGAGAAGAAGGCCATCGATAGCCTTGCGGCTGAAATGGAAAGCCGGGGCTATGCCGGCGGCCGGGTAAAGATCGCCCATTGCTTCAACGAGGAGGCCGCCAATACCCTCAGATCCATGCTGCTGGATCGCTGGCCCAGTGCCGATGTGACCATCGAGCTGTGCGGCGCTCTATGTAGCTTCTACGCCGAGCGTGGCGGCCTGCTGGTGGGATTTGAGGATAAGAATGTAAAATAAATTGTTGTTTAGTGGAGTAAGCACTCCGGCGGCGCAGCCGCCCTTGCCTCCCTCTTTGAGGGAGGTGGCACGCCGACGGCGTGACGGAGGGAGTGTCGTTACGGCGATGCATCTAATGTACGACACTCCCCCAGTCAAAATCAGCCTTAAAGTGCTGATTTTGACAGCCCCCTCACAGAGGGGGGGGCGACACATTCTCTACTTCAAACAACAATTTATCGTTTCAGTCGCATAAAAACAGCCGCCACGGATGTGGCGGCTGTTACATTTTCAGAACCCATATCCAGCGTTCAGCAGTCGGATCAGGGCGGTATTGGCTTCCTCATCGGTAAACAGAGCGGTGAAGCGCTTATCCACCACCAGTGCCTCCAGCGTCAGCTCCAGATGGTGCTTATCCGCCAGAATACCAAATCCATCGCTTTCCCGATTGCCGGAAAGCCACCGCTTGGCGGTTTTCATGGCATCTTCCGCTGTCACGGGACGCAGGCGCACGCCCATCCGGGCGGCGGTTTCCCGATTGGCAAGCCATGTGGCAATAAATTTCTGCTCCATGGCTTACTTCTCCAAAATCACCGGGCCGTCGGTGGCGGCGAGGGTGGCTTTGATGTGGGCGGCCGCTTCAACCGGGGTAACGGTGATCTGCTCGCCGGTGCGCATATTCTTCACAGAGCACTTGCCGGCGGCGATCTCATCCTCGCCCAGCAGGACAGCGAAGGGCACGCCCAGCTTGTCGGCGTAAGCCATCTTCTGCTTGAACTTCTTCTGCTCGCCGTAAAGCTGCACACGCAGACCCTCAGACCGCAGGGCTTCCGCCAAGGCAATGGCCGGGCCGGGCTCGCCGCCCATAGGCAGCACCAAGGCATCGGCGGGAGCGGTGGGCAGGTCGCCGTTCAGCAGACCCTGCTCGTCCAGAACATAGAACAGCCGGGTCAGGCCGATGGAAATGCCCACGCCGGGCAGCTTCTTTTCGGTATAGTAGCCAGCCAGATCGTCATACCGGCCACCGGAGCAAACGGAGCCGATCTCGGGGTGATCCAGCAGGGTGGTTTCGTAAACAGTGCCGGTGTAGTAGTCCAGACCTCTTGCAATGGTCAGATCCACGGCAAAATTCGCCTCCGGCACGCCGAAAGCGGCGAGGTTCACCGTCACAGCCTTCAGCTCGGACAGGCCGGCATCGAAGATTTCGTTGCGACCGGCGTAGCCCTCCAGCGCAGCCAGAACCTCGGCGTTGGTGCCACGGATGGCGATAAACTTCAAGATCTCATCAGCCTGCACATCGGTCAGACCGCAGGTGTCTACCAGAATGGCACGCACCTTCTCGGCACCGATCTTATCCAGCTTGTCCACAGTGCGCATGATCTCGCCGGACTTTTCCGCCAGACAGTTCATGGCGTAGAAGCCGTTGAGGATCTTGCGGTTATTGACCCGAATTTGGAACCGGGTCAGGCCGAAGCCCTTGAATACCTTATAAATAATAGCCGGAATTTCAGCCTCGTTGAGAATATCCAGCTTACCGTCGCCGATGATGTCGATATCCGCCTGATAGAACTCACGGAAGCGACCACGCTGGGCACGCTCGCCCCGGTAGACCTTGCTGATCTGGAAGCGGCGGAAGGGGAAGGCCAGCTCGTTGGCGTGGAGCGCCACGTATTTTGCCAGCGGCACAGTCAGGTCGAACCGCAGAGCCAGATCGCTGTCGCCCTTCTGGAAACGGTAGATCTGCTTTTCGGTTTCGCCGCCGCCCTTGGCCAGCAAAATCTGAGCATCCTCGATGATGGGGGTGTCCAGCGGGGCGAAGCCGTAGGAAGCGTAGGTGGTGCGCAGGATCTGGGCCATGCGCTCAAACTGGATCTGCTTGCAGGGCAGCAGCTCCATAAAACCGGACAGCGTCCGGGGCTTGATAATGTCCATAGTCGTATTCCTCTCAATAAAAAAAGATACAAGATACGAGATACAAGATACAAGATATCCTAGAACATCCCTATCTTATATCTTGTATCTTGTATCTTATATCTCACGTATTGTATTCTGTTTTTAGCCCGCCTTAAAACCGGTGCTTGCTGTGCAGCATTTCACGCCAGTCGAGGTCGCCACGCTGCAGACCCATGATCAGCATTTCCGCAGAGCCAAGATTGGTAGCAATGGGCACATTATGCTTGTCGCAATGGCGGATGGTTTCCACCATCTGGCTGTCGTCCCAAGCATCGGTGGTGTTGGGATCGGTGAACAGCAGAACCAGATCGATCTCGTTATAAGAGATGCGGGCGTTGATCTGCTGGTGACCGCCCTGCTTATGGGAAAGCAGCAGGGTAATGGGCAGACCTGTATGGTCCGCAATCAACCGGCCGGTGGTGGCGGTGGCGAACAGGTTATGCTTCATCAGCACGCTTTTATAAGCGGTACAGAACTGCACCATCAGTTCTTTCTTCTTGTCATGGGCCAGAAACGCAATGTTCATATCGTCCACTCCTTGTAAGAAAATAATATATATAATGTATCAACGAATATCGATTTTAACCGGCATACCCTGAATACGCTTGGCGATCCGGCGGCAAGCTGCGGCGGCACCCTTTTTGGTGTAGGTCAGCAAAGGCTTGCCGAATGCGGCGGAAAGAACCACGTTGGCATCCTCCGGCACGATGCCAATGAGGGGCAGGCCTGCATTGTCCATCACATCATCCACGGTCAGCGACATGGTGGACACCAGCTTGGGATTGATGCGGTTGACGATCAGGCGGATATTTTCCTTGCCCATCAGCTCCAGCACCTGACCGGTGCGACCCGCATCCCGGACAGCGGCGGGGTCAGAGCCCGTCACTACCAGCACCCGATCCGCCTTAGCGGCAGCCAGACGGAACCCGGCATCCACTCCGGCGGGGGCATCCAAAAAAACGTAGTCAAATTTCTCCCGGGCGGACAGAACCATATTTCCAAAGGCCTCCGGGTCGATCTGCTCGGCGCAGCGGCTCATGGGAGCGGTGAGGAAATACAGACTGGGGAATTTTGGATGGGCAGCAAGCTGGTCAAGACCGTAGCCACCCTCGCAGATATCCAGAAAGGACAGGGAAGCGGTATCGGACAGCCCCAGCGGAATATCCAAGTTGCGCAGGCCCACATCGCAGTCGATGCACAGCACCCGCTTACCCTCCAGCGCCAGCGCTGTGGCAAGCCCTGCGGTTATGGATGTTTTGCCTGTTCCGCCCTTACCGGACAGAACTGCGATCGCTTCTCCCACTTGCGCAGCCTCCCAACATGAATTCTTTTTCATTATAAAGGAATAATCCACAAAAATCAAGAGGAATTCAGGTTTTTTTGGAAGATATTTCATCAGTTTTAACAAACATGGAATATCGGGTTGATGAGATAAATTGTTGTTTAGTTGAGGAAATGTGTCGCCCCGATGGGGCGACAGCGCCCGCAGGGCGCATACCTTCCCCCGAGGGGAAGGTGCCCCAGTGCGTACACTGGGGCGGAAGAGGAATGGCGACATCTTACCATTGGAATGCAGTAAAAGTAAAATGGTGCAATGCTAAGATCCCCACCTCTTTATCTACTGCTTAGGTTTTCTAAACATTTCGCCGTTCCTCTTCAGTCACAAAAATGGTTCCGAAGAGCCATTTTTGTGCCAGCTTCCCCCCGGGGGAAGCGATATTGCGCCGCACAGCGGCGCGGGGGGGGCCGCCCCCCCCCCCCCTTTTCAAAAAACAAAAAAAAAATTAAATTAAAAAAAAAAAAAACCCCCCCCGGGGGGGGG
>JBGVKN010000078.1:0-24291 GCA_045123795.1 Faecousia sp. | reverse complement strand
ATGTACTGCTCCACCGTGTAGCTCTGCACGCCGGAGTAGCTGACGCTACCATCGGCATGGATGACATAGCCCAGATAGAAATATTGAGTATCCGCCATATTCTTGGCGGCGATTTCGGGAGCCTGAGAGTACCACTGCCCCGCATTGCCACGGTAGACGCTCATTCCGGTTTTGGTGCCAGCACCGATGTTGTCGATGCTGGGCGCACCATTCAGGGCGGCGAATTGTTCAGCCGTCCAGTAGATAGTGCCGTATTCCTTGGCATCAGCAATCACGCTGTCATCGATCTTGAAGATAGAAACAATGCTGATCATTTCCTCGAACAGCAGGTTCTTGCCGGTGCCGGTGAACACATTGGTATCGCGCTCCACCTGCTTATCCGTAGATGCTTCGGGAGCCAGATTGAAGGAAATGTTCTCCCAATTCAGAGCCTTCTGCTCGTCGCTCAAATCCGCATTTACCAGATTTTCAGCCGGAGTGGTCTTGTCGAAGTACATCTGCGCCGCAGAAATATAGTTCAGCAGAGCGACGCACAGTTCCTTGGTTTCAGCAGAAGTGCTATCCTTACTCAGCATACTGTAAGCATAAATCGCAGGGCTGTACAGCTTGGGTTCGCTGTAAACGTAAGAGCCGTCTGCCAGCTTGATGTAGCCAACATAATAGGCTTCTTTGTAAAGATCTCTGGTGAAGATACCCTCGGAAGAGCCATAATAGTAACCCGTATTGCGGTAGGGCTTCAAGCCGGGATTGGCGTGCTCCGCATCGAATGCGATCTCATCCAGTGCATTGAATTCATCCACAGACCAGATCAGCAGACCGGCATCCTTGTTCAAATCTACATTTTCTGCGCCGGTCAGATCGAAAATGTCAATGACATAGATCAGATCCTCGTAGCTCAGATTGCGGCCCTTCTGGGTGATGGCTGTGATCCGAGAACCGCAGCCATCGCAGATATTATCGTTGTCCACATCTGTGTGGGATACGGTGACGATGTATGTCTTGTTCAACGACGGGTTATACTTGCAGTTTAACGTGATCGAGTAGATACCCGCAGACGCAAAGGTGATTTTACCCATATCAGAGGATGTCCATTCCAAAATAACATGCTCAGGGTCCGACACAATGATGTCAGTTTCATACAAGTCAGGGGACTGGAGCGCAATGGTGCGATCCCACACATACACCACATCACCCACATCGAAATTGACGGCTGGAAAGCCGGAATAATAGGAATTATAAGTTCCGGTGGTATTCCAGTAGTATCTCAAGGCAGACGGCGTGGAGCCAGTTTCGGAATAACCGCAGTTCCGACAAACTTGGGTGCAATTACCACCAGCAGCAGTAGGATAGTTAGTCACTTCAAAATCGTGACCATAGGTCAAATCCCGAGCCAGAGCACCGGAAAGCGTATCCAAAGCAATCTCGAAAACGGATACATTGCTGCCTTTCCAGACATACCAAACAACTTTGTCATTATGTACCACAGGAACACAGTCAGAAAGAGCTGCATGCTTTATGGATTGGATTTGACCCACCGGATCGCCATTGGCATCCAGCAGAGTATAGTAAACATCATTCCCACGCTCCCACAGCAGCAGGAAAGAGCTGTCGGATATCTTTACCAGATGAGGGACGCTGGCAGTAGCCTCGCCATCGGCATAATTGGTAATCTGCTTCTGCGCCACCTCGCCGGTTTCCTTATCCATGACTGCAACAAAGACATTTCTGGTGGCCCGGATCTCCTGAGAATAGCTCAAGCCTTCCACATAGTTAACTACATAATTATAAGCTACCAAATAGGAAGAATCGGAAATCTCAAAGCCTCCCACAGAGGC
Source organism: Faecousia sp. (assembly GCA_045123795.1). Taxonomy (GTDB): domain Bacteria; phylum Bacillota; class Clostridia; order Oscillospirales; family Oscillospiraceae; genus Faecousia. Next base: position 22,456 of record JBGVKN010000078.1, on the reverse strand, counting down.
GTTGGTGGTATTATCGCCGGTTCTGCCAGGGAAAGTCAGCAGGTTCGTTTGAGTAAATTGAGTGTAACTGTGGATGAAGTTATCGGCAAACATATTCGTATCACACTGGGTCAGAACGATGGAACGAGGATATGCGTCACCATGATCCACTGCCAGTAAGGTGTCGCCGTCCATCTTAATAAACTGGTTAAAAGAGTGGGACACATAACCATATCCTGTGAAGGCAACCTTATGGCTGGAATCGAGGATCGTCATCGTATCTGTATCCACACGGATGGTCATGTTCGCCTGGTGATTCTTCCCATCATCAGAGGTATACATCTCATGGGCAGTGCGGATCAAAAGATATTTACCGCTCATTGCGAAGCGGGCAGAGCCTGCATCGAAGGGCACGGTAGTGTTGCAGTCATACAGACCGGAAGATCCTAGACGTTTCCAGTTTAGATCGTATTTCGTTATCCGGAAACATTCCACCTCTGCGCTTTCACTGGGATTATTCTGACCGGACAGGATGTAATAGTGACTGCCGCTGGCGTAAAAGCCGCCATAGACAGACAATTCCCTTGGAATGGTTACGGAGCGGAGGAATTGATATTGATCGTCATAGTACTCCACCAAATAGCCGTCATTTTCAGAAATTTCCTGAAACCGCATTAAGCCGTTTTCAACCTCGACCAAATGGGATCTAACAGGACTCCCCCAACGCTGATGATACTCGGACAGCTGATTACTGCCATTGTATTCGACACAGGATATCTTATCTGCTTTGGCCTGAATGGGCACAAGCACAAAGGACAGCAGGCACAACACCATAGCAGTGCAGACCAGCCGTGTAAACAACCCGGAGTATTTCATAGAAAACCCTTCTTTCTAAGTATTGGATCACCTTGATCCGAATAAGGTAATTTCATTGTACATTATAAATTAGAATATTTCCAGCAGAATTAATGAAAATAAGCATACGCTGAGGCAGTAAACCTAGCTGTCGCCTCAAAGAGCGCATCACGGCTCATCATGCGGCTCAAATATCCATTGACGGAGTCCTTCGCCATAGCAACCTGATTCCCGTTGGCATCGTATACAATCACAGTCACAAGCTGATCACCATCGGCCACCGCCAGCGTATCGGCAATGACACCATAGGTATTGCTGTTGTATCGTGCAAATTCACTTCCAAATACCCTGTATTCCTCTGTATTGCCATAATGATCAATGTACCTGACCACCGCATACATATCCGTGGTGATATTCTGAAAATACATGGTTAGCTGGATACGGTTTTTTAGCGTCAACGTGGAGCCATAATAATTGTTGCCCTCCACACGCTTATCCGTGCAGTTGACGATCCGAGTACCATAGGCAAGCTGTTCTTCAGACAGCCTACTATTGGCAGGATCAGACTCGTTATATCGGAAGTAGGTCTGAGCCTCTGTGCCATAGTTCAACATATCGACCAGTAAGGTTTTAGTCTTATTGTCCTGCCGGTCAAATATCCGCATGGCATAATCTCGGATGCTGTCATTCCAGGGCTGGCTGGCGTAACGGCCGTCAGAGTGATAGATGCACACCTCGAGTCGATCTGCCATCTGCTTTGCCGACAAATTATCCAATGTCACGACCATATAATTCTTCCGTTCGTCCCACTGGTCATAGGGAATGTTATATGTATACGTTCCATCCTGTGCAAAGTGGATGATCACAGCATAATAATCAGGCCTAGACACGAAATCCTTGTCAACAAAGAAATTCATGCCCAAGGAACTGCCCAGCAGAACATTGGCACCGGATATAGTGAAGTTTCCGTCAAAAGCGATCCATGTTAGATTTCCGCCGTAAGGACGCATAACATCAGATGTCCACGTTTCATTCCCGGCAGGATAATAAACTTTGGCAACAACATTATAAAACGTATCTGCGTGTAAATACACTGCATCACCACAGAATCGAACCTTCTGCAATCCGCAGTTTGAGAATACCCCATCGCCGATACTGCTGACACTTGCGGAAATAGAGATTTCTCTCAGCTCGGCACAACCATAAAATGCCCGGTCGCCAACACTCGTGACACCCTCAGGAATGTCAAATTCTACGAACCCGGTGCTCCCAAATGCAACTTCTCCTATGCTGGTTATATTCTCGCCAAACTTAATATTCTTTAACTGTACGCAATCGCAGAACAGAAAGCTACCGATGGAACTTAATCCAGCCCCAAGCGATGCCTCCGTCAAACCAGAACAACCCATGTACGCTCCATTGCCCAAACACGTTACACTATCGGGAATGGCAACGGAAATCAAGCTTGTGCAATCCGCAAAAGCATAATTGCCAATACTGGTAAGTCCATTACCGAATGTGACCTCTTTCAACCCACTGCAATATACAAAGGCACCACTTTCGATTGTGGTAACACCATCAGGTATAGTAATGGATGTCAAGCTTACGCAGGACGAAAATGCGTTGGAGCCAATCACTTCCAACCCATCCGGCAGTGAAACACTGGTTAACGCTGTACAATCACTGAATACATTCCCCTGCAGTACCTTTACGCCGTCAGGAAGAACAACGTGGGCCAACGCAGTACATCCACTAAATGCAGATTCGCCAATGCCTGTAACACCGTCAGGGAAGATAACACCACTCAATTCCGCACAGCCAAAGAACGCCTGATCGGCAATTGTTACAACACCATTTGGCACAGTGTATGTTCCGTTCAGCGCTCCGGGTGCCTTGATCAGCTCCGTTTTGCTCTCGTTAAAGAGAACACCATATTCATCGCTGTCATAATAACGATTGCCATCAGTTACACGGATTTCAGTCAGGCTATTACAACCATCCAGCATACTTCCGTTAAAGTATTCTACGCTTGCACCGATGGTGATGTCGGTCAAATTCGTGCAGGAAGTAAATGCAGAATTACCGATTTTTTTCACGCCGTCAGGAATGGTCACTTCCGCTAATTCCGCGCACCCCTGAAATGCGGATTCCCCAATCGTCGCAATGCTATCCGGAATTGTTACACCGGTTAGTTTTTGACATCCAAGGAATGCATGATCATCAATTTCAGTAACACCATCCGGAATCACACAATGCCCGGTAATCCCCCGTGGCGCTAGCACGACCTTCGTCCTATCCTTATTGTACACGATACCGTATTCATCGCTGCAGTAATAGGGATTATCCTCCCCTATCCATACGCCATGGAGATTGACACAAGTGTCAAACTGCCCACCAAATATGGAACGCAATCCCCCGCCAATGGTAATATTCCGTAGATTAACACAATATTCAAATACGGAAACATCCAATGTAGACACGTCATCGGGAATAACCACATTTTTCAAACCTGAACAGCTGAATGCGCCATTTTTGATGGTTGTCAGATTTTTAGGCAATGTAATTTCCGTTAAACTCTCGCAAAAATAGAAGGCCCTCGTACCGATTGTCGTTACGCTGTTCGGAATGATCACGTTGGACAGTTCCGAACAGTATGCAAACACCCCCGTTTCAATGCTTGTTAACCCTTCGGGCAAAACAACGCTTTTTAAGTTTGTACAAGCACGAAACGCATACTTTCCAATGCTTATCACGCTGTTTGGAATCGTTACACTGATAAATTGACCACCCCTGAATGCACTCTCCCCAATTTTCACAACCGGAGTGCCCTCAATGGTGTCGGGGATCACCACATTTGTATTCGTGCCATTATAGCCTATAATGCAAATCCCTTCATTAGTCGACTCGTATCTCCAATTCGTAGAAACAACTGCTGCTGTTTCATCCTCCGCCGCAGCCTGTATTGGCAAGAAAGTTAGCAGAATCGTTAGTGACAATAGCAATCTGAGCCATTTTTTCATGGGTACCATCCTCTGTTCACTCTTAAACTACTTAAATAATAGCATAAATGCCATACATTACGCAAGTATCCAAGACCACGGTATTGATAACATATTATTCGAAGTATAACGAAACACTTCACAGAGCAAATCCGTAATTGATTTTATTTCCAATTCTGCTATAATACAATTAATACCCCTTTGTTCCTCAGATAGGTTTATGACACAGATAACTAAAATGATGAGGTAGTACCATGGCTAGAAAATCCACCAAGGAGAATAAGAATATCTATCAGCGAACACGGGAAACGTTGGATCTGACCCGTGAAGAAGCGGCTGACCTGCTAGTCACCATGTCCCCGGAGCGGATCGAGAAGATCGAAAATGAGCGCTCTATGCCCCACCCGGATGAAGTGCTGCTGATGTCTGACCAATATAAGCAACCGTCCCTATGCAATTACTACTGCGCCAATCAGTGCCCCATCGGAGCGCAGTATGTGCCGGAGATCAAGATCAAGGATCTGTCCCAGATCGTTCTGGAAACCATCGCTTCCTTGAACGCCATGCAGAAAAAGAAAGAACGGCTCATTGAGATCACCGTTGACGGTCACATTTCCGGCGATGAGCTGGCGGATTTTGTGTACATACAGGACGAGCTTGAAAAAATCTCTATTGCGGTGGAAACGCTGCAGCTGTGGTGCGAACGGATGCTGGATACCGGTGCCATTGACAGAGCACAGTATGAAGCGTTCAAAACAGCTAATTCTCTCTGACGAGAGAAAAAACAGTTCTAATTTGCGGAATTGATCCTTTATTATCGTGACCATTTCTCATACAATATGGATATAGCAGATCCATTCTGCTTGTAACATATCGTCAGTAAACCCCAAAAATAGAAAGGAGCGCCCCTATGGAAATCTTTATTGGTATTGGAATCGCAATTGCCGCACTCGTCATGTTGCTTGTCGCCGGATATGTGAAATCACCTCCGGATACGGCGTACATCATCTCCGGCTTCCGCAAGCCCCGTATCCTCATCGGTAAAGCCGGTATTCGCATCCCCTTCCTAGAGCGGATGGATAAGCTGTCCCTGAAGATGTTCTCCGTGGATGTGAAGACCACAGACTATGTACCCAACGCTGAGTACATCAATGTCAAGGTTGACGCAACCGTTAAGATTCGCATCGGCCAAAGTGAAGAAATGATGACTCTGGCCTCCAAGTTCTTCCTGAACGAAGGCGAAGAGATGATCATCCGTCGTGTGCAGGATACGCTGGAAGGCAATATGCGTGAAATCGTCGGCCAGATGCGTCTGGAGGAAATGGTCATTGACCGCAAGGCCTTCGGTGAACGTGTGCAGGAGAATGCAGTTCCCGACCTGCAGAAGATGGGTCTGGAAATGATCTCCTTCAATGTCCAGTCCTTCGCCGATCAGAACAATGTGATCGAAGATTTGGGTATCGACAACATCTCCCAGATCAAGAAGGGCGCTGCCATCGCAAAGGCGCAGGCTGACCGTGACATCGCCATTTCTCAGGCGCAGGCCGCCAAGGAAGCCAACGATGCCAAGGTTCAGGCTGATATGGAAATCGCTGAGAAGCAGACCTCTCTGGCCATCCGTCAGGCAGAGCTGAAGCAGCAGTCCGATGTAAAGAAGGCTGAAGCCGACGCTGCCTATAAGATTCAGGAGCAGCAGCAAAGAAAGACCATCGAGGTTACCTCTGCCAATGCCAATATCGCCCGTGCAGAGCGTGAAGCAGAGCTGAAGGCTCGTGAGGTCGAAGTCAAGAAGCAGACGCTGGATGCGGAGATCCGGGCCAAGGCCGATGCAGAACGTTACCGTCAGGAGCAGGAAGCACAGGCACAGCTGTTTAAGCGCCAGAAGGACGCAGAAGCTCGCCGCTATGAGCAGGAGCAGACCGCTGCCGCCGAGATGAAGCTGGCCGAGGCTCAGCGCTTTGCCAAGGAGCAGGAGGCGGAAGGTATTGCCGCTGTTGGTAAGGCAGAAGCAGAAGCCATCCGTGCCAAGGCACTGGCAGAAGCCGAAGGTATCGATAAAAAGGCCGAAGCCATGAAGAAGTACGGCGAAGCCGCAGTGGTCGAAATGATCATGGCCGCCCTGCCCGAGATCGCCCGGAATGTGGCAGAGCCTCTGAGTAAGGTTGACAAGATCACCATGTACGGCGAGGGTAACTCTGCCAAGCTGGTAGGCGACATCGTCAACTCCACCACCCAGATTACCGAAGGTATCTCTGCCGGTATGGGCATTGATCTGAAGAGCCTGCTGATGGGCGCACTGGGCGGTAAGCTGGCGTCTGATAATCAGCCCCCTGTTATTGTCGTTCCTCAGGGGCAGAATGCTGCAGATGCACCTGTGATCGAATAAGTTTTGCGGTGAGGCCTTGCAGCAATGTGAGGCCTCACGTTGCATGTTGGAGGAAAGAAAAATGGGTATGGAATATGGAATTTCAGATTTTGGTTTTTACGGATTTGATGTGGGGTTTGGTGTTGTTAGCATCATGGGTACTGTAATTTTTATGGTTGTGATCGGACTCTTTATTGCAATCGCAATAAAGGGCATCAGTCAATGGGACAAAAACAATCATTCTCCCAGACTGACCGTTCCGGCAACCATCGTAGCGAAACGCACAAACGTATCCCACCATCATCACCATAATCATCATGGTACCGGAATGAATCATACCACCCGCTCCACGACCTACTATGTCACTTTTCAGTTCGAAAGCGGAGATCGGATGGAACTGCACGTAGCAGGCCATGAGTTTGGAATGTTGATTGAAGGCGATCGTGGTATGCTGACTTTCCAAGGCACGCGTTATTTGGGTTTTCAAAGAATGTATGAGGTTGAACAATGAAGTTATTATTTAAGCAAAGATTCTTTTCGTGGTTTGACAGCTACGATATTTATAACGAGGATGGTCAAACGGTCTATACCGTCAAGGGTCAGCTTGCCTGGGGACATTGCCTGAAAATTTTTGATGCCCGGGGCACTGAAATCGGCACGGTCAAGCAACGTATTTTTACGTGGATGCCCACCTTTGAACTATATCTGGGACAGCAGTACATCGGCTGCATCAGCAAGGAATTTACTTTCTTCAAACCCCGCTACCACATTGAGTGCAACGGCTGGCAGGTGGACGGCGACTGGTTTGAGTGGGACTATCAGATCAGTGACCCCGCCGGCCGGTGCATCGCCACCATCTCCAAAGAGCTTTGGAACTGGACGGATACCTATGTGATCGATGTTGTGAACCCCTCCGATGCCCTGTGTGCCCTGATGTTAGTGCTGGCCATCGATGCGGAAAAGTGCTCCAGAAATAATTAAAGACTTAGGAGGGAAATCAAAAATGAAATATTTAATCGTCGTTGATATGCAAGTGGATTTTATCACCGGTAGCCTTGGGAGTCCCCTTGCGACTGCCATTGTGCCTAACGTCGTGGAGAAGGTGAAGAAATTTGATGGCAAAGTGATCTTCACCCGTGATACCCACTTTGCCGATTATATGCAGACCCAGGAAGGTGCAAAGCTTCCCGTTCCGCACTGCATCAAGGACACGGCAGGCTGGCAGATTTGCGATGAACTACTTCCCTTTTCCGCAGATGTCATTGACAAGGTCACTTTCGGAAGCATGGAGCTTCCGCAGCTTATCAAGAAATATGGCGAGCCCATTGAAGAAATCCAGCTGTGCGGTCTGTGTACCGATATTTGTGTCATCTCCAATGCCATGATTCTCAAAGCTGCCTTCCCGGAAGTAAAAATTACAGTAGATGCACATTGTTGTGCAGGTGTTTCAATGGAAAGTCACAACACCGCACTGGCCGCTATGAAAGCAGTCCAGATCGAAGTTATGATCTAAGTTCAGCAAGACATTGAGCTGAGAAAACAACAACGAAAAATAGAATAAACTAAAAAACGACCTGAAACATTACGTTTCAGGTCGTTTTGGTCGGAATGTCCATATTATAGTAGCTGATAGGTTCCATCCGATATGACATATCCGGAACCCGGGCTCGGCTGCCACTCATAACGATTTTTACTTTCGTTTGGATACAGATCTGCCATGATCGCAGCAATCACGCCACCGTGGGTTACGATCACAGTATCCTCCCCCTCGTTGATGATCCTGCGATAAGCTGCAAGGGCACGCGCACGCATTTGGTTACCGCTTTCACCGCCTGGCGCAATGTTGGCATCATGGTCGTCGGAGATCCAGGCTTGGAAAGCAAAATCATTTTTCAACTGTTCATAGCTTTTCATTTCAAATTCTCCAAAATCAATTTCGCACAGATCCTGCTCCAATTTATAGGGGACCTTACCAAAGAGAATCTGCAGCGTTTCGTTGCACCGCCGCATTCCACTTGTGACATACCGAACTTCGCCTACCACAACGCAGGAGCGGTGTAGCAACTCTGCCCGCCCACTTTCAGACAAGGGCAAATCGGTACTGCCGCAGTAGTCGATGACCACCGGGCGATGAGATGCCGCTACCCCGATAAATGCCCCGCACATGGCGGCAATATGAAAGCCGCCTACTTTGGCAAGTACATCGATTACATCGCATTTGTCCGGCTGATTGATTGCGATGGCATCGGTAATGACCTGCTTCTTTTTTAAGAAACCGGCATCCGTGATGCCGCCGCCTCGTCCGGTGACCGCTTCTACATCTGCATCCAGCAGAACGGACAGCACCGCAGAGGAAGTAGTGGTATTGCCAATGCCCATTTTGCCAATGCCGATCACATCCGCATCGGTTTTTTGAGCAAGTTCTATACCGGTCATCATTGCCTGCACAGCTTGCTCCCTTGTCATGGCAGGGCCATGGACAATATTTTGCGTTCCGTAGGCAATCTTCCGGTTCAGTACCTTCTGTTCTTTGATGTCAGCATTTACTCCCACATCACAGACGGTAATCTCACAGCCGAAATGCTTGCTTGTGCAGATGCCCTCCAATTTCTTTTTCACCACACCGTGCACCGGTACGAATTGCTCGTCCATATTCCAGGCCGTACAGTATTCCGCAATTTCCAGACCAAAGCCGTGTTCCCGGGCTATCCGTACGGCATCGGTGGCAATTGTTGAAAGATAGATTTTTTCTCTTTTTATAAAGCCTTCCTTGCTTTCCAAAAGCGATACTGCGTCCACAGTTCCAAGCCCAACGGCATCAGGCAAAAGACCGCATAACCGGCATAGAACAGGTAGGACATAGCACTGATCGGGTTCACAATAATTCGGGGATCGTAGAGGATATCTGTTTGCTTCAGCATGACTGCCATAAAAATCAATGTCAGACAGGCAAAGTTGCCCACCACATAAGCCCGATCCCGGTTGTCAAAGCGATAGATGGAAAAAGTCTTTCTGCCCCGCAGCGAGCTTCCACGGCTGCGCATCGATTCCGAAACAGCCGTCAGTGAATCGATCGTCCAGGTGATTAGCATGGAAAGAATACGGATACTGTTACGCAACCGCTGAAAAACATTGCCTTGATTGGCTCCTCTTCCAATGCCTCGCTGAGCGGTATTGATCTTCTTGGCTTCCTTATTAATTCTCGGCACTATCCGTAAAATGATTGCCAGAAACAGAGAAAGACGGGGGCTGACTTTGCTAAAGAGGTATACCACCTTATCCGTGGTGAACACGGAGTGCACACAGGAAAACCATATTATGACACCTGCGATTACAAAGCCCAAAACGAAACCATAGACCAGGCTTTCCAGCGTCATATTGTTGCCAATCATATTCTGCTGTAGTACCGTTACACCAAAATGATTGTAGCTGCTATAATACAGAGCAAATCCGGCTATCAGCGGAAGAAGAACAAGATTAAACACCACTGCTTTCCAGCCGTTGCGCTTAATGCTGTAAAGAAATGCGCAGACAAAGGATATCAGCAAAAAGATGGGATGCTGAAATACGATCATCCCGGCAATTACAGTTGTGAAGTAGATGAAATTCACCGCAGGATGGCATTTTTCAAAGCCCATCTTCATCCTCCATCATGCCGTACTTCAATTTAATATGATCTAATTTATCCAAAAGCGGTCTGCCAAACAGAAGCATCACAAGCACCGTGCAGATCGCCTGACTGAGATTCACAGGGAAGCCGGAAACAAACGCTGCAATCACAGAATCCCAGTTGATGACACTCACCATCAGAAAAATATGAGAACAATCCAGTAGCGGTCCTACCCAGAGGATCGTTGCAAGAAAACCGAACACCGCCATAACCAACGGCTTTTTCGGGAGTCTGCCTTTGGCAAAGCAGAAGCCTGCCAGCATACCGCCGGCACCGTAGGCCATCATCTGCCATGGTGTGTAGGCACCTTGACCGTAGAAGAAGTTGCTGGCGAATGCGGAAATAGCACCCACCATAAATCCGGCCTCCGGCCCGAAGGCAATACCGCTGAGCATAATGATTGCGAAAATCGCCTTAAAATTGGGAATGGCAATGGCCGCACGGCCTGCAATGGCAATGGCACACATCACCGCAATGACCACAAGCTCTCTGGCTTGTGGTTTGCGCCCCTCGAATGCCATAAAGAAAGGAATCATCAGTTCGATGATGATGGCGGTGCCGGTGATATAGTACCCCCTGCCAGGCAGTTTGCTGCCAAAAAACAAGGTGACGGGAATCAGCAGGAAAAATACGATCAGGGTCGCAATATTAGATTTTTTCATACTGCGAACCCCTCATTCTGACGGCACAGCTCCACCACATCTTCCGCAGTGACAGCCATAGAGAACACATGACGGCTCATGCGGTTGGCGGCAGTTGTATAGAAACTGTTATTTCCAAAGAAGCGGCGGGGGGTGTCGGTGGTCAGCATCTGTCCGTCAAAGAACATGGATACCACATCGGCGTACTTGGCGCAGAACTCCACATCGTGGGATACCATGACGATGGTGATACCTTGTGCCTTCAACTTGCAGAGAATGGCAGCCAACTTTTCCTTAAAGAAACTGTCGATGCCCTTAGTAGGCTCGTCTAACAGTAACAGTTTCGGATTGGTCAGCAGAACCTTTGCCAAAGCGCTGCGCTGCTGCTCACCGCCGGAGAGGTCATAGGGATGGCTGCCAAGCAAGCTCTCGATTTCACAAACCTCCGCAACCTCCGCAATTCTCTTTTCGTCCCTGGTCATCTCTGCAAGATCTTCCTGGACTGTTTTCTTGACGAACAAGCTCTTGGGGTCTTGGGGCAGCATGGCAAGGCAGCCGCCGAACAGCTCTGCGGATTTGTATTTTTCAACGCTCTTGCCGAACACCTTCACCTTGCCCCGATAGGGCTTGCAGATGCCGCAGATGGCTTTTAATGTGGTCGATTTACCTGCGCCGTTGCCACCCACAATGGCATACAGAGTACCTGTGGGGACTTCTGCGGATACACCCCGGAGTACATCCGGACTGTCCTTTTCGTACCGGAACCACAGTTCCTTTAGGGAAAGGGCGGGTTTATCGATTTCATCGTCAAGTTTTTCCGTTGACCGAGCGTTTACCTTCGGCGCAGGCTGTGACTTGCTGAGCCATGTTCTGCCCTCACGAACAGTCAATGGGCACTCCCCCACCCCATCCGCTCCATAAAACACACGCACCGGAGTAGGCATAGCGGCAAACATATCGTTCTTCTGCTCATATAGGAGCCTGCCGATATTTCGGGGTGTATCGTCTGCAATCACTTTGCCACCATCCATCACAATGGCCCGGTCTGCATAGGGGAAAATATCCTCCAACCGATGCTCGGTAATAATGACAGTTGTACCCAGTTCAATATTGATTTTCCGGACAGTGTTCAAAAAGTCAGATGCCGCAATGGGGTCTAACTGGCTGGTGGGCTCGTCCAAAATCAGGACTTCCGGCTGCATGGCCATAATGGAAGCCAGATTCAGCAGTTGCTTCTGACCGCCGGAAAGGTTTGCAACCTCCCGGTGGAACCAATGCTGAATGCCAAAATAGCAAGCCATTTCCGCCACACGGGCACGCATTGTTTTTTGGTCACAGCCAAGACTTTCCAAACCAAAGGCCAATTCGTGCCATACCTTATCGGTGACGATCTGATCGTCGGGATTTTGCATCACATAGCCGATCTTGGCGGACTGATCCCGCTGGCTGACTTTCTCAATGGGTGTTCCATTAAACAGAATTTCACCGCTTTTCTTTCCGTGAGGTGCGAGGACGGATTTCAGTTGCCGCAGAAGCGTGGTCTTTCCGCTGCCGGACTTGCCGCAAAGGACAACATATTCTCCCTTCTCGATAGAAAGATTCACACCATCCAGGGACTTTTTCCCTTTGGCGTTGGGATAAGAAAAATTCAAATCTTTGATCTGGAAATGTGCCATGAAATGGCCTCCTTTATCTGTAATGCGGTGGGGATCAGCAGATAGCAGGTATAGGCTGCAAGTCCCCAGGAAACCGGTGCGATGTCAATCGCAGGAACAAATTCGGTGAAAAACTGACCAAAGCAGGCTGCAACGATGGTAACGCCAAGCAAAGTAAGCATAACAGCCAGTAAAGCCCAATCCGTTGACGTCATGCGGTAAATCATAAAACTGCTGCGTTTCGCTGTGCCGTAGCCCCGGGCTCGCATAGAATCGCCGGTTACCACGCTTCCTTCTAATGCCCAGCTTGTCAGCACACCTAAGACTGTGCCGCCGCCTTGGAGTTTTTCCTTGATGGTGGCGGTTTCGCTAACGCCTTTGCCAATGGATTTTCTGGCACCGATGATCTGCTGGGTCTTGCGGATAAAATTAGGTACCATCCGAAACACCATCACCAAAAGCAGCGATATGGACGGAATCAAATTCCCGAACAAGCAGGAAAATTTGTCGCTGGTCAGCACCTTGTTGTAGCAGCCGAACCATATCATCATAATGACGAACATACTGGCAAGGGCTGCACCGTAAAGCAGCGCCTCCAGGGTATAAGGCCTGCTTCCAAGGTGAAACAGCGGTGTTGCGCCAAGGGTGTTAAACAGCGGATTGATGGCAGTCAGAATAAGAAACATCGGCAGCAGACCCAGGATCGTTTTCCAACCTTTTTTGCCGTTCAGGAGCAGATAATACACTGCTCCAGTCACAACACTGGCCAGCAGATAGGCCGGGTGCTGGATCACCACAGACATACCGATGGTTCCCACAAAAAAGAGGAAGTTCACCGCCGGGTGGCATTTAGAAAACGCATCTCTCATCCTTCTTGGCCCATCCACTCGCAGCCCACATCCAGGCCTAAGCCCTTACAGGTATAGCACCAGACGATTACATCTCCATCCTCCACATAGTAGCTGGAACAGCCATAATTGGGGAACCATTCATTGACCTTATACATCCAACCGGATTGCTCACCGCAGTCAAACTCATACAGATGGTTGATACCTTCAATGTAATAGCTGCCGTAAAGGGGTGTCCAGCTGTACTCAATTTGGATGTTCGCTTTTTTGCAGATGCGGTTCAGCACCTCAAAAACAGTTTCATTTTCGTAGAAGGGTACCTCCACCATTGGCAGAATAATACCATTGGACGGCACAAATTCTGCCTTGCATGGAGTCAGAACGTCCATATTACCCAATATTGTATCGCAGCGAATCTGGATGCTCACATAACCTGCGTTTCCCGGTTCCTTCTTGGCAATGGCTTGCTGTTCTTTTTTTGCACAAGCGGAGCAGGCTCGTTCTCTCTGACCTTCAGCTGTTTCGGTGGCTTCCTTAATGGTTTTCCAATCTCCCCAGCTATGACCGGTAGGCTGGGTTACAGAATCGGTATCGATTTTTCCACAGGCGCATTTGTGGATCGTGTATCCTTGGGTTTCGCAGGTGGGTTTCACAATCTGCGAAGTATAGCTATGTCCCTTTGCGGAAACGGAATCGCTTGTATAGCTATGACCGCAATCGCAGGTATAAACCGTATATCCATCCGCAGTACAGGTCGGTTCTACAACTTGAGATGTGTAGCTATGGGTATGATTTTCTGCCAGTTTATCGGTTATCTTTTCTTCTGAACGCTGACAATTTGAACAAATTCTTTTTTGGATGCCCGATTCCTGAGTCGTTGCTTCCTTCACGGTTTCCCACGCACCCCAGGCATGAGCCAGCACAGCAGTTTCCCCTACCCGGTATATATCACCGCATTGGCAGGAATATTCCGTGTAGCCGCCTGCGCTACAGCTAGGTGCAACAACCGAAACGGTATAGCAGTGGGTATGTGTATCCGGTTTGTTCTGGCCGTTCAGCATATCCTGAATTGCCTGTTGACGCTTGATTTCCAGATTGTCCAGATCCTTATCGGTATAACAAAGGGTGATGGTCTTATTGGTCTTTCGTATCTGTGCAAGGAGGAAATCATTCAGGCTTTCCAGCTTCATATCCCGGGTAGAAACAGACTCCCCCACATACTCTGTTGCCTGACCGGCTTTTGCTTCGCCAACAGTACCACGGAAGACACTGACTGATTGCGCACCCTCACGAACGCTAAGGGCTGCAGTGGCATTTTCTATAGTCACTTCTCCCAAAGCAAAGGAAAGCTGCACACTCTGCTGGCCGTTCACAAACACCTCACCCTTGGTAACTTTCAAGGCAAACTGCTTTGTTCCCGGGTCGATTACCGTCAGCTCCATATTGCCGCCTAGGGTCACAGTATCGTCGCCTCGGGAAATGACCGCAGATGCACCGGGCGGGGTGGTGATCTTGTCACCGGCACGAAGGATGGTTTCCTTCTCCACGGGGTAAATGACACCGCTGCGCTGCATATTCACTGTACCCTGCAGCCGTGTCAGGCAGGCGCAATCCTCCGCAGCCCTGTCAAACCAGCCACGAATATAGCCTACGCCCAGAATGCCGCCTGCCACGATCAGCAAAATAACGGCAACCATAATCAAATTGGCGATCTGCTTCTTTTTCATACCGAATCCTCCCGGATTTTCTGGAATCTATTAAAACGCAAAAACCCACCGTCAGAAAATCTGTCCGATGGCATATATCAAATGCAAAAGCATGAATGTTCATATTTAAGGGGGTGGGCTGATCAAAATCAGTGAGCAATCAGCGAAGAAGGGGGTCTTCGCACATCTGTATTTGATCAGCCCTCCGGTCATCATTAGGTGTTGTACTTTTTCTTGTGGGGCAGCAATGCTGCGATGCCCATAAGGGATATGAGCATCATTATGCTGCACAGCATGATGATGTTGTCATCACCGGTCTGCGGGTTATTAGGATCTACGGGTTTATTCAAGTCAGCCAGCATTTTTTCAGCTGCAGTCAGGGTTTCGTAGTTGATAACCAATGCTTTCTGTTCATCGGTCAGTGCATCGTACGCAGCACGGGCCGCTTCAATAGCAGCCTTGGAATCCTTGGTAACAGTAGCGATGGCAGCAATCTGTTGGGTAACTGCATCAGCGGCGGCTTTATCCGCAGCAGCCTTATCGGCTGCATCCTGCAAAGCCTTCAGTGTATCTTCGGCATTGGTCAGGGTTTCGTAGTTGATAACCAGATTTCTCTGTGAAACGATCAGTGCGTTGTAAGCAGAGCGAGCTTCTTCAATTGCGACCATAGACTCCAAACTTACAATGCCAATAGCGGTAATCTTTTCGATAACCGCATCTGCTGCCGATTTGTTAGCGGTTTCCTGCTCAGTCTTAATCTTTTCCAGCAGTGTCTTTCCGTCTTCTGCAGCAGAAGACTTGCTGATGACCAAATAATAATTATCCACTTCACCGTTTTCGGAGGTTACCTCAATGCGAACAGCCATAGGCTTGTTGGCATCTACAAAGTAAACCGCATAACGGTCGTGCTTGTTACTGGTGGCGGTTACCTCCAGACTGCCATCCTCGGCAATTTCGTTCTCGTTTTTACCGGCGGCATTGTCCATCGGATAGACCTTCAGGGTGGCATGGCTCTCAGCCACATCCGGCCAGACATTCATAAATGTCCGGGTGGCACCTGACGTAAGGAAAGTATAATAATGCTCCTCGGTTGTAACATCCGGGCTGACCGTGCCGCCGTAAGAGTTGGTTTGGTTGACCTTTAAGCTGCCCAAAGAAGCATTTTGGGATACAGAGCGAACCGATACGGTGTATGTTCTGGAATCATTGCCCTTGGTCACAACGATCGTTGCGGTAGCAGCTCCATCGACCATGTTGACCGTAACAGCCTCAGCAGCGCCACCCTCGCAGGCAGTGGGCGTGAACGTGACACTCTGGGTTCCTACGGGCACCACCAACTCATAGTCGTGACGACCCGGTGCAAATTCCTTCGTAAATGTACCTACGGAAGCGGATATGCCGGTCAGGTAGGAATTGTTGGTGGTGAGAGCAAAGAGGCAGCCGCTGTCATTGCGGTAGTAAATCGTACCGTCAGGGCCGCAGATGGGGCTGATCAGGCAGTACTGGGGGTGGGTACCGGCATCAAAAATCTCCTCCAGCTGAGCGCCATCAGCGGTGGTGGCGTTGGGATCAATTTTAATGAGGGTCATGCCGCCGGGCTGGCTGTTATAGGTGGCATAGCAATACAGTTTTCCGGTTTCAGCCAGATAGGCCGTAGAAATCAGAATAGAACCCTGAGGATAGCCCAGCAAAGGAACCTCATACAGGTATTCCAAGGTATTTGCGTCTACGGCAAAGAGGTTACCGTTGGTAGCGCCCACCTGCATGCCGCCGCCTGCGCCAACATAGACCTTATCACCGTACACAACAGGGGTGGCCGTTGCCTGAGAGGAAATCTTGTTGCTCTTCAGGTCGGACAGTGCACCGGTAGTGGGATTCACCTCAGCGGAAGCAATGTAGCCGTTCTTGGTAGTAAAGTAAATGCGACCCTTTTCTGCGCTGTATGCAACGGAGGAGCGCTGGTCGCCCATACCGGTCAGGGTGATATCGGAGATCACTTCACCGGTCAAACGGTTCAGTGCGTACAAATGGGAGTCACCCTCCCAACCGCTGGCACCATCATCGGTACCAACGATGACCGCATTACCAATCACGGTAGAACCGGCCCAATAGTGTCCGCCGAGGGTGGTCTTGCTCCACACCAGCTCGCCGGTAGTGGCATTGACGCAGACAAAGTTACCGTCCTTGGCTTCACCGTTCCAGTAGCCGGTATAGACATAGCCGTCATGATAAGTGATGGGGGTGTTATTCTGACCGCCCACCGTATCGACGAATACCCAGACGGATTCCAGGGTCTTTGCATTAAAGGCTTCAATTCTGCCACCGGTCTGAGGGCAGAAAATCAAGCCGTCGCCATAGGTGGGAGAAATGATGTTGAAGCCGCCGTTGCCATTCATCTTGTTTGTGGCCAGCACTTCACCGGTCTGCAGGTCAGCCTTCGTGATAGAGGTCTGGCCCATAAAAATCAGTGCGTTATCCGCAATGATCATGCCACTGGGGGTATCCGTCCAGCTGGTGCCTTTGGAAACAATCCATTTAGCCACCGTGGTGGCAGCAGAAACGGGAGTCTTGGTATCGGTGATGGCCATATTGTGGAGGCTGTTGCGGAAATTGGGCCAGTAGGCAGAGGTGTGATCGGTATTTTCCCAAGGAACAAAAATCTCAGCATAAGCAGGTGCAGAATCACCGTCACCCAAAGACCACACATACCAGGTGCCGCAGGTATCAAGCGTAATGGCGGCTTTGCCATTGGCATCAGTCGTTGCGGTCTTGGCATTGGGATCCAGGAGCGTCCGGCTATAAAACACAGCATTTTCAGCCGCAGGCGTAAGCGCAACAGCCAAGGGGTGATTCAACTTAGCGGTATACTTGTGGGTGATTTTATTTTGCTCATCCACAAAATAGCGGAAACCCGTGGCAGGTACGTCGGTATAGCCGGCAACGTCCATAAAATCGCCGCCATGCAGGATAATCCGGTCAAGGGATGTTGCATTCGATGTGCCGTTGAGGTTAAATGCCATATTGGCAGTAAAACCGAACAACCCGCTTTCGATGGTCAGGTTTCCGGCCTCACCGCTGACGGTCACATTATTCTTCCACTTTGTGCCGAAAATCTTCTCGTGAGCGTACACCAGCAGATGCAGGGCTGTGATATCTTCTGCACCGTCACCGTCAGCATCATAGCTATAGCTTTCCAGCCCGAAGTTTGCCAGCTTGACAGTGTTTTTCAGAACCTTCGTGGTTACCGGCAGGTAAACCATGGGTTTTCCCTTGTGTGTACCCGTGCCGGCTGTCAGATAGTTTCCATCGAAGCTGACGGAAATATATACCGTATCATCCGTCGCTGCATATGTAGAAATCGGAATCATGCTGATTACCATTACCAGCACCAGCAGCACACTTAAAATGCGTTTTTTCATTGTTTGCGTTACCTCCTAAAAATAGTTATTTCATCGCCTAGATAGGCGTAATAATGGGGTCAGCCAGCACATACCAAAGCTATGTGATTGCTTTTTTGATTCAGACAGGCTGTTTCTTCTTGGATTGCTGTGCCTGCCGCTGCTGGGCACGTAGCTTTTTCTCCGCTTTCCTTTGTCGATAGATGACTTCCTGATTTGTACGTTCCTCTTGAAAGCGGGCAAAGGTGGACGGATGATCCGGTGTGCTGGGATGGGGCAATTTTGCTTTCAGCAAAGCGTTTTTCCAACTACCGAACCGCTGCTCGATGAAACTGCCGCCAATCAGTTCTCCTGGCCATGGGGTGTGCCCCAATGAAGCCGCACACCGGCACAAATATGTAAGCAGCTGTTCATCCGTATCTGCAGCGTGGGTATTGAGAAAATCCTGCTCCTGCGCTTCCAATGCCTGGGTGACCATTCGCTTGATGGTTGCCTCGTAAATATTGTTTCTTCCTGCGTATCCCATAGATTTCCTTTCTGTGGGACAAATAAAAAAGCCCGGAATGACAGAGATACACTTTCCCTATCTTTCCGAACTTCGGTTCTTCCGTCAGTTCTTAAACACTGTAGACTATTTTATTTGTCACTGGGTAATTGAATGCTTCTGCGAATTTCCTCTACGCGGATGGGGTGGCTGTCCTTGATCATAACCCGAACCTCGCCGTAATCCAAAGCCCTGATCACTTCAATCAACCGCTTTTCTGCTTTGGTCAATACCATACCGGCTTCATTTGACATATTCTGTTCACCTCCAAAACAAAAAACTGCGGCAGTATTTCTACTGCCGCAGCCGTTTTTCTGCGTTACAACAAAACCTCTTTGCCCATCGCGCGGGTGCAAAGAAGGATACCATTCCCGTAGGTCTTCTGACTTATGCCTCAAACGATTACCTGTCTGCCTTCTCAAGTTTGCACTCAATGACTGACTTTCGTCAACGGCAGGTGATCTCGACACTTACAGCGCCGGCAGCGCGGGGACTTACACCCCATTATCTTGTTCAGCCGGTCAGTCTATACGAGCAGTCCGGCCACGGGAACAACTATGAAATTATCTATCAGGAGCATTATAGCACAAAACGAGGAAAAGTCAACAAGGAACTGTGGCGAATCTCACAACAATTCACCTGCTGTTTTGGTCATGTTCTACACAAAAACAAACATTCCGAACAGAAAAAGCTTTTCCGGCACCCAAGCAAATTCCAGACCGCATTTCTCCGCTAACTTGGACACATCAATGCAGTAGGCAGACATACAGCTGATCTTTTTATCCGGATGGGCACAAGGCTCGTTTGTAATCCGCTTGCAAGGGTCGCACAGTGGGCAACCGCCGTAACCCAGGCAAAAGCCCTGAGTGCCTGCCTGCCGTAGTTTGTCTGTGAACCGCAGAACAGCCGCATTGTGGGACTTTTTAGATTTTATGATACCTTGCTTGTTTTCATAACTGCCGATGTCCCAGATCGTTTGCAACACCAGTGCCCATTTTCCGGCTCTCAGCCGAGTCTGCACATCCTCAACAGAACCGCAATCCGGCGGACAGGAGTAGTTTGCGTTATACTTTCCGCACAGGTTATCCTCGCAGAATTTCCGGAAAGACGGATCCTGCACCACATCTTTCGTATCCACAAATGTCGCGCAGAAGCCCATTTCCTCTGCCAATTTTAAAATATCTGTATCCTGCATAATTTACACTCCTTATTGGTCGATCTTATACTGCATACATGGTCTGCCGCCGGTGGCATAGTCTGTCTGGGCAGTTACGATACCAGCATCCGTCAGGTATGCCAAATACCGCCGCACGGTAACACTGGTAAGTCCAACCTCGCCGGCAATTTCGTCGCCGGTGAGCCATTTTCCAGTATTTTTACGCAAGTGGGAAATGATGCATTGCAGGGTGTTTTCCTGTATCCCCTTGGGATGAATATCCGTGCTTTTTCTCCTGCCGCTGTCGATAATAAAGTCGATGCTTTTCTGATTCAGCGTGTCCAGATCATTCAGAGCATCCATATGGGCTATGTACTTATCCAGCGCCATTCGGAAGCGTTCAAAGGTAAAAGGCTTAATGAGATAATCCACGATGCCCAGATGCAGTGCTTCCTCCAGAGATTCTCGCTCGTTAGCCGCAGTGACCATAATTACATCCACTGCTGTTTTTCTCTTACGGATCTGCCGCAGGGTCTCAAAGCCGTCCATCTGGGGCATAAATACATCCAGAATCATCAGGTCAGCTTCATTGTTTTCCAGAAATTCCAACGCGGCTTTTCCGTCCCGGCAGCTGCCAACAACTTGAAACTGCTTATGCTTGCGAACATACTGCTCATTGATCATTGCCACCATCGGATCGTCTTCCACGATCAATACACGGTACATATCAGCCGCGCTCCTTTCCAAATTTCACACTAAAGGAAGCTCCAACGCCTTCCTGAGATTCCACCGAAATCGTACCACCCAGTGCTTCCACCATGGTTTTTACCTGGTACAAGCCAGTACCTCGGCCCTCACCCTTGGTAGAAAAGCCGTTCTCAAAGATCTGTTCCCGGTTCTCTGCTTTGATACCTTCTCCGGTATCTTCCACCGTAATCAGTACGGAACCGGGACGGGAGAAGATCCCAAATATCAGTTCCTTTTTCCCGTCGTATGCAACGCCCTTGCTGTTCATGGATTCAAAGGCATTTTCAATGAGATTGCCGATCACTGTGACCAGTGTTTCTACCGGCAGATGCATGTCCGCAGCACAATAGCTGCAGCCCTCACGCAGAGTGAATCTTACATTCAGCTCAGCAGCACGGGCGGTCTTGCCGATCAGCAGAGCCGCAACCGCCGGCTCGTCCACCGCATTCATAATGCTGCTGATCGTAGCTCTTTGAACAATGGTAATGTTTTCAATATAATCTGTGGCTTCCTTGTACATTTCCATCTGGATCAGACCAAGGATCACGTGGAGCTTGTTGGTGAAATCGTGGTTATTGGCCCGCATGGAATCCACCAGATATCGTGTTCCTGACAGATCCTCCATCAGCTTTGTGTACTCTGTGCGGTTGTGCAGGATCCCTACCGCACCCACACGCTCATGATCCTCCAATAGCGGAATCCGGTCTGCCAGCACATCCAGCTTGCCGATGTTTCCGTGAATGTTAAACTCTTTTCCGCCATCATTCAGAACACTGACCAACCATTGGTTGGACAGCGGTTTTCCGACAATATCCTCCCCTAAAATGGTTTGTGCGGCCTTGTTGGCAAACTGCACGGTCATTTGGGCATCTACCGCCAAAACGCCTTCGTTCAGGGACTCCAAAATGTTATCACGAACCTGATACATGGCAGTAAACACATCCGGCTCATAGCCCAGCAGGCTCTTTTTGATCTTAGCCGACAGTTCCACGGAGATCATAATCTCCATAAAGACGGCAGCCAAAGTGATCAGCAGGAATACAAGTATGGTCTGCCAGGTCTGTTCCCGGATATTGGACATGAGCATAACGGCGATCACAAAGCCTTGATAATTGCCTTCCCCATCATAGATGGCTGCATAGGCCCGGCGCTGGGTACCGGAAGGACCTTTATCGTTTGCAGTGTAGCTTTTATTGTTGTTTGAAAAATCCGGCTTCGTGCCATCGTACACAGAGCCGATCAGATCATGGTTGGAATGATACCGCCGGGTGCTGTCTGCGTTGACTACAGAGATAACATCAATATCCTGCAGCGACTCTTTCAGGGAATCCAAATATTCTTCCAGTACAGGATCTCCACCCTGTAAGGTGATTGGAGATTGAGCAATGGCCTCTGCAATGTTTATGAGGTTATGATCCCGCTTTTGCTGTTCAAAGTAAATATTCAAAAAAATGCCTGCTGCCCCCAGAAATATAGCAAGGGTCAGGATCAGCACCATCTGCGTCCGGAACAGCCGCTTAGTTATGTATTTCAAGGAATTACGCTGATTTTGTTTCTTCATAATTCAGCCCTCCGTAATCTGATAATATCATTTTGAAAACAGAATTGCAATTTCCGTCTCTTTCCAAACCGGCTTTTGAAAGTAAAATAAGCATTTTCCAGGAGACACTGTCTTAGTTAAATTAGGTAAAATTGATTTCTTTTCTCCTTCGTGGTATGGTCCAGACAACCCAAACAAAAAGGAGAAATGATTTATGAGCGCTGTTTTTGAATCCGTTATGCTGGTCTGCTTTGGCCTGTCCTGGCCCCTGAATGTGATAAAGGCATACAAGGCCGGCACCACAAAAGGAACAAGCCTGCCCTTCATTCTGCTGATCATCACCGGCTACATCG
>JBGVKN010000077.1:0-13465 GCA_045123795.1 Faecousia sp. | reverse complement strand
TAGCGACGCAGCGAAAACCGACATCTTTGTAGGGGAGGGTCTTGACCCTCCCACAATGCAAAGATTTTTGAACTGTATATTCTTTATGAATACGTTCTGTTTCCGTAAAACAACCAACATATCGAAGTGTTTTAGGTTTTTGGGAGGGTCAAGACCCTCCCCTACGGAATACGTATTCTAAACTCGTAAACAACAATCTATCTTACCACCCCATATCTTATTTACCCATTGACAAAGTAGGTAAAGGATGCTATATTACCCACAGAATAAATAGGTAATACCATTGGAGGAAAATTCATGCAAGTTTATGCTGATAATGCCGCCACCACGAAAATCAGCCGGGTGGCGCTTGAGGCCATGATGCCTTATTTTGAAACGATCTACGGTAACCCCTCCAGCCTGCACTCCGTTGGTCAGGAGGCCAAGGAAGCACTGGAAGATGCACGGGCCAGAGTTGCCAA
Source organism: Faecousia sp. (assembly GCA_045123795.1). GTDB lineage: Bacteria > Bacillota > Clostridia > Oscillospirales > Oscillospiraceae > Faecousia. The sequence continues at coordinate 13,004 of JBGVKN010000077.1, read as the reverse complement.
GTGTCTGGGCTGCGAGCCCCGGGAAATCTACTTCACCTCCGGCGGCAGCGAGGCCGACAATCAGGCCATCATCTCCGCCGCACGGCTGGGCGCACGCAAAGGCAAAAAGCACATCATCTCCACCGCCTTTGAGCATCACGCTGTCCTGCACACCCTGAATAAGCTGGAAAAGGAAGGCTTTGAGGTCACACTGCTGGATGTGAAAAACAACCACAACATCACCGCCCAGCAGGTCGCCGATGCCATCCGGGAAGACACCTGCCTGGTCACCACCATGTACGCCAATAATGAGATTGGCTCTGTGCTGCCCATCGCTGAGATCGGTGCCGTGTGCAAGGCCGCCGGCGTTCCCTTCCACACTGATGCCGTGCAGGCAGTAGGTCATCTGCACATCAACGTCAAAGAGCAGAACATCGATCTGCTGAGCCTGTCCGGTCACAAATTCCACGGCCCCAAGGGTGTCGGCGCTCTGTACTGCCGCCGGGGTTTCCCTCTGGTCAACGTCATTGACGGCGGCGCACAGGAACGTGGCAAGCGTGCCGGCACCGAAAACCTGCCTGCCATCATGGGCCTCGCCGCTGCGCTGGAGGATGCCTGCGCCCACATGGACGAGAATATGCCCAAGGTCGCCGCCATGCGTGACAGACTGATCGATGGTCTGTCTAAAATCCCCCACTGCGCTCTCAACGGTGATGCCGTCAATCGGCTCCCCGGTAATGTGAGCTTCTGCTTCGAGGGCATCGAAGGCGAAAGCCTGCTGCTCCTGCTGGATATGAAGGGGGTCTGCGCCTCATCCGGCTCCGCCTGCACCAGTGGCTCCCTCGATCCCAGCCACGTTTTGCTGGCCATCGGCCGAGTCCATGACGTAGCCCACGGCTCTCTGCGGCTCAGCCTCAGCGAGTATAACACCGACGAGGAAGTTGACCACATCCTCACCGCCGTTCCCGAGGTCGTTGCTTACCTGCGCAGCATCTCCCCTGTTTGGAGAGATCTGCAGACCGGTAAGAGAGAATATATTTTGTAATAAGGAGATAATCAATATGGCTCTGTATAGCGAAAAAGTTATGGATCACTTCACCCACCCCCGGAACGTGGGTGTCATCGAAAACGCCGACGGTGTCGGTGAGGTTGGCAACGCCAAGTGCGGCGACATTATGAAGATCTATCTGAAGATCGAAAACGACATCATCGTAGATGTGAAGTTTGAAACCTTCGGCTGTGGCTCTGCCATTGCGTCTTCCTCCATGGCCACCGAAATGATCAAGGGCAAATCCATCAACGATGCCATGGCCCTGACCAACAAGGCTGTGGCCGAGGCACTGGACGGTCTGCCCGCTCACAAGCTCCACTGCTCCGTTCTGGCAGAGGAAGCCATCAAGAACGCCCTGAAGGATTACTACGACCGCAACAACATCCCCTACGACAAGTCCCAGTTCCCTGACTGCGAGCACTGCGCTCACTGCGAGTAAGCCATGATCGTATCCACCAAAGGACGCTACGCCCTGCGGGTGATGGTATATCTGGCCCAGCACGGCGAGGAGGATTATATCCCCCTGAAGGAAATTGCGGAAACGGAAAGCATTTCCCAAAAATATTTGGAAAGCATCATGGCAGCCCTGTCTAAGGCTGGCTTCGTAGATGCTGTGCACGGCAAAGGCGGCGGCTACCGCCTGAACCGCAGCCCCGATGGATACACCATCGGCAGCATCCTGAAGCTGACGGAGGGCAGTTTGGCGACGGTTTCCTGCACCAGTCAGGGCCCCGCCGCCTGTTCCCGCTCCACCTGCTGCACCACGCTGCCCATGTGGGAGCGGCTGGATAAGATGGTCGATGAATTTTTCGAGGGCATCACGCTGGCTGATCTGCTGCGTGAAAGCGAACAACCCACATAATGCAATTCCCCGGAGGATCACCTCCGGGGAATTTTTGGGTGCTGTAAATTGTTGTTTACGGTACTGGCGCGGGAGCGCCCCAAGCCTCCCTCTGATGAGGGAGGTGGCACGCCGAACGGCGTGACGGAGGGAGTTAAAATGCGAAAATCACCTCACTGCCGAGGAAAACTGCACATTTTATCTCTCCCTCAGTCAAAAATCAGAGATTTTTGACAGCTCCCTCGTCAGAGGGAGCCTTTGCGCCCGGAGGGCGCTGTCGCCCCGTCGGGGCGACATATTTCCTCAGCTTAACAATAATTTGCGAAATAACAAAACCACGGTTTTCACCGTGGTTTTTGCTATTTTGCTCTCAATTCCCAAAACGCCACTGCGCTGGCGGCGGCTACATTCAAACTGTCAACCCCGTGATACATAGGGATCTTCACGGTGTAGTCGCAGTCGGCGATGGTGGTTTCCGTCAGACCATCACCTTCGCTACCGAGGATAATGGCAAGCCGTTCTTCCTGCGCAAGCTTAGGATCGTCAATGGAAACAGAATTGTCGCTCAATGCCATGGCGGCGGTTTTGAACCCAAGCTGCCGCAGCTTTTCCATACCGGCTTCGGGCCAGTCGGCAGTTTCACTGCCGATAAACGTCCACGGAATCTGGAATACCGTACCCATGCTCACCCGGGCACTGCGGCGGTACAGGGGATTGCTACACCCGGGGGTCAGCAAAATGGCACCCATTCCAAGAGCCGCAGCACTGCGGAAAATCGCTCCGACATTGGTGGGGTTCTGCACATTCTCCAAAATGACAATCCGTCGGGCGTTCGTGACGGTGTCCTCCACGCTGGCAAGGGTCGGGCGGCGCATGGCGCACAGCACGCCCCGGGTCAACTGGTAGCCGGTCAGCTGGCACAGCACATCCCGGTCTGCGGTAAAAACCGGGATATCGCCGCACCGGGCGATGATCTCCCGGGCAGAACCGTCAATGTCCTTGCGCTCCATCAGCAGGAATACGGGCTGACATCCGGCATTCAGAGCCCGGTCAATGACCTTGGGACTTTCCGCAATGAACATCCCCTTGGCAGGCTCAAAGCGGTTGAGGAGCTGTGCCTCCGTCAGCCGGGCATAAACGTCCAGTCGGGGGTCGGAAAAATCGGTGATCTCAATGACGCTCATAGGGCTTCTCCCCTCGGCAGGCTGACGGTTGTTATGGTGTGATCCATGGCAGGAATGATGGTCTGCATCAGATCGCTGGTTTTCAACCGCAGGCTGGCGGTGTTGACGCATGGGTGCACACCGATGGCATCCTCATTCAGCAGTTCCTCATCGATCAACAGCTTGACCCGGTGATTTGTGTCGTTCATCAGACCCATGACGCTTAAAGAGCCGGGGGTGATGTCCAAAAATTCCTCCATATAATCTCCGCTGGCAAAGGACAGCCGGGAGGTGCCGATCTGCTTGGACAGGACGCTGGTTTTGAAGGGCTTGTCACCCGGCAGCATCAGCAGGTAAAAGTCGGTGCATTGCCGGTTGCACAGCAGCAGATTTTTGCACATGGCGGTGCCCAGTGCTTCATCAACGGCGATGCAGGCCTCCATGGTCATGGCGGCTTCGTGATCCACACGCTGATAGGGGATGTTTAGTTTGTCCAGCAGGTCATAGACCCGGATCTCCTTGGCGAGCCGCTGGGCACAGTCTGTGGGGCGGCCTTCATATAAAAGCATGGTTGTTCCTTCTTTCATTTATTTTCATTTTCAAGCCGAGTCTTTTCCTCTGCCACCATGGCGCTGATCCAAGACTGCTCGCTGGGTTTCAGGGATTCGGTGCCCACGGCGGACTCGTCGGCAAAATTATCAAACAGCTCCTGCTTATTTTGCAGGATCACCATGATTCGCTCGTCGATGGTGTCATCAGCCAGTAGGCGATACACCAGCACATCCCGCACCTGTCCCATTCGATAAGCCCGGGAAATGGCCTGATTTTCGATGGAGGGCTTGATCTGCGGTTCGCAGAAGATGATGACACTGGCGCTTTGGATATTCAGCCCCGTTCCACCGGCCTGAACCTGACTGACCAGTACGGCTCCGTTGGGGGCGGCGGTAAACTGATCCACGATTTCCTGCCGGTGCTGGGGGCTGATGTCGCCGGTGATGGGCTCCATGCACCGATCCCCCAAAAGCTGCGTGACTTTTTGAATGGTAGAGCGGAAGAAGGAGAATACGATAACCTTCCGATTCTGCTCCTTTGCCTGATCGCACAGCTCCAGCAGCCGGGCGGCCTTGGAGGATTGAGAAAGGGAAGCGGCGTTCCAGGAAACCTGTCGCATAGCCATGAAGTTTTCCGACATCACCGCATCGTGGTAAGCTTGTTTTTCTTGCCCTTGCAGCACGCACCACTGCTCTTTTTCAGTGAGTTCCGGCAGTTCCTGCAAAACATCATCACGAGTGCGGCGCAGATATACAGGGGCCAGCTGCTCACGGAATTGCTGGGCCGTGGACAGATATTTGGTTTCATTCAGGCTTTGCGCCAGCTCCGGCTGTAAGCAACTGACCAAGAAGCACAGCTCATCCACGTTGTTTTCCAGTGGCGTGCCGGACATGAACAGAATATTCTCCGTCCGCTGCAGCAGACTCACCAGTGCTTTTGTACGCAGTGTTTCCGGATTTTTTACATAGTGCGCTTCGTCGGTGACCACCATGGAGATCTTGAATTTCTCCGGCAGCTTGAAGCGGCTGATGGATTCGTAGGTGGTTACGGCAACATCGCCGTTTTGCCGCCAGTGGAGCAGGGCATCTTCGTCATTTCCGTGAACCTTGGTCACGGAAAGCTGACTGTGTTTTTCAATCTCCCGGCACCAGTTGACCAGCACGCTGGCAGGGCAGACCACCATGAAATGAGTTGCTCCCTCTGCCTTCAACGCTGCCATGGCGGCAATGGCCTGAATGGTCTTGCCAAGACCCATTTCGTCGCCCAAAAGGCTGCGCTTCTGGTGGACAATGTATTTGGTGCCGAATTCCTGATAGCTGCGGAGCGTGGCGTTCATATATTTCAAATCCAGCGGCTGGGCTTCAATTTCCTTTGCCAACTGGGCAGGGAGAGAACCGGCGGTATCCTTTTTAATCCACTCCAGCCCCAAACGCTCCAATTCGGCGTAATACCGGGCAGCGTTTTGTCGGAAATCTTGCCAGTACACTGCCGGCTGTGCCGCCAGTAGCTTGGAATACTGCCCAGTCACGCTGCCGTCCCCGAAGGGGCCGTTTAAACGGGAAGAAATGCTGGCGACGGCATCTGTGATCTGCTGTTTTTTATCATTGGATTTGAAGATCCAGCTTACTGGATTTGTGGCCTGCTTTGCAAGGGCTAACTCCGCCTGTAAGCTCTGGTGATGAAGCCGATAGAGCTGCTGCGCCTGCTGAATCAGGGGCTTGCCGTAGATTATTTTAAAGAGGGAATGGATCAGGTTGCTGTCCGCTTGACCGGGATTTTCTGCCTCAATGCGGATACGGATGGTGCGCCGGGTGTTGTCTACGATTTGATCAACTGTGCTGCAAATCTTTTGAGCGGACTGTTCGCCCAGGCCGTCGATGGCACAGATGGCTTGTTCGCTCATTTGATCAGCCTGCCAGATGTTTGTCACCCCGGCAGAGCGCAGCAGGGAAACTCGAATGCCCTGACGACTTTTTCCGATCTGCTCAATGTCCATTTGTTCCAGCGTCCGCCGTACCCGCTCCTCGTACAATGCCTGAGCCGCTTCCATGGCGTGAGTGCGCAGGACTTCTTCCTGCCTGCCTATGGCGTAAAGTCTTGCATCTGCATCGTTAGCGGCAGACAAAAGAGCTTTTACATTGGGCCGGGATAGTTTTTCGTTTGCCATAGAGGCCACCTGCCTTTTGCGTTTTCCACCAATTGTACCACCGAATCGGAAAAAAAGCTAGTCCAACCATGTTTTCTTGACAAGATTATCCCTGTATGATAAATTATCTCCATTGAAAAAACGGAGGAATGATGATGAAAAAAGGAAATGCCCTTGCGCTGCTGCCCATCGGCGTGTTTTTGTGGCTGTATCTGGGTCTGGGGCTGGTGTTTGAGTACGCCATGAAGATCCCTATGGGCTTTTACAACGTTCCCATCGTGATTGCATTTTTGGTGGCAATCTTGGTTGCCTGCCTGCAAAATTCCAAGCTGAAGTTTGAGCAGAAGTTGGAGGTCATGGCCCGGGGCGTGGGCGATAAGAATATCATCACCATGCTGCTGATCTTCCTTGTGGCCGGTGCCTTTGTGGGTGTGGTGGGCAGAAGTTCTGCCCGCAGTGTGGCTTACTTTATGTTGTCGCTGATCCCGGCCCGGTTTTCTGTGGCGGTGCTGTTTGTAGTGGCCTGCTTTGTGTCGCTGGCTATGGGCACATCCGTTGGCACCATCACCTTGATCGCTCCTATTGCCGTGGAGGTAGCACAGGCTACCGGCTTTGGTGTCCCCCAGTGCGTGGGTGTCGTGGTAGGAGGTGCTATGTTTGGTGATAACCTGTCCTTCATTTCCGATACCACCATCGCTGCATGTAACGGTCAGGGCTGCGCCATGAAAGATAAATTCAAGGGGAATTTCTGGGTGGCACTTCCGGCAGCACTGGTGACGCTGGTTATCATTTTGCTGATGACAATGGGAAAAAATCCCCAAGCGATCACCGGAGAGTACAGCCTGCTGCAGATTTTGCCCTATGTCCTTGTGTTAGTTGGCGGCATTGTGGGCATCAACGTGTTCGTGGTGCTGCTGGCGGGCATCCTGTCCGGTGCGGTCATCATGCTGGCAACCGGTGCAACCGCAATTACGGAACTGCTGGCCAACATGGGTTCCGGTGCATCCGGTATGTTTGAAACCAGTATGGTCGCTATTCTGGTTGCGGCCATGTGTGAGTTGATCCGGGTACATGGTGGCTTTGATGCCCTGTTGTATTTTATCCGCAAGGTGTTTAAGGGTAATAAATGGGGCCAGATTGGCATGGGTGCTTTGGTTGGCACCATGGATATTGCCACTGCCAACAATACCGTTGCCATCGTTATGGCAAACCCCATTGCCAAGGAAATGAGTCAGGAATATGATATCAGCCCCAAGCGGGCTGCCTGCCTGCTGGATACCTTCTCTTGTGTGTTCCAGGGTATCATCCCTTACGGCGCCCAGATGCTGGTGGCCATCTCCGCTGTGGCAGAAATGGGCATCCAGATCTCTGCATTCCAGATTATGCAGTATCTGTTCTATCCCTATCTTCTGCTGGTCAGCGCCGTGGTGTCCATCTTTGTGGTGAAGAAAAATAAGTAAGATGAATTGTTGTTTACAGATTAGGACACGAATTCCGTAGGGGAGGGTCTTGACCCTCCCAAAAACCTAAAACACTTCGATATGTTGGTTATTTTACGGAAACAGAACGTATTCACAAAGAATATACAGTTCAAAAATCGTTACGTTGTGGGAGGGTCAAGACCCTCCCCTACGGAGATGTGTATTTTCGTTACATCGCTAAACAACAATTTATAGCACAATTTACAAAGAAGCGCCGCCTGCGATGCAGGCGGCGTTCAATATTACTGCTTATGCTTTCTGATGATCACAATGACTGCGACTGCCATTACTGCCAAAACTGCAGCGATCACGCCAATGATCGCACCGATATTCAGCTTAGGGCCGGGGCCGGGCTCGGGAACCAGATCGCTTACAGGCGCTTCATCCTGTACCAGCACCATGGCGCTGATGGAATCGACGCTGACAGTGCCTTCGACGGTGCGTAGGACAGTGGTTCCGGCGTTCTCGCCGTCAACGTACACATTCCACTTGCCCTCAGGCAGCGTGATGGAGGTGGCTTCCTTTCTGGGATTGAATACCACCACCAGACCGTTGCTGGTTTCGCCGTTGATGCCGCCCTTGATGTGGAAAGCGTTGACGTTGCTCTCTAGATCAGACAGGGGTGCGATATTTGCGCTGACATCCTCGGCAGAGGTCAGCCGCAGGGCGGGGTGAGCCTTTCGGAAAGCAATCAATCCTTTATAGTAATTGTATACGTCCTGATAGGCTTTCTTATTCAGGTCATCCCACTTGATGTTGTTGACCGCATCGCTGTATTTATAACTATTGTGATAGAAGCCGTGGTTGCGGTCGGCGTTGGGCGTTTCACCCTCGGGCATAGGCTTGGAGCGGAGCATTTCCTCGCCGGCTTGGAACAGGGGTACACCCTGAGAGGTCATGACGATGGCGGCGGCCAGATTGTTCATCTGAATCCGGGTTTCAACGGTTTCCTCCTTGGTGGACAAGGTGATTTTGTCGAACAGAGCCAGATTGTCATGGCAGGAGGCGTAATTGATGGTTTGAGTGGGGGTCTTGCACCAGGAGGGCGCACCAAGGAAGCTGTTGCTGATGATGGAGGCATAGCCGCCTGCGTTGGTCAGATAGCCGCCTTGAGAGCTGTTCTGCATGGAACCGCGGATGGCATCCCGGATCGTGTCGGAGAAGTAGGCAAAGCCGGGGGTTTCGACGGCATTTTTCTGAGTGGCCATGGTGTAGCCGTCCTTGGTGATGTAGCTGGTCATATCCCAGCCCTCGCCGTAGAAGATCACGTTGGGGTGGGTCTTGTGGACTTCTTCTACTATGGCGTTGAGGGTTTCTGTGTCGATCAGACCCACCAGATCAAAACGGAAACCGTCGATGTGGTACTCGTCTGCCCAGTATTTGACGGAATCAATGATGTACTTCTTGACCATGGAGCGCTCAGAGGCGGTGGTGTTGCCACAGCCGGAGTCGTTACACTGGTGACCCTTGGGGTTGACCCGGCTGAAATAGTCGGGGACGATCTGATTGAAACAGAAGGTGTCGGCGTTGTAAACATGATTGTACACCACGTCCATAATGACGCTGATACCGTTGTCGTGCAGACCCTTGACCATCTGCTTAAACTCAGAAACACGCACCTCTCCTTTGTAAGGGTCGGTGGCGTAGGAGCCTTCGGGCACATTGTAGTTCAGCGGATCATAACCCCAGTTAAACTGCGGGGTATCCAGCTTGCTTTCGTCTACGGAGGCGTAGTCGTAGCTGGGCAGCAGGTGCAGGTGGGTAATACCCAGATCCTTCATGTGGTCGAGGCCTGTGGGGACACCCTGAGAATTCGTGGTGCCGCTTTCGATGATGCCAAGGAATTTGCCCTTGTTGGTGATGCCGGAGCTTTCATCCACACTTAGGTCACGGACATGGAGCTCATAGATCACCGCATCGGTGATGGCGTTGCCGTAATGGGGATCTTTGTCCTGATCCCAGCCGGCAGGATCGGTACTGTCCAGATCGATGACCATGGCTCGCAGACCGTTGACACCGGTGGTTCGGGCGTAGGGATCGCAGGCTTCGTTGCTCTGACCATCCACATCTACTTGATAAGTGTAGTATACACCGTTCAGATCGCCGCTCTTTTCGGCGACCCAAGTACCGTTTATGTCGGCTGTCATTTCAATCTGCTCGATTCGGTCATCAGTGCCGGCGGTGCCGCTTTCGTAAAGGTTGACTTTGACGGTGGTAGCGGTGGGAGCCCAGAGCCGGAAGGTAGTTTTTTCTTTGGCGTAAGTAGCGCCAAGATCATTCCCGGTGTAGGTATACAGGCTCTCGAATTCCTCTGTGGAATAGTAGCTGGGGGCGTACAGGGGGGGGACTGGGCATCCAGACAGTGGATGGTATAGTCGTGGTATAGCTTCAAGGGCTCTGCGAAAGTGATGGTATAGATGTTGTATTTGTCCGGGGTGACGGAAGCAATTGTTACATCACCTTCGGGACCGGTGACCCGGAAGGCGGTTTCAGGGTGATCGACGGTGGCGGACAGCTTGACCCGTAGACCGATGTCTTCACTGTAAAGGTTGTCCTTGATCTCCAATGACTCATTGGCGGCAAAAACAGGGTATGCAAAGGCGGTCAATGCCAGCACCAGCGCCAAAATCAGAGCCAGACTACGGTGGATATGGTGCATATTCTATAGATTCTCCTTTCCACAATGAACAAAAATGGGTGTTCATTTGTGTTTGAATATGTACGAATTATACTATATCCATATCCGGCTGTAAAGTGTTTTCTTTCGGTCGTGTTGATCATCTTATTTCTGCGTTTGTGGAATGTAATGGATGCGGCAAGCGACTATCTAACGTCACATTGGTGGAGGATATGACAATACCCACAAAAAAGATATAGTTTTTTGCAATAATATGTCAAAAGGTACTTGCAAAATGTGCAAAAGGTGTGTATAATGATAGAGCAATTTTGTGAAATGCGCATTTATGCATTTTAATGAGGGAGGACCTAGAAAATGTCCAACAGTGTTTTTCAGAGCGTCATGGTTCAGTTGAAAGATGTAGCAGACCGTGTGTTCGGTGTAATCGATACCGAGGGCTGCGTGGTTTCCTGCACGGATATGGCCCTGCTTGGTGAGCGCTGGACGGATGCGGCACTGAAAGTGGCCAATTCCACTGATCCCATCGTGACCTTTGGTCAGAAGACCTTCAAGGCCATCATCAACAGCTCCAATTTCTTTGAGTATGCCGTGTTCTGCTCCGGCGATGATGAAATCGCCCGGGGTTATTGCGCTATGGCTTATGTGGCGCTGAACGATGCCAAGGTGTTCTACGAGGAAAAGCATGACCGTGGAACCTTTGTGAAGAATATCATCATGGATAACATCCTCCCCGGTGATATTTACATCCGTGCCAAGGAATTGCATTTCTCTACCGATGCGCCTCGGGCTGTGTTCCTTGTCCGTCAGGTGGGACATAGCGATGTGGCAACGGTGGATGTGCTGTCCGGTATGTTCTCCGATAAGCTGCAGGATTTTGTCCTGAGCATCAATGAAACCGATATTGCTGTGGTCAAGCAGATCACTCCCTCCACCACCGGTGAGGATCTGGATAAGATCGCCCGCAGTATCGAGGATACCCTGAAAAACGAACTGTTCATTAAGACTGTGATCGGCATCGGCACCATCGCAGAGCATCTGCGCAATCTGGCTGACTCTTACAAGGAAGCCCAGACCGCTATCGATGTGGGCAAGGTCTTTGATACTGAGAAGAGCATCATCAACTATGAGAATTTGGGTATCGGCCGTCTGATCTACCAGCTGCCCACCACCCTGTGTGAGATTTTCCTGAGCGAAGTGTTCAAGAAGAACTCTATCGACAGTTTGGATCAGGAGACTCTGTTCACCATCAACAAGTTCTTTGAGAACAACCTGAACGTTTCCGAAACCTCCCGTAAGCTGTTTGTCCACCGCAATACACTGGTCTATCGTCTGGAGAAGATCAAGAAGCTGACCGGATTGGATCTGCGTCAGTTCGACCATGCCATCGTGTTCAAGGTGGCGCTGATGGTTCGCAAGTATCTGTCCAGCCGTGATGCCCGGTAAACATTACAAACATACCAGCGGGCGTGCAGAATGCACGCCCGTTTTTTCTGCCGCTGATTGACAAAAGCCCCTCGGGAGAGTACAATAACGATATTCTTATTATGAGGTGATTCCCATGGATCAGAAGCTCCGCGCAGAAACCCTGTGCATTCAGGCCGGCTACAGCCCCAAAAGCGGCGAGCCCCGGCAGATTCCCATTTATCAAAGCACTACATTTAAATATGCTACCTCCGAGGATATGGGCAAGCTGTTCGATCTGGAGGCAGAGGGCTATTTCTACTCCCGGCTCCAGAACCCTACCTGCGATGCGGTGGCGGCGAAGATCGCCGCACTGGAAGGCGGCACCGCCGCTATGCTGACCAGCTCCGGTCAGGCAGCCAACTTCTTCGCTGTGTTCAATATCGCCGGCTGCGGCGATCACGTGGTGGCAAGCTCCGCTATTTATGGCGGCAGCTTCAACCTGTTCAGTGTTACCATGAAGCGGATGGGTGTGGAGTTTACCTTTGTCAGCCCTGATTCTACGGAGGAGGAGCTGCAAGCAGCCTTCCGGCCTAATACCAAGGCTGTGTTCGGCGAAACCATCGCTAACCCTGCCCTGAACGTGCTGGATATCGAGCGGTTTGCTAAGGTTGCGCATGCCAACGGTGTACCTCTGATCATTGACAATACTTTTGCTACCCCCATCAACTGCCGTCCCTTCGAGTGGGGTGCGGATATCGTTACCCATTCTACCACCAAGTATATGGACGGTCATGCCTCCGCCGTGGGCGGCTGCATCGTGGACAGCGGCAAGTTTGATTGGACAAAGTATCCCGATAAGTTCCCCGGTCTGTGCACTCCGGATGACAGCTATCACGGTGTTACCTACACCGAGCGCTTCGGCCTTGCCGGTGCGTTCATCACCAAGTGTACCGCCCAGCTCATGCGTGACTTCGGCTGCTGCCAGAGCCCCCAGAGCGCTTATCTGCTGAATCTGGGTCTGGAAAGCCTGCCCTTCCGGATGCGCCAGCACTGTGAAAACGGTCAGAAGATCGCCGAGTTTCTCCAGAGCAATGAGAAGGTTGCTTGGGTCAAGTACTGTGGCCTGAAGGGCGATAAGTATTATGAGCTGGCTCAGAAGTATATGCCCAATGGCTCCTGTGGCGTCATTTCCTTTGGTTTGAAGGGTGGCCGCAAGGCTGCCGAGGTGTTTATGAAGCACCTGAAGCTGGGCTCCATCGAAACCCATGTAGCAGACTCTCGCACCTGCTGTCTGCACCCGGCCTCTGCCACCCACCGGCAGATGACCGATGAGCAGTTGGATGCCGCCGGCGTTGGTGCAGATCTGATCCGTCTGTCCTGCGGTCTGGAAAATGCCGAGGATCTGATCGCCGATCTGGCACAGGCCATCGACCACGTTTAATAAAGTTTATGCCCGGAGCAACTGCTCCGGGCATTCTTTCGGGAATTCTGGTATGATAAATTGTTGTTTACGGTACTGGCGCGGAAGCGTCCAAGGCTTCCCCTTGAGGGGAAGCTGTCAAAAATCTTTGATTTTTGACTGATGAGGTGTGCAATAAAATGTTCCGTTTTGTATTAGCATTTCGGCGAATTCGTTACATTGTAACGCCCCTTCGGGGCTACACCTCATCCGAGCCGCCGTACACGGCGGCCCACCTTCTCCTCAAGGAGAAGGCATTGCGCCTCCGGCGCATAAAACCGCTAAACAAC
>JBGVKN010000076.1:0-1587 GCA_045123795.1 Faecousia sp. | reverse complement strand
GAAGCAGATTGCTGCCGGTGAGAAGGTATCTGTCAATATGTACCTGGCCGGTAAGAATGCCATCGCCGATTTCACCTCTCAGCAGGATCTGGTAATCTCCCTGTTCAACGTGGGCGGCGGTCATCCTGCCTTCGGTGTGTCTAAGGGCGGTGGTGAAATTCCCTGGTATGTCCACGAGCAGCCTGTCGTTGGCATTTCCGTGAACCTGCCCGGTATGCTGGCTGATGCGCCTCAGCTGCGGACCTACATCAACGCATACGACTCCAATGATGACACCATGGACGCACTGGTGGACGCACTGGTTGCAGGCCCCGATGCTTTCAAGGGTACTGACCCCATTGACTCCTTCTGCGGCATGTGGGATACCCGCGTATAATTTGTAACACATAAAAGCAGGGCAGCTTCGCAAACAGCGGAACTGCCCTGCATGCCTAATAACATTTTGAGAGGAGAGAAAGCTATGTCCATCTTTGACGGCTTTGAAAGAAAGCACGAATACCTCATCTGTGTGGACTCTGACGGTTGCGTCATGGATACCATGAACTGTAAGCATTTCCACTGCTTTGGCCCCTGTATGGTTGCAGAATGGGGACTGGAAGAATGGAAAGAAGAAATACTGGACCGCTGGAATGTGATCAATCTGTTCTCCATGACCCGCGGTATCAACCGCTTCAAGGGCCTTGCTATGGCGCTGAAGGAAATCGACGGAAAGTATAAGAAAATTGCCGGTGTGGATGCGCTTGCCCAATGGGCAGATACCGCTCCTGCGCTGAGTAATGACGCTGTATCCAAGGCTGCTGAGGCTGCCCAGGGAGATGCAAAGCTGGTTCTTCAGAAAGCACTCTCCTGGTCCAAAGCAGTCAATGCTGCTATCGTGGAACTGGACGAAAGTCTGAAGATCCCCTACACCGGTGCAAAGGAAGGTCTGGCTGCTGCGCACGCATTTGCGGATGTTGCCATGGTCTCCTCCGCCAATCGGGATGCGGTGGAAGAGGAGTGGGGCAAGTTTGACCTTTTAGAGCATACCGATATTGTGCTGGCGCAGGATGTCGGTTCGAAAGCTACCTGCATTGCTGCTATGCTGAAATTCGGCTACGATCCCCAAAAGGTGCTGATGGTGGGAGATGCGCCCGGCGATTGCGATGCAGCAGAACGCAACGGTGTACATTACTACCCAATCCTCGTTAACCACGAAAAAGAAAGCTGGGACGAGGCCATCTGTGTAGCCTACGGCAATCTTCAGAGCGGTACATATACCGCATATGGCGCCGAAAAGAAGAATCAGTTCCTGAAAAACCTCGGCGGCTGATATATGCATCGTCAGGAAAGTGCTGCATGTCATTTTCAAAACAATGAATGCGGCATAAGAAATCCCCACAGTCTTTCCTATCCTTATCGGAGGATTGGCTGTGGGGATTTTTGCGTTCGGGCTGGAGTAATGCCGTCGCTCCACATCCTTAGTTGTGTCTTTTTTCGCTCTGGAAATGTTCGCGATTTGGTCTGACTTCACCGAAAAATCCCCAACTTTTTCAAATTCTCATGGTCGCAGATCCGAATCTCTGTCATACCGATTTTGCCCCAGCTGGC
>JBGVKN010000075.1:0-4017 GCA_045123795.1 Faecousia sp. | reverse complement strand
GAGCGTAAGCGAGGTCGGGGGGAGTAAAAACGTCTGTTTTCTCGAACTCCCCCAGTCGAAAATCAGAGATTTTCGCCAGCCCCCTCTTAAAAGCGGGGGCCGAGGGTGCGGAGCATCCTCGCAACGCTAAACAACAATTTACCTTACTTCTTCGGATAAGGCGTTTTCACATTGGTGCGTCCCATCAGGTAATCCACGCTGACTCCGTAATGGTCTGCCAGCTTGTCGGCGTATTCCAGCGGCAAGGGCCGCTCGTTGCGCTCATACTTGGAATACAGGGATTGATCGCACATCAAAATTGCCGCAACCTCTTTTTGTTTCAGGTCGTGGTCTTCTCTTAAATCTCGGATTCGTAATTGCATTATTCATCACCGCAATTAGAATACCAAAGGACATATCGTCCTATTGACAAAATGGACGATATGTCCTAAAATAAATAGGCATAGTTATTTTTTCGGATAAGGCGTTTTCACATTGGTACGTCCCATGAGGTAATCCACACTGACCCCATAATGATCCGCTAGAATTTCCAGCACTGTGGTGGGGATGTTTCGCTTCCCATTTTCGTAATTGGAGTAGCAAACCTGTGTGCAGTGCAGCACATGGGCCAAATCGAGTTGGGTTTGATCGTTGTCTTCCCGCAGATCCCGGATACGCTCATACATTTTCTGCACCCCACCATTTTTGTGTTATATCTATAAATTATAGAATAAAACAAATTGTTATATTGAAAAATATAACAAAACGTTTTATAATCAAATGGGGTGATAAAAAATGGAAGAGTGGATCAGAACCGGACAGGCACAAATGCAGGAAATGTTAGACCACGACCCGGAGTTCAAACTGCTGCTGGGGGAATTGGAACAGGCGGAAGAAAGATACAAGCAGGTGCTCCAACAACTCAGCAGCGAAGACCAGCAGATCGTGGAGCGTTACATCGGCTTGTGTGAGGAGCTGGACTACCAGAAAATCCACACTGCCTACAAATGTGGTCGCCTGCGCAGACCATTCTGAATGTATTATACCACAAAAAATGTCCCTGTGTCGGTTGACACAGGGACATTGATTATTTCACACCGGAGGTGGAGCGCAGGGTGACATCGTGGGCGCCGCCCTCGACGATGGAGGTGGCGGAAACCAGAGTCAGCTTGGCGTTCTTCTGCAGGTCGGGGATGGTGATGACACCGCAGTTGCACATGGTGGACTTGACCTTGTACAGAGAAGCCTCCACGTTGTCGTGCAGGGGGCCGGCGTAGGTGACATAGGAGTCAACGCCTTCCTCGAAGCTCAGCTTGGTGGAGCCGCCCAGATCGTAGCGCTGCCAGTTCCGGGCACGGTTGGAGCCTTCGCCCCAGTACTCCTTCATGTAAGCGCCGTTCACCATGACCTTGTTGGTGGGGCTTTCGTCGAACCGGGCGAAGTAGCGGCCCAGCATCATGAAGTCAGCGCCCATGGCCAGAGCCAGGGTCATGTGATAATCGTGGACGATGCCGCCGTCGGAGCAGATGGGCACGTAGATGCCGGTTTCCTTGAAGTATTCGTCACGAGCCTCGGCAACGTCGATCAGTGCGGTAGCCTGACCACGGCCGATGCCCTTGGTTTCACGGGTGATGCAGATGGAGCCGCCGCCGATGCCGACCTTGATGAAGTCTGCGCCAGCCTCGGCCAGGAAGCGGAAGCCGTCCTTGTCAACCACGTTGCCGGCACCGATCTTCACGGTGTCGCCGTAGTTTTCACGAACCCACTTGATGGTCTTTTCCTGCCAGCAGGTGAAGCCCTCGGAGGAGTCAATGACCAGCACGTCCACACCGGCCTCCAGCAGAGCGGGAATACGGGTGGCGTAGTCACGGGTATTGATGCCGGCACCCACCAGATAACGCTTCTGGCTGTCCAGCAGCTCCAGGGGGTTGGCCTTGTGGGAGGCGTAGTCCTTGCGGAAGACGAAGTACATCAGGTGATCGTTCTCATCCACAATGGGCAGGCTGTTCAGCTTGTTATCCCAAATGATGTCGTTAGCCAGCTTCAGGGTGGTGTCCTTCTGGCCCACCACCAGCTTTTCACGGGGGGTCATGAAGGTGCCGACCTTCTGATCGGGGGACATTCTGGACACACGGTAGTCACGGCCGGACACTATGCCCAGCAGCTTGCCGGTGGCAGTGCCGTCCTCGGTGATGGCAACGGTGGAGAAGCCGTTCTTAGCCTTCAGGGCCAGAACGTCAGCCAGAGTATGCTCGGGAGTCAGGTTGGAGGCAGAAACCACAAAGCCGGCCTTGTAGCCCTTGACCTTGGCCACCATGGCGGCCTGATCCTCTATGGACTGGGAGCCGTAGATGAAGCTGATGCCGCCTTCCTTAGCCAGAGCGATGGCCAGGGTGTCATTGGACACGGACTGCATGACCGCAGAGGTCAGAGGCACGTTCAGGCTGATGGCGGGCTCCTCCACGCCCTTGCGGTACTTGACCAGGGGGGTGCGCAGGGAAACACGGTCGGGGATGCACTCCTCGGACGTGTAGCCGGGGATCAGCAGGTACTCGCTGAAGGTGTGGCTGGGTTCCGGATAAATGTAAGCCATTGGAATCTCCTCCGTCTTGAATAGTTCTAATGTCATTTAATAAATGATATCATAGCAAAAACCGATGGTCAAGGATAAAAGACCGTGGCTGTCGAAAATCGGCAGATAGTCAAAGAACCGACCCAAAAGGGTCGGTTCTCTAGGGCATAATTACACCAGGGCGGCGGTGATGATGGCCATTTTGTAGACCTCATCAGCGTTGCAGCCACGGCTCAGGTCGTTGATGGGCGCAGCCAGACCCTGCAGGATGGGGCCGTAAGCCTCGAAGCCGCCCAGACGCTGAGCAATCTTGTAGCCGATGTTGCCGGCCTCAATGGTGGGGAAGATGAAGGTGTTGGCGTAGCCGGCCACGGGAGAGCCGGGGAACTTCAGCTGACCGACCTCGGGGGCAACGGCAGCGTCGAACTGCATCTCGCCGTCGATGAGCAGCTCGGGGTCCATCTCCTTGGCGACGATGGTGGCATCGTGGCTCAGCTGGACGGTGCCGCCCTTGCCGGAGCCGTTGGTGGAGAAGCTCAGCATGGCAACCTTGGGGTCAATGCCGAAGACCTTGGCGGTCTTAGCGGTTTCCACAGCCACCTCAGCCAGCTTGCGGGCGGCGGAAACGGTGACGTTGCCTTCCTTATCGACGGAATCCTCGTAGCTCAGGTTGATGGCGCAGTCGCCCATGGCGATCTTCTCGTCGCCACGAACCATGATGAAGCAGGAGGAAACCAGATTGGCACCCTTCTTGGTCTTGACCAGCTGCAGAGCGGGACGGACGGTATCGGCGGTGGAGTAGGTGGCGCCGCCCAGCAGAGCGTCGGCATAGCCCATCTTCACCAGCATGGTGCCGAAGTAATTGCCCTTGGAAAGAGCCTTCTGGCACTCTTCAGCGGACATCTTGCCCTTGCGCAGAGCGACCATGGTTTCCACCATCTTGTCCATGCCTTCGTAGGTAGCGGGATCCAGGATCTCAACACCTTCGATGTCGAAGCCGCACTCGGCAGCCTTGCCCTTGACCACGTCGACATTGCCGACCAGGATGGGCTTGATGAAGCCGTCAGCCTTCAGGCGGGCGGTGGCTTCCAGAATACGGGCGTCATGACCCTCGGTGAAAACGATGGAGCGGTTGTTTGCCTTCAGAGTCTCGATCATCTTATTGAACATGGGTATCATTCCTCCAATTATCGGGCGGATAGCCCGTATTTTTACACTCTAATTTTATATCATTCTGCCTTCCTTCGCAACCCTAATTTTTCCCGGGGCGGCAATTGTCCGGTCCGGCTTTGCCCCGTCGGATTTCGAAAACGTTTTATTGTGATTTGTCATAAAAAAACTTTGAAAACCTGGGAAAATACCCTTGCTTTTTGTGCGATATTCCTTTATAATGAAACCAAACTATGATTAGGGGGCGTATAAGCTTGGGCGAAGTGATCGCGTTTGTCTCCGGCAAGGGCGGAACG